>NZ_JAPKFM010000017.1:0-115979 GCF_026262595.1 Gordonia aquimaris | reverse complement strand
CGGGACGAATCGTTTCTCGCGGCTGATGTCGAGGGGGACGCGTTCGTCGTCGACGAGCAGGGTGGTGGTGGCCGCATCGCAGGACAGACGGCGCAGCGTCGCTTGGGTGACCGAGCCGAGGAGGTCGAGTTCGGCCAGGGTGGGGGTGTCGGCGGGGATGGTGAGTAGGAGCTGGGTTTTGGGTGCGGCGCTGGCGATGTCGCTGGGCATGCGGGCGGCGATGTCGAGGATGGTGTCGAGGGCGTCGGCGTGGCGGCGGGCGATGGTGCGGGGGTCGCGAGAGCCGTCGGGTTGGGGACGGGGTGCGCTGAGGGCGTTGAGGGCGGCGCAGAGTTTTTCGCCGACTTCGAGGTCGAGGCTGGCCTCGAGGTGGAGGCGGCCGTCGGTGTCGCGGTGGTGGGTGAGTTCGTTGAGTTGGCGGTCTTCGGCGGCGGGTAGGCCGTTGGTGTCGGCGGCGAGTTGGTTGCCCAGGGTGCGGGCGCGTGTGTCGATGTCGGCGGGGGTGGCGCCGGAAAAGTATTGTCCGAGAAGATCGGTCACATGGGTTAGACGCAGCGCGTCGTCGATTGGTTCCGCCGATCTGCCGGCGATATGGCTGACTCCGCGCACGATGGCGTCGAGGTGTTCGGCGGGGATCGCGGCGTCGGCGGCGTGCGCGTGCAGGGTGGGCAGTGTGTCGAGCGAGCCGGCGATACGCAGCAGGCGTTGGGCCACCGATGGTGCGAATCCCATCACGATGAGCAGTTCACGGGTACTGCGGCCGTGGTCGCGGGCCACACCGAGTCGGTCGAGTTGTGCGGCCAGGCGGGCCGCGTGGTGATCGATGAGGTTGCGCAGGCTCAGGATCTGCCCCATGGCGTCAAAGGTGGCACGCCCCGACAGGTCATCGCAGCGCAGCTCGCGCAATACCGAGCCCACCGCAGACAACTCGGTAGATGGAGGTAGCTCCGCAGATACAGACACTTCAGCGATGACAGACATGACGACTCCCCAGCAGATACGACAACGGCACCGGTGTAACCGGTGATGCAGGCGGCCGTTCTGGGTTTCCTACCGTGCCGAGCAACGCATTCGCTCCTGTGCGTGCTTATCCGGTCCGGTATATCGTCATCATCTCGGCCTGCTGGCAACCAAGGTATTCGAACTCACGTTCGAAGTCAAGCGAATTGTCGAAAATTGTTGAGTCTGCCGGCGACGGCCAGGTCAGCGCGATTTCTGTGCCTGTTTGACCAGATTTGCACCGACGATCAAGCGCTGGATCTCGCTGGTGCCCTCGTAGAGCCGCAACAGCCGGACATCCCGGTAGATCCGCTCCACCGGAACCTCGCGCATGTAGCCGCTGCCGCCGTGGATCTGGACCGCGAGGTCGGCGACCTTGCCGACCATCTCGGTGCAGAACAGCTTCGCGGCCGACGGCGCGATTCGGCGGTCCGTGTTGTCCACCCAGGCGCGGGCTGCCTCGCGCACCATGGCGCGGCCCGCCATCACACCCGTCTGCTGATCGGCGAGCATCGCCTGCACGAGCTGGAACTCGCCGATGGGTGTGCCACCCTGGGTCGCCGTCGCAGCCCAGGCGACCGACTCGTCGAGCGCCCGCTGGGCGGTCCCCACCGACAACGCGGCGATATGTACGCGGCCACGCGCCAACGAGGTCATCGCTGCCCGGTAACCGACATCTTCGTTCCCTCCGACCAGGGCGGTAGCCGGCACCCTGACATCGTCGAAATGGACATCGGAGGTCCAAGCGCCTTCCTGGCCCATCTTGCGGTCTTTGGCGCCCACGCTCACGCCCGGCGTGTCGGCGGGAACCAAGAACACCGCGATGCCGGTTCCGTTCTCGTCCTTGGAGCGGGTTCGCGCAAAGACCACGAACAGGTCGGCGATCGGGGCATTGGTGATGAAGCGTTTCTCGCCGCTGATGACCCAATCCGATCCGTCGCGAACCGCTCTGGTGCGTAGTCCGGCGGGATCGGAGCCGGCGCCTGGCTCGGTCAGTGCGAACGATGCGACGACCTCTCCAGAGGCGATCCTCTCCAGCCACATGGATTTCTGTTCGTCGGTACCGAACCCGACCAGGACCTGGCCGGCGATCCCGTTGTTGGTTCCGAACATCGATCGCAGCGCCAGCGAGGTGTATCCGAACTCCATCGCGAGTTCGACATCCTGGGTCAGATCGAGTCCTAGCCCTCCCCATTGCTGGGGAATCGCATAGCCAAACAGTCCCATTTCCTTGGCGGTGGCGCGGATGTCCTCGGGGATCGCATCGAGGTCGAGAATCTCCTGTTCCCGCGGGACGACCTTCGCTCGGATGAATTCGCGTGTCGCCGCGAGTATGTCGGCGAAGTCGTCATCGCTGACCTCGCGCTGGGCGGTGGTGTTCACGACACTGGTCATCCTCCCACTCTGACGGGTTCTGCGGTGCCGGTCCACATCGAACTCCCTCTCGCACCCTTAGCTGCTTTGTATGGATCGACGGGGCCGCCGGTGGCCGGTCGGCGGTAGATTCCGACCCATGGCTTCCTCTACACCTCAGAATCTGCTCGACGGACGAACCGCGGTGATCACCGGCGCCGCCCAGGGCATCGGCTTCGAGATCGCCCGGTGTTTCGTGGATGCGGGGGCGCGCGTCGTCCTCGGGGATCTGAACCTCGACGCCGCGTCGGCCGCGGCGGACAAACTCGGTGGCCCCGAGGTCGCGCGGGCGGTGCGATGCAATGTCACCGATGCGGGAGAAATGGACACCCTGCTCGCCGACGCCGTCGACAGCTTCGGTTCGCTGGACGTGATGGTGAACAACGCCGGCATCACCCGCGACGCGACGATGCGAACGATGAGCGAGGAGGATTTCGATCTCGTCGTCTCGGTTCACCTGAAGGGCACATGGAACGGCACCCGCAAGGCTGCTGCGATCATGCGGGAGGCCAAACGTGGTGCGATCGTGAACATCTCGTCGCTGTCCGGCAAAGTCGGCATGGTCGGTCAGACCAACTACTCGGCCGCCAAGGCAGGGATCGTCGGCATGTCGAAGGCTGCGGCAAAGGAGATGGCACATCACGGTGTCCGGGTCAATGCCATTCAACCCGGGCTGATCCGCTCGGCGATGACCGAGGCGATGCCGCAGAAGGCCTGGGATCAGAAGATGGCGGAGATCCCGATGCAACGCGCCGGTGAGGTCGACGAGGTGGCCTCCGTGGCACTCTTCCTCGCCTCGGATATGTCGTCCTACATGACCGGAACCGTGCTGGAGGTGACTGGCGGACGGTTCATGTGACAACCATCAGATCCGATTATCGATCACCGAAAGGCCCACCATGAGAGACGTTGTCATCTGTGAACCCGTACGCACACCGATCGGTAGGTACGGCGGGATGTTCAAGAATCTCACCGCCGTCGACCTCGGGGTGACGGCGCTGCGGGGGATGCTCGATCGGTCGGGACTTGCTCCGGAGGCCGTCGAGGATGTGATTCTCGGACACTGCAACGGCAACAGTGAAGCGCCGGCGATCGGGAGGGTGGTGGCGCTCGACGCCGGGTTGCCGGTCACGGTGGGCGGTATGCACATCGACCGACGATGCGGGTCGGGTCTGCAGGCCGTCATCCAGGCGGGTTTCCAGGTCGCGGGCGGTGACCACGATGTCGTCGTGGCAGGTGGCACCGAGTCGATGAGCAATGCGTCGTTCTACTCCGTCGATATGCGATGGGGTGGCGCCCGGTCGGGTATCGCCATGCACGACAGCCTGGTTCGCGCCAGGTCCACCGCCGGCGGCGCGAACTATCCGGTGCCTGGTGGCATGATCGAGACCGCCGAGAACCTTCGCGCCCAGTACCAGATCAGCCGTGCGGAGCAGGACGAGCTCGCCGTGCACTCCCATTTGCGGGCGGTAGGCGCGCAGAAGGATGGCATCCTGGCTGAGGAGATCGTCCCGGTGACGGTCTCGGGTCGCGGTGGCGATCAGGTCATCGACACCGATGAGCATCCGCGTCCCGACGTCTCTCTCGAATCGCTCGCCAAGCTCAGGCCCATCATGGCCAAAGCCGATCCGGACGCCACGGTGACCGCGGGCAACGCGAGCGGGCAGAACGACGCCGCGTCGATGTGTATCGTGACAACTTCGGAGATCGCGCGCGAGCACGGTCTGAAGCCATTGGTGCGCCTGGTGTCCTGGGCGGTCGCCGGCGTGCCGCCGCGCACCATGGGTATCGGCCCGGTGCCCGCCACCGAGAAGGCCCTCGCGAAGGCCGGTCTGGCCCTGTCGGACATCGACCTCATCGAACTCAACGAGGCGTTCGCGGCGCAGGCACTGGCTGTCACTCGGGAATGGGGTTTCGGCCGGTTCGGCAGCGGCGGCGACTTCGACCGCACCAATGTGCACGGCTCTGGTATCTCACTGGGACATCCGGTGGGGGCCACCGGTGTTCGCATGCTGGCGACGCTGGCTCGGGAGATGGATCGCCGGCAGGTGCGCTACGGCCTGGAGACGATGTGCATCGGTGGCGGGCAGGGACTAGCGGCAGTCTTCGAGCGGGTGGCATAGCGCGCCTTCGCAATCAGCGCCCATTCGCTTCGAGGACCGTGCGGATCAGGTCCACGAAGGCCTGGCCGACCGGGGAGACAGTGGTGGGGTCGTAAGCAATCGCGAACGGACGGACGAATCGGGGCTGCACCGTCCGTACGACGGCGCGGTCGGCGGCGGCCTCGGCCATCGACTTCTCCAGCATCGTCCCACCGATGCCGGCGAGCACCATCGGGAGTCGTTCCTCCCGATGCTCGGAGAGGACGGCCAGCGGCGGTCGGGCCCCGGCGACGCGGATCGCCTCCTCGATCTCGTCGGCGACCGACTGGCCCCGCGGCACGAACACCATCGGCACCGGCGGCAACTCCTCGAGGGGGATCGGGCCGTCGGGTACCGGGGTCCCGGGTGGATAGATGAGCAGGTACTCCTGTTCACCCACCACGACGACCTCGAGGTCGTCGCCGGCGATCGGCAGATGGGCGACAGCGAACTCACAGTGACCGTCCTCGATCGTCGACGCTGCTTGGGTCTCGTCTCGGAGTTCGCCGAAACGTACCGTGACACCTGGGTATTCGGATCGGAAGCGGACCAGGAGGTCGACGAGTGGACCCGACGCCACCGACGGTACCGCGAGGATGTCGAGTCGCCCGGTCAACTCGTCGGAGGGGGCCGCCAGCAGATCTCCGACGGCATCGACGTCACGCACGATCTGGCGTGCCGGGCCCACCATCGACCGTCCGGCGGAGCTGAGTACCATGCCGCGTCCGATCCGGTGAAAGAGCTGTACCCCCAACTCCCGTTCCAGCGCTCGCAGCGCCTGCGAGACGGTGGGTTGGGCGACCCCGAGCGCGCCTGCCGCGCCCCCGATGCCCTGGTGCTCGACGACGGCGAGGAAGTACTCGATCTGACGTAGCTCCACAGAATCACCAATCACCGACGTCGGTCAGTTCGGCGGACGGCTGTGCGGGTTGGGTGCCGAAGAGGCCGCGTGCGACCGAGATGAAAGCCATCGCTGCCGGTGACGGCCGGCCCGAGCGCAACACCAGCCCGAATCCGCGGGTGAGCGGTGGTTCGATCCGAAACCGGAGTGCGCCGGGCATCTGTTGCCGCGCAACGATATCGGGGGCAACGGTGGCGCCGGTGCCGCGAGTGACCAGGTCCCAGGTCGCGGTGGGGTGGGCGCAGTCGACGACCACATTGCGGCCGTTCTCGGCGATCACGTCGGCGAGCACCTCGGCAGTGCCCGGATCGGCCATGTCGAGCACCAGCGGGATGTCGCGAACATCGGTTCGGGACAGCGGATCCGGCAGGTCGAAGGCACGCTCCGGCGGGACCGCGAGGACGAGTTCCTGTGTGCCGAGCGGGATGGCCGTGAACGAGGCGTGGTCGGCCGAGGCGTCCATCAGACCGATCTCCGCATCCCCTCGGCGGAGCGTCGCGAGAACTCCACTCGGGCCATCGGCGGCCACGATGCGCGCGGCGAGGTGGCCGAAGCGTTCGCGGAAGACGCGAACGATCTCCACCATCGGATCGATGCTGAACGCGCTGTGGGTGACCACGTCGACGCGACCCGAGCGAAGCTCACGGACGGCGGCGACCCGTGCCTTGGCGCGGTCCACGTCGTCGAGGATGCGGCGTGCCGCGACCTCGACTTTGCGACCCGCTTCGGTCAGTTCGAGTCGTCGTCCGGAGCGGTCGAACAGGGTGACTCCGAGTCGGCGCTCCAAGGTTCGGATCGCCTGTGACAACGACGGTTGCGAGATGTAGAGCGACTGGGCTGCCTTCGTGATCCCGCCATGATCGACCACCGCGACGAAGTAGGTGACGAGGTGCAGGTCCACGGACTCATCGTACGGAGGTCTCGGTGACCGGTGTGCGCTCGGTCACCGGCGAGCGTTCACTTCCCGGTCCACCGGGGAGCGCGCTTCTCGGCGAAGGCGAGCGCGCCCTCCTGGGCGTCCTGTGAGGCGAAGACCGGGTCGATGTGGCGGCGCTGCTCGGTGATCAGGTCCGCGTCGGTGTAGCCGATCGCCATCGACAGGACCTGTTTGGTGGCGCGGACGGCCATCGGCCCGTTCGCGGCGACCGTCGCCGCGAGCTGTCGTGCTCCAGCGAGGGCATCGCCCGGCTCGGTCAGCCGGTTCACCAGCCCGAACTCGTGTGCGCGTGCCGCGCTGAGAGGTTCGCCGGTCAATGCGATCTCCATAGCGAGCTGGTACGGCAGGATCTTGGGCAGCCGCAACAAGCCGCCGGCAGCGGCGACCAGACCGCGCCTGACCTCGGGCAGGCCGAACCGCGCGTCGCGAGCGGCCACGATCAGGTCGGCGGACAGCGCAAGTTCGCACCCTCCGGCCAGTGCCCAGCCCTCGACGGCGGCGATGAGTGGTTTGCTCGGTGGGGCCTCCACGAGTCCGCCGAAGCCGCGGCCCGATACAAATGGACGCTCACCGCGGGTGAAGCCCTTGAGGTCCATGCCGGCGCAGAAGGTCCCGCCCGCGCCGGTCAGGATGCCGACCGTCAGGTCGTCGCGGGCGTCGAGTTCCTCGACGGCCGCCGCGATACCCTCGGCGACGTCGAGGTTGACCGCGTTCTTGGCCTCGGGACGGTTGATGGTGATGACGGCGACGCCGTCGGCGAACTCGGTGGTCACCGAACTCATCGGACACTCCTGTCAGCGGTGGGGCCGGCGGCGGATGCAGCGTGATTCCAGCGGACGGGCGAGCCTTCGGTCGGAGTGAGGACGCCGCGTTGTTCCAGGACGACGAGGTGCGCATGGGTCTCGCGCATGGCCATCCGCGCCAGGTCCGTGCCGAGCTGTTCGAACGGCCGCGACCATGTGACCGACCGGGTGATCTCCCACGCGGTGCTCTCCGGATTGTCGACGACCGCCGTGGTGATTTCCCGGAGTCGCTGTTCGTGGTGGTCGAGGAGGTCGGTGACACGGTCGGCGAGTCCGCGGAACCGGTACTCGTGGGAGGGGAGCGCCTCGAGGTCGGGGAGTTTTTCGGTGTGTGCCAGCGAAACGAGGTACTGGTCGAGCGGATTGTGGGCCTGGAACGCATTGGTCGAGACGTTCGGGCTGATCCGTGGCAGCAGGTGGTCGCCGGTGAAGATGACGCCGGCGTCGTCGTCGGCAAAGCACAGATGTCCGGCGGTATGACCGGGTGTCCACAATGCGCGGACGTTCCAGTCGGGCAGGTCGAGTGGATCGTCATGGTCGAGCTCGACGTCGATCGTGCGGCCCTTGGGCAGGCGGGCGATGTGTCGGAAGCCGTTGTCGACGACATCGGGTGCGCCCAGCGCCTCGAGCTCGTGTCGGGCCGTCGCGATCTGGCGCTCGAGTTCGGCCTCGGTGACGTGGTGCAGGTGGCGGGCATCATTGTGATGCATCGCCAGGACGGGATCGACGTGTTCGAGCAGCCGTGGCACCAGACCGAAATGGTCGGGATGCAGATGGGTGATCGAGACGTGTCGGACCTCGGTGATGTCGTGGCCAGTCGCATGGATTCCGTCGACCAACGCCTGCCAGGCGTCGTCGGATGGCCAACCGGTGTCGATCAGGGCGATGCCGTCGGGCAGCACCAGAGCGTAGATCAGGACGTACCGCAGAGGGTTGGGAGCCATCGGTACGGGGATGGACCAGAGTCCCGGGCGGACCTCCTCGACCGGCGGCAGGACCTTCTCTGCCCACGCCTCACGTTGACGATGTCCGGTGACCTCGATCGTGGTCATCTGCACCTCCAGATCGTCGCCCGCAGCTTCAGACAGTTGCGCGCATCAACTTCCATCCGACCACGTGCCCCGGATCGCGTTCAAAGTGGGTCCGGCTCACGCTCGATGAGGAACTGCCTATGCGCAATCACGTGCGTCAGGGAACGTACCGGTTGACGCGGTGGTCGTGGCCGGGCGATTGTTGCCCGGTGATCGACAACTCTGCGGGCCCGCCACTGGCCGGGATCACCGTCATCGCCCTGGAACAGGCGGTGGCCGCACCGCTGGCCACCCGCCACCTCGCCGATCTAGGAGCGCGGGTGATCAAGATCGAGCGGGTCGGCGAGGGCGACTTCGCCCGGGACTACGACGACGCCGTGCACGGTCTGGCGTCGCACTTCGTATGGCTGAACCGCGGCAAGGAGTCGATGGAGCTGGATCTGAAGACCGATGCCGGACGTGATGTGCTCCGACGGTTGATCGCGCGCGCCGACGTGTTCCTGCAGAATCTCGCGCCCGGGGCGGCGGCGCGGCTCGGATTCGGTGCGGAGGACTTACGTCGGAACAATCCCGGTCTGGTGGTGGTCGACATGTCCGGGTACGGCGACGCCGGACCGTACCGCGAGCGCAAGGCCTACGACATGCTCGTACAGGCCGAGACCGGGTTGATCTCGGTGACCGGTTCTGCCGACGAGGCCGCGAAGACCGGGGTCCCGACCTCCGACATCGCGGCCGGTATGTACGCGCTGACCTCGGTGCTCAGCGCCCTGCTCCGGCGTGCGACCACCGGCGCGGGCGCCGCGGTGGCGGTGTCGATGTTCGACGCGACGGTCGAATGGATGGGTCATCCGCTGTACATGCGGCTCTACGGTGACCGTCAGATCCCGCGTTCGGGGGTCGGCCATGCCGCGATCGTGCCGTATGACCGCTACCCGACACGTGACGGGGAGATCCTCATCGGCGTGCAGAACGACCGTGGTTGGCGGGTGCTGATCGACGACGTCTTGGGCCGCCCGGAGTTGGCCGACGATCCGCGTTATGCCACCAACATCGAGCGGGTCCGGCGGCGCGGCGAGGTCGACGACCTCGTCGCCGCCGAAACCAAGAGATTCACCACGGCCGAGCTCGACGAGGCCCTCGCGTCGGCCGGGGTACCGGCCGCCGAGATCCGCGAGCTCGACGGCGTCGTCGCGCATCCGCAGCTCGCCGAACGCGACCGATGGCGCGAGGTCGGTACCGAGGCCGGCCCGATACGTGCGGTACTGCCGCCGATGACCTTCGCCGACGTCGAGCTCCCGATGGGTGATGTGCCCGCGCTGGGCCAACACACCCAAGCCATCCTCGCGGAGCTCGAGGAGAACCACCGGTAACCCGACCGGACATCGCGGCCGGCACGGAGGCCGACGGAACGCAGTTTCGCGGCCTCCGTGGGTCGAGTTGCTTGGGTTACTTGCGAGGGGTGTCGGCGCCGAGGGCGCGGGCGGGGCCGGTGGTGTAGTGCTCGCCGTCGAAGGCGGCGGGCAGGCCGGCGGCGAGGAAGGTGCCGATGCCGGGTTGATCCAGTGCGCTGAACATCGGATTGGTGCTCAGGTCGCCGTCGGCGACCACCTCGTCGAAGGTGCGGTAGCGCTGTGACAGCACCGACGACTTCTCCAGCGCCGCTGCCACGTCCGCTGTCGACCGGGCGGCAAACCAGGGGGCGATCAGCCCGTTGAGCACGGTGCGGTGCGTGAACCGGTCGTCCTCGCGGCCGAAGTCGGCGCCGAGTGCCTTCTCCACGGCGGCCACCGCATCACCGACTCCGGTGAGCTCCAGCAGGTCGCGGAAGTGTCGAGGTGTCAGCGCGACGATCATGAATCGGCCACCGTCTGCGGTGGCGAAATCGGTTCCGTACGTGCCGTACACGTCGTTTCCGGTGCCGGAGCGGCCGTGGCCGTTGACCTGCGGCTCGGTCAGATATCCCAGCGCGCTCGCGATCGACAGCGCGGTGTCCTCGAGCGGCAGCGTGATCTGTGCCCCGACGCCGGACTGTTCCCGACGCCGCACCGCGGACGAAATGGCCAGCGCCGCATACAGCCCGCAGGCCACATCCCAGGCCGGGAGCGCATGGTTGACCGGATCCGCATGGGAGGTAGGGCCTGTGATCTGCGGGAATCCGAGGCCCGCGTTGACCGTGTAGTCGACGCCCGGGGTGCCGTCGGTGCGGCCGAGGATCTCCACGGTGATGACATCGGGCCGCAGCGCCGAGAGGGTCTCGTGGCTCATCCAGGATCGTCCGGCCTGATTGGTCAGCAGGATTCCGCCGCCGGGTCCCGAGTCGGCGACCATCCGCTGCACCATTCTCTGTCCGTCGTCGCTGCGCAGATCGGCGGTCACCGATCGTTTGCCCTTGTTGAGGCCGGTCCAGTAGATCGACTTGCCGTCTGCCGTCACCGGCCACCGATGGACGTCTGCCGCACCACCGATCGGGTCGACCCGGGTGACGTCGGCACCCAACTGCGACAACGTGAGTCCGGCCAGTGGGGAGGCGATGAAACTCGACACCTCGACGACGTGCAGACCGGCGAGGGGAGGGGCGGGGTTGGTCATGTGTGGCTCCTCTGATCAGGCCATCAAGGCGCGAAAGCGCCAGTCGAGTACGGGACGTCGGGTTCCGTCGGGTTCCTCGGCCACCACCGTCGAGCGCAGTCCGAGGATGCCGCCGCCGGTGTCGAGTGTGGTGGCGGTCTCGACGTGTAGGTCGCTTGTGAGGGTGTCGCCCTCGTGCACCGGGCCGGTGTGATCGCACCCTTCCCAGTCCAGCACGGTCAGGAGGTTGGGTAGGGCTCGAGTGGCTTGGGCCAGCGCGAGGCCGATCGTGTGGCCGCCGTACACCAGTCGCCCCTGCTGCCCGACGCGGGCGTCATGGTGGGTGGCCGCGATGTTGAGGGTGAGTCGCGCGAGTTCGGGGGCGCTGGACACCACGTCCCCGCTCGAGGTGAAGACGGTGTCGCGCAGGTCTGGGGAGAAGTGCTGTCCGGGCAGAGAGTTTCGGTACTCGGACAGATCCCAGTCGGGCAGCACGGGTTCCGACGACGTGTCGCCGATGTCGGCGAGGTCGTCGGCGGCGGGTGTGCGGTCGGGTTTCGGGCCGGCGCTCAGCGGCAACATCGCGCATCGGTGGAAGTCCAGCACGCGTCGACCTTGTTGATCGGTGGTGACGATGTGCAGTGCGGCCAGCCCGGTCGGTGCCCGCCCCGGCTTGGCCGAGTTCTCCCGCAGTCCGACGACCTCGGTCGTGGTGGCGAGTGTGTCGCCGACGTGCGGGTACCGGAGAAATCGGAGTCCGCGATAGAACAGGTTGGCCTTGACGTGATGGGTGGCGAGAGTGGACTGGCCGATGGCCAGGTCGCAGACCAGCCCGGGGTGGGCGACCGGTGCTGCCACGCCCGTCACACGCCGGGCCAACTCCGTGTCGAGCGACAACCGCATTCGATCGCCCAGGATGGCCTGATGTGCGGCGGCCATTCCGTCGGTGATGGTGACCGAGGGCGCGTCGTCGAACCGTTGGCCGACGGCGAGGTCGTCGAAGTACGGCCCGCCCACGGCGACGACCCGGGTCATGCCGGACCCGCCTTGGCCAGCACACGCCGCGCCGAGACGGCCAGTGCCTCGTCGAGCATCCGGCCGTCGAGTTCCGCGGCTCCGTCGCCACGGTCGGCTGCCTCCTCGAGTGCCGCGAGTACGCGCCGTGCATCCTCGACGGACTCCGGGTCGGGAGTGAAAATTTCTGTTGCCGAATCGATTTGGGCGGGATGGATGACCCATGTGCCGTCGAAGCCGAGGTCCCGGACCCAGGTCTTGGCGTTTCGGAATGCGTCGTCGTCGGCGATGGTCAGATGCGGCCCGTCGACCACGGACACGCCTGCCGCCCTGGCCGCGACGAGGACGCTCTCCTGGATCGGATGCCACACCGATGGTGGTGCCGACGGCCAGCGACCCAGTGCCGCACCGAGGTCGGCGTAGCCGATGATGATCGCGGCCAGTCGGTCGGTGGCCGCGCACAGGTGCGCGACATCGCGGATGCCGGTGGGGGTCTCGACGAGGATCTGGAGCGCGGCGGGGGAGTCGCCGAGTAGTCGGTCTGCCTCTGTGAGGTGCTCAGGCGACTCGGCTTTCGGCATCACGGCGGCACTCAGGCCCTCGCCCATCGCCGCGCACGCCGCGAGGTCGTCGGTGAACCACTCGGTGTCGAAGGCGTTGACCCGGATGGACACCGGTCGTTGCGCACCGAATTCGGCGACCAGGGCGGCGGCGGCCGTTCGGGCTGATTCCTTGTTCTCCGGGGTGACGGCGTCCTCGAGGTCCAGTACGACCTCGTCGGCGGTTGACGCGAGCGCCTTGCGGGCCTTTCGGTCGTCGGAGGCGGGTGCGACGAGCACTGCTCGTCGTCGAACGGTCTGCATCGGCGAGCCTCGATCCGTTGGTCTCGATCGGCCGGGGTGCCATTGCGATGGCAAAATGTGCGGCCAAATATGGTCCTCTGACTCTTACCAGACGTGCCCATAACTTGGGAAGTGCGCCTCGAGTCTTGACAGGGACATGTCCGACGGTGAATATGGCCGTACAAATTGGTTTTCTAACACGTGGGATTGGCGAGGTAGGTTATGGGTGGCTTGAACGCCGAGGAGTCGTTCCTGGTCGATACGGTGCGCGCGTTCATCGACCGCGACGTCAAGCCGACCGTGCAGGACGTGGAGCACGCGAACGAGTATCCGGAGCGCTGGATCGAGCAGATGAAGCAGATCGGCATCTACGGTCTGGCGGTGCCTGAGGAGTACGGCGGTTCGCCGGTATCGATGCCGTGTTATGCGCAGGTCACTCAGGAATTGGCGCGCGGCTGGATGAGTCTGGCCGGGGCGATGGGCGGGCACACCGTGGTGGCCAAGTTGCTGACGCTGTTCGGTACCGAGGAACAGAAGCAGAACTACCTGCCCCGTCTGGCCACCGGCGAGATGCGGGCGACGATGGCGTTGACCGAACCGGGCGGGGGCTCGGATCTGCAAAACATGTCGACCGTGGCCAAGGCCGAAGGTGACGATCTGGTGATCTCCGGGTCGAAGACGTGGATCTCCAACGCCCGCCGTTCTGGACTGATCGCGTTGCTGTGCAAGACCGATCCGGCCGCCGAGCCCCGCCACCGCGGGATCTCGATCGTGTTGTGCGAGCACGGCCCCGGGCTGACGGTCTCGCGTGACCTACCGAAGCTCGGATACAAGGGCGTGGAGACCTGCGAGCTGTCCTTCGACGGCTACCGTGTGCCCGCCTCGGCAATCCTCGGCACGACGCCGGGCAAGGGCTTCGGGCAGATGATGAAGGGCTTGGAGACCGGACGCATCCAGGTCGCGTGTCGCGCCCTGGGTGTGGCGACCGCGGCGCTCGAGGACTCGTTGACCTATGCGCAGCAGCGGGAGTCGTTCGGTCGGCCGATCTGGAAACACCAGTCCATCGGCAACTATCTGGCCGACATGGCGACCAAACTGACCGCTGCGCGGCAACTGACCTGGCATGCCGCCGAACAGTACGACAAGGGTGAACGCTGCGACATGGAGGCGGGGATGGCCAAGCTCTACGCCTCCGAGATGGCCATGGAGATCGCCCTCAACGCGGTTCGGATTCACGGTGGCTACGGCTATTCCACCGAGTTCGACGTCGAACGGTACTTCCGGGACGCACCGCTGATGATCGTCGGTGAGGGCACCAACGAGATCCAGCGCAACGTGATCGCCGCCCAACTCGTTTCCCGGGGCGGCATCTGAGGGCCGATAGGATCAGCTCGATGAGCTCACGTGGTCTCGCCGAACCGGCCTACCGGGCGCTCGCCGCGACGTTGCGCGCGCAGATCGCCGAGGGACGCTATCGCGGCGGGGTGCGTCTGCCCACCGAGTCCGAACTCTCCGACGAATTCGGGTTGAGCCGGCAGACCGTCCGGCGCGCGTTCCAGGACCTGGTGGCCGAGGGGTCGGTGTATCGGGTGCCCGGCCGGGGCACCTTCGCCACCGAGGGGGCCGGGCGTTATCTTCGCCAACTCGGTTCCATCGAGGATCTGATGAACCTGTCGGCCGACACCACGATGGAAGTGGTGTCGGCGCCGCGTCGTCAGGTGGATCTGGACGCGGCCGGGCGGCTGCGTCTCGACACCGATCTGGTCCACCGGTTGACGTTTCGGCGATTTCACGACGGTGTGCCATTCGTGTCGACCACCGTGTGGTGGCCGGAATCGGTGGGACGGTTGGTGGCCGATCGCGTCGAACTCGCCCACGGTGCCACCAGTACTCACACCATGATCGGGCTGTTGGAGCCGCATTTGCCGCATCCGATCACCGAGGCGGCGCAGTCGATCACGGTGGCGTCGGCCGATGCTGCGGTGGCCGAACAGGTGCAGTGCGCCGAGGGGCATGCGATGTTGCGGGTCGACCGCCTCTACACCGATGCGGCCGGCAACGCGGTGGAACTCGCGATCAGCCATTTCCTCCCCGAGCACTACACGTATCGGGTCACCCTTCGCCGCGGGGCCCGGTGAGGCTCAACTCGAACCTCCCGCCACGCTCGGCCGGTGCCGCGAGCGCTCCAGGCGAATCTGCCCGCAGAACCGCCGTGAGGCGTCATTAGGATGAGGCCTCATGAGCAGGACGCCATCGGACCGGGGCCGTGACACGCTGACGCGTGTCGCCGCCGGTGTCGTGGTGCCGGTGGTTGCGGTGGCCGCCCACGGGCTCGGTGCCGGCGCGCTCCCCTCAACCGGAGGCATGCTGCTCACCGCTGCCATCGGTGTCCTCACCACGCTGGCCATGGGCGATCTCCGACGTCGATCGACATTGAAGGCGACGCTGTCGGCGGTCATCGCGCTCACCGCGGCGCAGTTGGCTGCGCACGTGGCGATGTCGGTCGGGCATCCGGCGATGCACATCGACCAGCACGCCCTGCTCCCGATGACGGTGACGCACGCAATCGCCATCCCGGTCAGTGCGCTGCTCATCGTCGTGGCGGCCGGCCTACTCGCCGCGCTGACCTCGACAATTCGCGCGATCACCGTCATATCGGTCATCGCATCCCACACTGTTGCGGCGATCAGTCGCGAGATGTTCCGGTCGGGTGGCGCGCTGGTCATCGGTGGCTGCGGCGTACGAGCCCCGCCCGGTAGGTCCTGATTCCTCGACATCGATGCCTGGCAGCGTTTCGGCTCGCCGGGCATACCCCTTCGCCGGCATCGGCCGGCGCGAGCACCGGGGCGCTGAGGTGCCCGCACAGACAGGACTTCTCACCATGAACAACCGCATGATCCGATGCCTCGCGGCACCCGCCGCAGCCTTGTCCATCGCCGCCGCCGGCACGCTGGCCGGTGCCGGCGCGGCCGCAGCCCACGTGTCGGCCACCGCGCCCACCCTCACCCAGGGCGGCTACGGCGTGGTGACACTCGTGGTTCCCAACGAATCCGAGACCGCCGCTACCACCACACTCACCGTTACCCTGCCGAACCTGAAGTCCGCCCGACCCGAGGTGATGTCGGGCTGGCGGTCCACGGTGACCAAGGACCCGTCCACCGAGGAGGTCACCTCGATCACCTGGTCCGCGCTGCCGGGCAGCCCCGGGGTCCCCGTCGGAGAGTTCGCGCAGTTCCGTATCTCGGGCGGACCGTTCCCGGAGGAGGACAGCATCGCCCTGCCCGCAACCCAGACCTACGGCGACGGCGAGGAGGTCTCGTGGTCGGAGCCGATGGGCGCCGATGGTGCGGAACCCGACCACCCCGCGCCGGTGCTGACGTTGCCGGTCGCCGATGGCGACGGTGGCCACCACGGCACGGGTTCGGCGTCCGACGAGACCACTGCCGAGGCCGCCGACTCGTCCACCGATGACACCGCACGGTGGCTCGGCGGCATCGGACTGATCGTCGGTGCGCTCGGTGCGGTCTTCGGCGTGGCCGCCTTGACCCGCGCCGGCCGCGCTGCCAAGTCGTCCGGCACCGGTGAGAGCGGCTCCGATGATGCGTAGCAGTCGGATGATCACCACTGCCGTCGCAGTCGTGGCGGGGGTGTTGTGCTCCGCCCTGTTCGGCGTCGTCACCGCGCCCGAGGCGCACGCCCATTCGCAGGTGGTCTCATCGGACCCCGACGACGGAGCCCGGGTGGAGTCGAGTCCGGCGCGGGCCACCGTAACCTTCAACGAGCCGCTCCAGGAAGCCTTTGCGGTGCTGACCGTGGTGGGCCCGGACGGCAATTACTGGCAGGACGGCGACGCCGTCGTCGACGGCCCACGGCTCAGTGTCGGCTTGCGTGAACTGGGGCCAACCGGCACCTACACGCTCAACTATCGGGTGACCTCGGCCGACGGACATCCCGTCGACGGACAGCGCAGCTTCGAGCTGACCGTCGCCGGGTCCGGGACGCCTGGACCGGTCGCCGACACCGCGGCCGACTCCGGCGACGACGGTCCACCGCTGTGGCCGTTCATCGTCGTGGCAGTGCTGGTGCTCGTCGGTGGACTCGGCGTGGTCGTCGTACTGTCGCGGCGGTCGGGCCGGTCGGTATGACGGTGCGATGAACACGACGGCGGGACGCCGCGGGCCTGTGCATCAGCGGCAGCGGGCGGCGGCCATCGCCGCGGCGTCGGCCGCGATGTTTGTCGGTCTCGGCGGATGCTGGCTGCTTGCGGCTCCCGCCGGCCCGGCCGCGACGTCATTGCCCAACACGGTCGCGCTGGCGGCCGCGGTGCTCCTCGTGGGTCTCGGTTCGCTCCCGGTTCTCGGGCTCGTGCCGTCGCCGGTGGCGGTGGGTGTGGCCGGTGCGGCCTGGTTCGTCGGGGTCGCGGTGGCGGCCTGGCTGCGAACCGCCGATCAGTCGGGTCGGGCACCGACCGCCGTGGGGCTAGGTCAGTTCGTCGACACGCTGCGGGCCGGGGCCCCCGAGATGGTCACTCTGGTCGCCTCGTGTCTGGTGGTCGGGCTGGTGTGTGTGGAGCTCACCGGCCGCGCGGCACCACCTGCAGCTTCCTATGCGCTGCTGGCCGGCGTCGGAGTGCTCGCGACGTCGATCACCGGCCACCCTGGCCAACACGCGATCGGGCCGATCCTGGTCGGTGCGCATGCGCTTGCCGCCGCCTGGTGGTGCGGCACCCTGGCCGCGATGGTGCTCGTCGTCCGCGGGCGCCGGGGCTGGGCCTCGGCGTTGCCGGAGTTCTCTTCCCGCGCACTGTGGGCGGTCGCGGGGATCGCGACGACGGGGCTGATCAGCGCTGCGCTGCAGATCGGCCTCGGCGACCTGCTCGACACCGGTTATGGTCGCGTCCTGCTGGCCAAGGCGGTAGGCCTGGTGATCCTCATCGGGCTGGGCGTGTACGCGCGGCGCCGTTGGGTTCCCGGCGTCGACCGGCATCAGCTCAGCGAGGCCACCTCGTTGCGTTTGGCGACAGTGGAACTCGCGGTGATGGGTGTGGTGCTCGGGCTGGCCGTGGGCCTCGCGGGCACCGCACCCTGAGCGGGTTGCCGTATCTGTCGATGCGCTCGGTGTTCGACGGTTCAGCGCGGCTGGTCCCACACGGTCAGCAGTTCGGTGATGATCTCCACGGAGAGGCCGAGAGCGCCGAGGTGGCTCTCGCCGTGCATGGTGAACAACTTGGCATCGGGGAGCATGGCCACCATGTGTTCGCCGTGTGCGTGGGGGATGATGTGGTCGCGGTCGCCGTGCCACCAACGCACCGGCACGGTCACCTCGGACACGCGGAAGCCCCAGTCCCGGGAGAACACCACGATGTCGGCAAACGGCGCCTCCATCCGACGGGAGCCGCCGTGCAATAGGTCGTCGAGGAACATCGCGCGGAATTCCGGCCGCGACAACAACTCTCGATCCCCTTCCGGGGACAATCGGCCATAGATCGCGATCGCCGGGTCGGCGATCGGACGGGCGACGCCGAGTACCGAGCTGACCACCTTGCCGATCGGCGCGCCGGCAACACCGAGCACCGGCGCCGCCGCGCGCCCGAGTCGCATGGCGCCGCCGGGCGCGGAATCGGGACCGACGGTGGGGGCGACCCCACCGAGGACACCTGCGGCGACGACCCGGTCGGGGAAGGTGTGCGCGACACCGAGGGCATACGGGCCACCGCCGGACAGACCGATGACCGCGAACTCCTCGATACCGAGTGCGTCGGCGACGATCTCGAGGTCCAACGCGAACTCGGCCACGTTGCGGTACCGGTACGGCGTCGACGAACCGACCCCGGGCCGGTCGAGGCCGACGATGCGCAGTCCGTGCTGCGCGGCGAACGCCCTCGCCTCGGTCGGGATCTGTCGTCGTGCGCCCGGAGTGCCGTGTAGCCAGAACAGTGCGCGTCCGGTGGCCGAACCGAACTCGGCGAACCCGATACGACGCTGTCCGTCGTCTCCGACGGTCACTGACCCCTCGATCTTGGGGCGGTCTATGTCCATCATGTCCTCGAGCATCCCACGTTCGCGTGTGTTGTGGATCACGCGGCCTGCTCTTCGCTGCCGATTCGAGAGCCGCCGAGGTTCCGCCTGAACCGATTGTTCACCCGAAACCGCGCCCGCCGCGGCCCGGATCGCGAAGACTGGAAGCGTCCGGGGGATCCGTTGAGACGACAGGTGGTGTGAGATGTCAGATCAGAAGTTCACAGCGGCGGTGGTCACCGCGTTCGGCGATCCGCTCGAAGTCACCGAACTCGACCTCCCCGAACCGGGCCCCGGCCAGGCGCTGGTGAAACTGGAGACCTCAGGGGTCTGCCACACCGACCTGCACGCCGCACACGGCGACTGGCCGGTCAAGCCGTCACCACCGTTCGTGCCCGGGCACGAGGGTTACGGGACGGTGGTTGCCCTCGGCCCCGGCGTCACCGAATTGATGGTGGGCGACAAGGTCGGCAACGCGTGGCTGTGGTCGGCATGCGGGAGCTGCGAGTATTGCCGGACAGGCTGGGAGACGCTGTGCGAGAAGCAGAGCAACGGTGGTTACTCGGTGAACGGGTCCTTCGGGACGCACATGCTCGTCGACGAGCGATTCGCCGCGCGGATCCCGGATGGGGTCGACCCGGTGGAGGTCGCCCCGATCCTGTGCGCCGGGGTCACCGTCTACAAGGGGCTCAAGGTGTCCGACACCAAACCCGGGCAGTGGGTGGTGATCTCCGGAATCGGCGGACTCGGTCACGTTGCCGTGCAGTACGCGAAGGCGATGGGCATGCGGGTGGCGGCCGTGGACATCGCCGACGACAAGCTGGACCTCGCCCGTCACCTCGGCGCCGAGGTGACCGTGAACGCCGCGAAGACCACTGATGTGGCGGTCGCGGTGCAAGAACAGACCGGTGGCGCCCACGGCGTGCTCGTCACCGCAGTCCATCCGCAGGCATTCGGTCAGGCCATCGGCATGGCCCGGCGCGGCGGAACCATCGTGTTCGTCGGCCTGCCGCCGGGCGATTTCCCCGCGCCGATCTTCGACGTGGTGCTCAAAGGACTCACCATCCGGGGCTCGATCGTGGGTACCCGGCAGGACATGACCGAGGCGCTCGACTTCTACGCACGCGGGCTGATCAAGCCGACCGTCGCGACGATGCGACTCGACGAGATCAACGAGGTCTTCGGGCGGATGGAGAAGGGTGCGATCGAGGGTCGGATGGTCATCGACTATCGGTGAGCGTCCGCTGAGGTGAGCACAGCAGATTCTCAACCGAAAGCGCGTAGCGTCGAGTCCATGAGTTCTCAGTTCGTCCGCGGCGTGGGTCGGGCATTCGGTCATGTGCTGCGGCCGTATCCGGCGCGCGACGTCCCGTCCGGGACGATGGTCGAGCTCCCGGACCGGGGCCCGGTGTTCGTCACCGACTCCGGACCGCGCGATGCACCCGCGGTGTTTCTGCTGCACTCGGTGCTGACCACCGGGCTGCTCTGCTGGTATCCGGTCATCCCGGAGCTGAACAAGCGATACCGGGTGATCACGATGGATCAGCGCTGGCACGGCCGCGGCATCCGATCCGACCGGTTCGATCTGCGCGACTGCGCCGACGACGTCGCGGCCCTCGCCGACGAACTCGGCATCGAGAGGTTCACCGCCGCCGGTTTCTCCATGGGCGGCGGTATCGCCCAACTGGTCTGGCGACGCCATCGCCGGCGGGTCTCGGGATTGGTGTTGTGCTCGACGGGCCCGTACTTCAGCACCAACGACCCGGACCTGCGCGCCCAATCGCATCGCACCGGACGACTGATGACCGGTATGTACCGGGCACTCCCGAAACCACGGCTCAACCGGCTCGACGATCCCGTCGGTCACACCTCGGTGTGGGCGCTGCGGCAGTTCTTCTCCACCCCGCTGTCGCACCTGGGCCACTTCGGGGAGGGCTTGGGTGGCTTCGACTCCCGCGGCTGGCTGGCCGAGATCGATGTCCCGACGTCGGTGGTCGTCTCGGTGCGTGACCGTGTCGTGGAGCCTGCGCGCCAGCAACTGCTGATAGACGGCATCCCGGCGGCTCGCCGTTTCGAGGTCGACGGCGGGCACGCGTGCTGTGTGTTGGGCGCGCAGTTCTTCATCCCGCCGTTCGTCGACGCGGTCGATGCGGTGCAGGACGCCAGTGCGCCGGTACCCCCGACGCCGGAGGATGCCTCGCTCAGTCCACGATGACCACGTGCAGGGCCCGCGGGCCGTGGACGCCTTCCACCCGGTCCAGCTCGATGTCGCTGGTCGCGCTGGGGCCGCTGATCCAGGTCTGCGGGCGGCTCTGCGCACCGATCCCGATGAGGTGAGCGACCGCTTCCGGGACGTCGCTGACCACCTGGCCGGCATCCACGATGCACACGTGCACATCCGGCACAAGCGACAAGGCCCGCCGACCCTGTCCGGAGCTGTGGTCGAGCACGATGGTGCCGGTGTTGGCGATTCCGACCGCGGCGGTCGTCACCACGGCTCCGGCGCTGTCCAGTTCGCGGGGCGACAGCTGATCGTCGTCGAGCCAGTCGAGCGTGGGGAGGTCGAGGCGGCGGCGCACCGTGTCGTCGGCCAAGATCGGGCCACCCACCCCCGACAGGGCCGCGCTGACGGCGGCCGCCAACTCGTGCTCTGCGACGCGTTCGACGGCAGCGCGATAGTCGGCGACGCGCTCGGCGAAACGGTCGACCACCGGAAGGTCGCCGGTGTCGACGATCTCACCGTAGGACCAGTCCACCCGCGTCTCGGCGGGATCGGGATCGGTGACGTCGGCGAGCGCGGCTCTGACCCGGCTGAGGATTTCCTCGCGGGCGTTCACTGGGCGGCCCCGCGCTCATCGGCCTTCTCGGACCGTTCGCGCTTCCACCACTGTCGGAAGGATTCGGCCGGCGGGACCGGGATGTCGCGGGCCGAACTCCATCCCGCGAGCGGACCGGGCAGCGCGCCGATGCTCGTGCGGCGGCCCAGCAGGCGGTTGCCCACCGTCGCCGCCCGCTGTGCGGCCTCGAGTCGGCGATGACTCCCGAACATCCACGCCATCGCCTTCATCGCCCCCGTCTCGGGGGTAGGCATGCCGCCCCGGTGTTCGTCGACGACGCGGGTGCGCAGATGGACCAACAGTTCTGGGATGGGGATGGCGACCGGGCACACATCCGAGCATGCGCCGCAGAGGCTCGACGCGAAGGGCAACGAGGCGTCGACGGCCGAACCGGTGCCGCGCAGTTGCGGGGTGAGGATCGCGCCGATCGGGCCGGGATACACCGAACCGTAGGCGTGCCCACCGGTTCGCTCGTACACCGGGCAGACGTTGAGGCACGCCGAGCAGCGAATGCACCGCAACGCATCGCGACCCACTTCGTCGGCGAGAACGGTGCTGCGATTGTTGTCGAGCAACACGATGTGCACGTTGCGGGGCCCGTCGCCGGGGGTGACCCCTGTCCACACCGACGTGTACGGGTTCTCCCGCTCGCCGGTGCTCGAGCGGGGCAACACCTGTAGAAAGACCTCGAGATCTGCCCAGGTCGGTAGCAGCTTTTCGATACCCACCACGGAGATCACCGTCTCGGGCAAGGTCAGGCACATCCGGCCGTTGCCCTCGGACTCCACCACGACGAGGCTACCGGTGTCGGCTATCGCGAAGTTGGCGCCGCTGATCCCGACTTTCGCCCGAAGGAACTTCTCCCGTAGGTGAAGCCGAGCGGCTTCGGCCAGCCGGCGTGGCTCATCGGTGAGGTCGTCGGGAGCGGGCCGTCCCACCTGACCCATGCGATGCCGGAATATCTCCCGGACCTCACTTCGATTACGGTGGATCGCGGGCACGAGGATGTGACTGGGCCAGTCGTCGCCGAGTTGCACGATCAGCTCCGCGAGATCGGTTTCCCAGGCGTCGATTCCGGCATCGGCGAGTGCTTCGTTGAGCTCGATCTCCTGGGTGGCCATCGATTTCACCTTCACCACCTCGTCGGCTTCGGCCGCGCGCACGAGATCGATGACGATGCGGTTGGCCTCCTCGGCGTCACGAGCCCAGTGCACCACCGCGCCGGCGGCAGTGGCATTCTCCTCGAACCGCATCAGATGTTGATCGAGATGTCGCAGGGTCTGGTCCTTGATGGCTGCTGCGGCGGCGCGCAATTGCTCCCAGTTGTCCAGCTCGGCGACGACCTCGGCACGTTTGGTTCGGATGATCCCCGTCGCGTGGGCGAGGTTGCGCCGCTGGGTGGCGTCTGCCAACGCCGAACGCGCCGCGTCCGGGAACGTCGGCATGCCGACGAACTGGGTGGTCACCCCGACATGGGGATGACCGCCGGTCGTCGACTGGGCGCTCACACCGGCTCCCGCTCGGTGGCGGCCAGGATCTCGGCCAGATGCATCGTGCGGATGCCCGACCGTTCTCGGTTCAGTAGTCCGCCGATGTGTGCCAGGCAGGAGTTGTCACCGGCGACGACCACCTCGGCGCCGGAGCGTTTCACATTGCTGCACTTGTCCGATCCCATCGAGACCGAGACGTCGGCGTTTTTCATCGCGAACGTGCCCCCGAAGCCGCAGCAGTGCTCGGCCTCGGGCAATTCGACGAGGTCGATGCCGCGAACCTCCCGCAGCAGTCGCAACGGCTTGTCCCCGACGCGCAGCATCCGCAGGGAGTGGCACGTCGGGTGATAGGTGACCCGATGCGGGAAATAAGCTCCGACGTCTACTGTTCCGAGCACGTCGATGAGGAACTCGCTGAGCTCATACACCTTTGGTGCGATGGTGTCGACGGCCGAGCGCAGTGTGTGATCGTCGGCCCGGTCGGCGATCAGGCGGTGCTGGTGGCGCACCGAGCCGACGCAGGAACCCGAGGGGGCCACCACGGCGTCGTACGCGGCGAACACATCGACGAAGCGGCGGACACCGGGGATCGCCTCGTCGGCATAGCCGGTGTTGGTGAACATCTGCCCACAACAGGTTTGCTCGAGAGGGAACTCCACATCGACACCGAGGCGTTCGAGCAGCAGCACCGTGGCCTTCGGGGTGCCCGGCCACATCGTGTCGTTGAAGCAGGTGGCGAACAGGGCGACCCTCATTCTGCGATCATCCCTCACCCGGTGGACGAGCGCAGCCCGATGGCCGAATGTGCGCCGGACCCCACACGTCCGGTCTACGTGCATTTGGCTGTTTGTGGCGAAAAATGTAGGGCAGTCGTTTACCATGCGAGAGCACCGAATTGGTCATCCTCAGCACGGCGTCAGTCGCGAGCAGTCCCCGACGCGCCGGAATACAAGGCGGTTTCACCTTGCGTACCAACGGCTCTCATGTTTCCGTCAGATCGCAGACCAGTCAATCAGGTGAGGGTGGTTCGAGGAAGCGATATCGCTTGGCTGCTCCGCTGATCGCCGCGTTGGCCGTGGTGCTGGCCGGCAGCATCACGGTCCCGGCCTTTGGTGCGCCCGGCGACTCGGTGGGCGGGGCGGTGAACCCGTCGACCGGCAACGGCGCCGGGTGGGCGGTCACCGCTGCGATGTCGGGGTCGCCATCGCAGGCCGCGCGGGTGGTGGGTCGCGCGACCACGTCGCCCAACGGATCCTTTGTCGTGCCGGTGTCCGCGAGTCCGGGACCGGGTGCCGTGCTGTATCTGACTGCGAAGGCGCCGGGGCAGGGCAACCGGCCGACCTTCGCCACCGTGCTGCCGGCCGGCCATTCTGGACGGGTGGTGCTCAACGAGCGCACCACGGTGGCGACCGGTGTGGCGATGGCGCAGTTCCTCGGCACGGCGGGCATCACCGGTCGCGCGCCGGGCGTGGTCAATGCCGCGTCGATGGTGCCGAACCTGGTCGATGTCGCGACCGGCCGGCTGGGCCGGGTGATCACCAGTTCACCCAACGGCGGACAGACCTCGACACTTGCCACCTTCACCTCGATGACCAACATGCTCGCCGCCTGCGTCGCGGCGACATCGGGTTGTGACGCCCTGCGCGCGGGAGCGACCACCCCGGGCTGGCCGGTGCCGCCGGACAGCTTGCGGGCGTTCGCCTCGATCACCCGCAACCCGGGCAACAAGGCACTGGAGCTGTTCACCCTGGCCAAAACCCGGCCGGTGTTCGGGCCGGGTGTCGCCCTGCCGCCCACGTCCTGGACGTTGGCGCTGCGCTTCGACGGTGGCGGCGGCCTGATCGACGGTCCCGGCAACTTCGCCATCGATCCGGAGGGCAACCTGTGGGTCAACAACAACTACGTCTACAACTCGGACCGGCGGGTTCCCGTGTGTGCCAGCGACATGCTGTTCAAGTTCGGACCTGACGGCGCGATGGTCGACGGATCACCGTACCGGGGCGGTGGTCTTTCGGGGTCAGGTTTCGGTGTCACGCTCGGCCCGTCGGGCAACGTGTGGGCCAGCAACTACGGATTCGCCGCACCCGGGTGCCCCGATCAGCCACCGCACAACTCGGTGTCCGAGTTCACTCCACAGGGGCAGCCGATCTCGCCGTCCACCGGGTACACGCAGGGACGCCTGGACTGGCCGCAGGGCATGACCTTCGACCGGCGCGGCAGTCTCTGGATGGCCAACTGTGGGTCGGGCACGGTCACGGTGTACCCCGATGGTGACCGGTCCCGCGCACGCACCATCGACGCCGGACTGAAGCAGGCATTCGGTGTGGTCGACAACGGCAGGCATGTCTTCGTAAGCGGTATGGAGAGCAACAATGTCGCGGTGTTGGATTACACGGGTAAGCCCGTGCGGCCCCCGTTGACCGGGATGTTCCAGAAGCCGATGGGGGTGGCGGCCGACAAGGCCGGGAACGTGTGGGTGGCCAACTCGGGGGCGGTGACCCTGCCGTGCCCCGAGCGGCCCAGCACACCGTCCACGATCGGCTCGGTCAGCTTGATCAGCCCGGACGGACAGCCGGTGGCCGGACCGTTCTACGGTGGCGGCGCGACTCTGCCGTGGGGAATCGCGACCGATGGTGACGGCAATGTGTGGGTCGCCAACTTCGGTGGCAAACGGCTGTCACATTTCTGCGGCGTCAACACCCGGACCTGCCCGCCCGGAAAGAGGACCGGAGCGCCGATCTCGCCGGAGATCACCGGCTATGCCTTCGACGGACTTGTCCGCAATACCGGTGTGGCGGTGGATCAGTCGGGCAATGTGTGGGTCGCCAACAACTGGGACGAGGTGCCCATCCAGAGCAACCCGGGTGGCCACCACATCGTCGCCTTCGTGGGAATGGCGGCGCCGGTTCAGCACTAGTTTCCGCAGGGCACGGGATGATCGCTGTCACCGGTCTCATCCTTGCCTCATGGTGTGCGTCGGGCAGATGGAGTCATACAACGTCGCGATCAAAGCACTGACGATCAGACCGATGTAGCAGGGGACGGGCTTGACCGTAGCCCGGGGTCGGCGCCTGCCCGTGGCCCGGTGGCGGTGACCACTGGCCGGATCGGGAACGTAGCCGACGTCGGCCGACAACGATGGTGCCCCCACCAGGGCTCGAACCTGGGACCTGCGGATTAAAAGACGGAATCCGCCGTCATCCGAGGTCGATCAGGATCACCCGCCGTCGATAGAATGAGCAGTTCGCGGGCGGTTTCTGCGGTCGAGTGTCGACCGGGATTATCCGCTGTCGATTGGTCTCGTGTGACCACGGTGTGACCAATAGGGTCAGTCATCCTCTATGTGCGAACTCTCGTCGCGCTCAAGAGGGACATTTCCGCCAACCAGCATAGGCAGCAACGGCCGGGCTACAGTCAGTCGCGCAGCCCCCTGACTGACCGCTTCGCGAAGAAACGGATACACGGCCATTACGCCGACGCGCCCTACGAACGTCTCTAGCGCCTGGGGTGATATTTCAACAGGCTCGGTTAGTTGATATACAGCGCCGGCGTCCGCGATGAATGTCGCGGCGTCGGACTCGATACGTGTCCGGCAACGGATTTCGAGCTCCTGATCGTCGTGGCGCACTGCAACCCGGAATGTATCGTCACCACGCTCAGATCCGTCAAGTCGTCGCTTCGCCGCGCTCTCGTAGAACCGAACGTCGGTCAGCTCGACCAGCTCGAGCAGATCGTGTGGGTCGTCGATCTGCCGAATATTGCCGGCTTCGCTCATCGGTAGTCTGCGACTTCCATGCCAAACGCGTCGAAGTTGCCCCAATTGCCGTCGACAACTGTCATACTCAGTTCGCTACAGCGGAGGCTCGCCATCGGCAAGCCGATTTCCATCGCCGTAGTGTACGAGCGCGCGAGACCAACGTCAGTCAGGTCACCGGCCAATATTCCGCGCCATTCGGCGCCGGCGGGGTTCTTCGTTTCCGATCGGCTCCGCCGTTTGGGCAGGTCTTCGCCATCGCCATCAACAGGCTTGGCTGACAGGGTGACCTCGTATCCGAGCGCGCGAAGGTAGCGACCAACTGCGGCGACTCGAAGGTTGCCATCGCCATTCAGAACCTGCGACACGCGGCCCTCGGTGACGCCCAAGCGGGAAGCGAGCGTTTTCTGATCGACGCCAGCTTCTCGAACGGCTTGTTCGAGTAGACGCATGACTTGACCTGCCAGATCGGCGGCTGCCAATGATTGGGCACCCACGTCGGTCGCCGCGACCTCGTCATACAGCGAACTATTCCTGTCGGTCATGTTCCAAGTCCTCCTCTCGGACCACTTCGGCGTCTTGCAGGTCGTCCGGTTCGGTCTTCTGTCCGACTTTCGGGAAGGCGTGACCGAGACGAATCTGCTGGTCGAAGTCGGGGATATACCAGTAGTCGCTGTCAGGGTGCTCCGACTCACTGAAGTGCTGAAGCTTACGCTTCTCGGTGTAGCTACCATTGCCGTCAGTGTCGTAAAAGGAGAGGCGTTTCGCGCCTCGCTTGAATTCCCAAATTCCGCTACGAAGGTACTCGACGGTACGGGTGTACTGTGGTTCTCCCTCGTTCGCCCAAAACTTGATCGCGTTCAGCAAACATGCCCAGTCCTCAAGCTGTTCGTCGCTGGGGATGGACTCGGCGTCGGGGTCGGGCTCCCACACGCCTCGCTTGAGTGCATCGAGGAACTGTCCCGCAGGACACGACATGTCCGTCCGCACGGCGCACTCCACATCATGTATCTGCCCTCTGAATACCAACCTCCGCTCTACGCAGGCCATTGGCGAGACTTTAGCCGCTACTAAAGTCCGTGTCCACACCAGGATAACGCACGCCGAGCGGTGTTATTCCGGTGATGATCGCCATACTGTCGCCAAAAGTGAATCACAACAGTGGGATTCACCAGTGGCCGCGATCATCTTCATGATGCCTCTCAGACCTTGTCGCCCTTGCCGCCCCAGAAGATTGATTCGTTGGGGCTGCATGATGGCTGAGTCGGGATGCGTGTGCCGCGAGCGGTCGACAGGATGTCGCCGCTGCCGCCGAGTGTTGATGGCCAGGCGATCGCGCTGGCGCTGTTGGTGTTGATGACCGAGGCGGCCTGCATCAGGGCCATCGCGAGGTCGTCGTGGCCGATATTCTCGGGTACCGAGATCTTCAGGGTGCCGCTGTCCATCTGTTCGTAGGTCAGTGCGTGGAGCTGGCGTAGCAGGTCAGGATGCTGGGGCAGGACGAGGCGGCCTTGCTGCAGGAGTACCTTGATGCGGCTG
Organism: Gordonia aquimaris; assembly: GCF_026262595.1. Lineage (NCBI taxonomy): Bacteria > Bacillati > Actinomycetota > Actinomycetes > Mycobacteriales > Gordoniaceae > Gordonia > Gordonia aquimaris. The sequence goes on along the minus strand of NZ_JAPKFM010000017.1, from coordinate 87,693 downwards.
AATCCGGCGTTCTTGCGGGCTGCGGTGGTGGTGACGGCGTTGACCATGCTGTGACGGCCGCCGGCCATCGTCTGTTGGGTGATGCGGTCGCGCAGGATCTGGGTGGGCATGGCGCCGACGCCGTTGGTCTCGGAGATGAACCGCTGCACGTGCAGGTGTCGGGAGTGGTCGACGAGTCGGTCGATGAAGTCGGCGTAGGCCATGCGGTAGTGCTGCTCAATGGCCGGTATCCAGAAGACGGGGTCGTCGCCGTAGCGGTTTGCGTTGAGGTCGGGGTCGCCGGAGGCAGCCAGGTAGACCACCGCGTTGGCGTCGTGGGCCATGCCGTAGTCGATGCCGCCGACGACGCGGTAGTCGCTGCGGGCGGTCATCGGGTCGAGCAGCGTGTACGGCGCGGTGGCCTCGTCGATCTCGGTGGTGGTGAAGAAGGCGCCGGCCTCGTCGGTCCACTCGGCGAGGTATTCGCGGTTGAAGTAGTGCGACGGTTCGCGTTCCTGGATGGCGGCGAGGTCGTCGGCCGACACGTTCGGGTTGAGCGAGGTCGGCCAGTGGAATGAGGCGTAGCGCTCGTCGGGGGCGGTCATGCCGCGGTTCCAGAGCTGGCGGAAGAAGTGGTCGATGCCGCCCCACGGTGACGACGACAGGATGATGCGGCTGCCGGGGCGGGCGATGATGGCCGGTTCGGCGGCGCGCCAGATCTCGTTGTCGACGAATCCGGCCTCGTCGATGATGAGCAGGTCGACCGGCCAGCCGCGGATCTGTTTCTGGGAGGCTGGTACCGAGATGATCCGCGACCCGGTGGACAGGGTCAGTTGCTTCTTATGGTCGTCGAGGACCGAACCCGACAGCATCGGCGAGCCCATCGCGAGCGACGCGCATTCTTCGAGCAGGCGCAGCGAGGCGGTTTCTCCCGCGGAGATGAGCAGGGTCAGCGAGCCGGGGCGGGTGTAGGCGGTGTGCAGGGCTTCGATGGCCAGTGCGCGGGACTTGCCGACCTGGCGGCCGGCGCACATCATCCGGTAGCGGGCGGGGTTGGTGACCATGTCGCGCTGGTGGGGCCACAGTGGTTGTCCGACGAGGTGTTCGGCGAATTTGTCGGCCGAGCGTAGGCCGGCGCGGAAGTCGTCGGCGGTGATGTCAGGCGCTGTCGTCACGGCTGTTCTCCTGTTTCGCGATCTCGGCCATCAGCTTGGCGACGTCGAACTGGGCGGCGGCGGTGTCTTTGCCGAGGCGTGCGTTGGCCAGCGGGGTCAATCCGAGGCGGTCGGCGAGGTTGCTGGCGTGTTTGCGCACACGCAGCAGGTAGTCGGCGGCGCCGTTGGTGGTGCCGTCCTCGCGGAACATGCCGTGTTCGTCGACGTAGGCCTGCAAGAGTTCGACCTGGGCGAGCACGCGGGCGTATTCGAGGACCGCTTCGCGGTAGAGCGGGTCACGCAGTCGGCTGTGCTGTTCGAGGAGGCTGTTGCCGATCACCTCGGCCAGCGGCGTGATCATCCGCTCGGAGCGGGCGCCGTGCTTGATGCTCTTGGTGTGGTTGGCCTTGAACGGTTCCCACGAGTAGCCGCGGGCGGGTCCTTTGCTGCCGATGGGCACGACGTTGCCGTCGCTGTTCTGGTCAGGTTGGTTGGATGCCAAGGGTTCCCACCTCTCGGAGTAGGTTGGCGGTGCCGCGCAGGCTGGCGGCGATGTGGAGGTCGTCGAGATCGGGGTTGGTCTCGCGTTCGCGTTGGGCGGCGAAGTTGATCAGCGCGGCGATCCAGCCGGCGTCGTCGGGGTGGCAGCGCAGCCGGGTGTGTTCGCCGTCGAGGGGGTCGAGGGCTTGGGCGATGACATCGAGCGCCCGGGCGATGGCCTCCTGTCGCCCGGGCTGCTCGACGGTCGAGGAGGTCATCGTTAGAAGCGCCGCGTGTAGTTGCCGAAGCCGTGGTCGACGACGATCTCGTGGTTCTTCTCGTGCTCGCCGCGGCGGCGTTCCTGTTCCTCGGCGATGCGCTGCTGGGCGGCGTCGTGCTCGGCGAACTGCTTGTCGGACCACAGTGGGTGCGGGTGCGGCTGCTGTTTTCCGCTGGCCTCTGTCACCGCGTACTGGATGTATCCATCGCGCCCCTGGTTGATGGCCCTGTTGTGATAGGGCAGCGGGACACCGAGCGCGGATGCTTGTGCCTGCAGATCTGTTCGTTTGGCCTGCAGGTCGTCGACCGCGGTGGCGAGTTCAGCCAGGGCGGCGACCGCTTTGGCGTAGGCCTTGCGTGCCGGGACGCTGTCGGCGCCGACGAAGCGCTCGAAGTCGGCGTTGAGCTGCTCGATACCGGACTCGCGTTCGGCGGCCTGTGTGGCCTGCTGAGCGCGTCGGGCGGCTTCGGCCTCCAACTCCGCGAACTCTTCGGCCTCCTTGGCCTCACGGAGCTGCTGGCGGGTGATGGTGGTGTCGCCGTTGCGGACTCGCTCGGCGAGTTCGGCGTAGGTCTGGGCGGTGTCGAGGGTCGGGTCAGTCGTCGTCATCGGTCGTCTCCTTGGTCTTAGGGGTCATGTGGTCGGCGAAGGCGTCGGCCATGCTGGTGTAGGTCTTGGTGGTGTCGGCCTTGCGTTCGGGGCGGCGCTCGTCGAGGGCCTTGCCGATCGCACGATCGAGGTCGTTCCAGGCCATCAGGCGTCATCCACCGCGGCGAAGACCTCAGCAGGGGTGAGGTCGGTGTCGGCGTCGTAGGCGTCCTGGTACCGGCTGTCGACGCTGTGCTTGGCGTTGGCGGTGTTCGCTGCGGCGTCGAGGCCGTCCTGGGGGCCGTCGCCGCGACGTAGGGTGCCGTCGGCGAGGACGACCGCGTTGCTGGCGACCTTGGTGCCGGTGGGGTCGAGGGCATCGCCGTTGGCGAGCACGCGGCGGCCGTTGGCGAAGTGATAGACACCGTCGGTGTCGACGAAGCCGAGGTCGGCGTGGATTCCGCCGGCGCGGTAGGTGCTGATGTGGTGCACGTCGGGGCTGGTCATGATGTTTCTCCTTCTGTTGGGGGTGCTGAATCCTGTTGTCAGGCTGTGTGTTTGGCTCTCACCTGGCGTGCTGAGAGTCGCAGCGCGGCAGCGCGTGCCGTGTCGTCGAGGTCGGGCCACATCATCTGTGCGTAGGCGTGGGCGTAGTGGGCGAGGCCGCCGAGCAGGACCGCGGTGTTCTCGTCGACGTCGAATCCGAGATCGATGACCGCGCCGTCGCAGTAGGCGGCGATGAAGTCGAGCGCCTGGGCGCGGCCCTCCCGCGGGGACGTGGTGACGCCGTAGCTGTGGCTGAGCCGCTTGGCGCGTCGGGGTCGGTGACTCATCAGCCGACCCCGTTGGCCATCGCCGACAACTGCGGGGCATTGAATCCGGGGCTCTTCTGCTCGACGCGGACGGTGACGTTCTTACCTTCGGCGGTGTTGGCGGCGATCACCTGCAGCACCTCCATGAGTTGGCCGCCGACCTCGTTGATGACGTCGGAGGCGATCGCCGAGGTGTTGGTGCCGGTGTTGATCTGCGGGGTGATGCTGCCGAGGTTCCACTTGCCCGAGATCGCGGACTGGGCATACGGTTCGACGACCGACAGGCCCGCGAATCCGGCGCCCACGCCGAGGCCAAGCCAGTCGTACAGGTTGTTCGGCGCCATGACGTCACTCGACGAGTCGGTGTAGCCGGCGAACCCGCCGATGGTGCCGCCGTTGGCGTAACCGGGCAGTGCGCCGGAGTTGATGGCCTTGAGTAGTGGTCGCCACCGCTGGGCGGCCTTCTTGGTGATGACCTCCTCGCCGGGGGTGCCGAGCATGGGCACGATGTCGGCATCGCCGACGCCGGGGATGGTGCCGCCGACCCCGAAGCGGTGCATGCTCGGGTATTGCTTGATCAGGTCGTCCTCGGAGAGCCCGCCGTAGACGTTGAGTTCCTGGCCGGGGAAGTACTTCGAGGTGACCGACGCGTCGGGCTCGCGGGGCTCGACGGGGGTCGCGACCGGGGTGGTGTCGGCCTCGGGTGCCCGCGGTGCCGGCACCGTCGTCGTGGTCAGTCCGCTGGGCCAGTTGGTGACCATCACCGGCTGCACGCCGGCGGTCGCGGCGGCGAGGTCGGTTCCCGGGCCCGCTGCCGACGTGGTGGTCAGTCCTGCCCGCAACCCGGCCTCGTCCTCGCGACCGGGCAGACCTGAACCCCAGGGGCTGCCGCCCTCGGCGTTGAAGATGCGCGCGGCAACTTCGGCCTGCTGCTCGGGGGTGGCCTGACCGGCGGTTGCGGCGAACTCGGTGCCGCCGTAACCCGACCAGGTGCCCCGCGCGATCTGGAACAGGCCAGAGGCTTCGTTGCCGCCAGAGTTGGCGTCTTGGATGCCCTGCACGATGTCGGGGTCACCGCCGGATTCCCGGGCGATCAGGGCTGCCCACGCCGGGTCTGGCGATGTCCAGGTGCCGTCGGGGTTCTGGGTCAGCGGAACCGTTGACACGCCGGGGACGCCCGATACGGGGGCCTGTGCGCCGACCTGGGCGCTGAACCGTGTGTGGACGTGGTCGGTGTGGCCGCTGTAGTCGGCGGCGTAGTAGCTGCCGTCGGTGTCGGGGCTGCGGCCGTGCCAGCCGAGTTTCTGGCCCGTCTGCGGGTTCATCCAGATGACTTGTTCGATCGACGGATCACCCGGGGCGGCGGCCATCATCGCCTCGGCGAACGCCTGCATCTGGCCGACCGAGCCAGACCAGTCGATGCCCCGGTTGAGTCCCTGCGGGTTCGGGGCGTAGCCCGCTTCGCCGCGGTCGGACTCCTGATGACCGGCGTAGGTGGACGGGGTGACGCCGTACTGGGCGCCCATCGCGTCGATCCAGTCGGGGAAGTCGGCGCCGCCGCCGCTGCCGGCGGGCAGCCCGTAGCCGATCGGCCCACCGCCCGCGTAGCCCTTCGCCAGTCCCTTCGGGAAGCGTCGGTTATTGACCGCGTGCATGAACCCGAGGCCGTAGTGGTCGACCGCGGCGGCCTGCTGCATGAATTCGCCGGCCGAACCCCACAGTGGCACCATGTCGTCGCGAGGCCCGCCGGGACCGTTGATCGGTCCACCACCGGCGCGCTTGAGTACGCCGAGGCCCTGACCGAACTGCGAGTTCATGGTGACCGAGTTGCCGTTCTCGTCGACCGCGTAGACCACCACCTTGGCGCTGCGGGGTCGGTTGACGAACTCGTCCATCGTGCGTTCGCCCTGCTCGGTGTCGGCGGTCACCCGCACGGTGCCGTCGGGCAGCGTCTCGACCTTGAACCCCAGCTCGTCGAGGCGAGCCTTGGTCTCGGGGCTGTTGTCGTTGATGAGGATGGTTTTCTCGTCTGGGATACCGATCACCGAGGCGGTGAGGATGTCCATGCCGGCGGCGGTGTCGCGGGCCTCATCCCCGGTGGCGCTGATCGAGTCGCGTGCGCTGGCCATCCCCGGCACCAGTTCGTCGGCGATGAAATTGGCTGCGCCGTGCGCGCTTTCGCCCATGCCTGCGATCGCATCGCCCATGCCGCGGGCTTTGTGGCCGGCCTCTTCGAGGTCGTCGCCGATACCGCCGAGACCAGGGATATGCGAGATCATGCCGCCGATCAGCGCCATGCCCGACCCGATCGACTCGACCATCGAACCGACCATGTCGGCGATGCCGCCGGTGGTGGTGCCCCAGATGTGCAGGACCGCCGCCGCCGTGTTGCCCATGCCGATGCCGAAATCGAGTGCCGCCGCCGCGCTGTCGGCGAAGAAGGCGATGATGTCGTCTTTGTGGGTCATGATGCCGTCGGCGATGCTCGCCACGACCGGGCCGAACCCCTCGGCGAGTGCCACTTGCATCTCGTTCGACGCGACCTCGACGGTGCGCTTGAGGCCTTCGATCGAGGTCGCCCCGTTGACCATCCGGTCGGCGGCGTCGTCTGCCGCCCCGCCGACCTGGCCCAGTTGGTCGCGCGCGTTCGACAGGTCGAAGTGGTCGAACGCGGCGCCGAGGTCTTCCCACTGACCACCGAAGAGCGCTGCGGCGATCTGATTCTTCTCCACGCTGGCCGGCATCTCGCGCAGCTTGTCGAGGATGGTGTCGAGACCGGCGCGAGCACCGTCACCACCTTGGGCGAGCTGGTCGGTGATCTCGCCGACGTTGAGCCCCAGGCCCTCCAAGGCCCCTGCCGTCTGTTCCGAGCCATCGGTGGCGCGGATGGTGAACTCCTTGATGGCATCCGCGGCGATATCGGTATCGCGGGCGCCAGCTTGCCACGCTTGGTTGATCAGGCCGAGAGCGTCCTGCCCGTCCAAGCCCACCTTGCGGAACTGGGTACCGTACTCGATGAGCGTGTCGGTGAGATCGCCCGACAGGTTGAGGCCCTTCTGCTGGGCGGCGGTCATCAGGTCGAGGGCTTGGGTGGCGTTGTCGGCCAGCCCGGTACGCACCGCCTGACCCGCGGCCCGGGCGGTTTCGGTGACGTCGGTCTCCATCAGACCCGACACCGTCTGCAACTTCTCGATGACCGGCTGGATCTGCTCGGCCGTCGCATTGCCGTCGAGCAACCCCGACTGCATCGCCAGGCCTGCCGCCCGCATGTTCTCGTTGACGCTGTCACCGAAGACGCCGGTGTAGGCGTCGGCCGCCGCTGCGCCTGCCTGCTCCATCTGCTGGTCGGTCCAGCCGAACTGTGCCGAGGTCCGCCCGCGCTGCTGTTGGAGTTCGAAGCCCTTCTGGACTTGGTCGGCCAGCAGGGTGCCCGCTGCCAGGCCCAGGGCGGCCGTGCCGGCCAGGGCGGCGCCGATGGGGCCTGCCTTGCTGCCGAGGGAGGCGATGCGGGGGGCGAAGCCATCGACAAAGCCGAGGCCAGCCTGCCCGCCGGAGTCGCCAGCGGCCGACACCATGCCCGACAGCGAGGACTTGAACGAATCGCCGCTGTCGCTGCCAGCCTTACGGAAGGCGTCGGTGATGCCGCCCGCCGAGGTACGGGCATCGCCCTCGGCCTTGGTGAATGCCGACGACAGGCCCTTCTGCGCGCGGTCGGCTTCCCGGCTGATGTCGTTGCCGGTGCCGTCGAACGCCTTGGCGGTGGAGGTGCCGGCCTTCTCGGCGGTGCGGCCGACGTCGAGGAATTCTTCGCGGGCCTTGGCGAGATCCTGTTTGAACTGGCGGGTGTCGAGCTCCAGGGTGGCCTTGAGGCCTCCAACATCGAGTGCCATGGTCAAGCTCCAATCAGTTGAGGTGCGGGGGTGGTGTGCTCGCCTGCGAGGCGGGGTCGTATGCCGCCGACGACGGCACGGTGTAGCTCTCGCGGCTGGGTGGCCGCCCAAGCTCGGCAGAGGGCGACTGAGGGGCAGGAATCGCAGAGTGCGGCGGCCTGCTGGTGGCGGGCGCGGGCTGCCTTCAACGGTTCGCCGCGGTCGCGCGGGTCGAACAGGTCAGGCCGCTCGATGCAGCGGGCACCGTCGAGCTTGGGGGTGCCGGCCAGCAGTGCTGACAGCAACGGGACGATGCCGGGATCGTGGATGCTCGCGGGGCGGCTCACTGGTCACCGTCCTGCTCGCTCGACCTGCGGATTACATATCCGCTGGCAGTGTCATCCGTGCTGGTCAGCGAATCGGTGGTCACACGGTGGTCACGTCGGCTGTCGCTGTCAGCGGGCTCGTGCGTGTGCGCGACGTTTCGGAAGTCCGAGGCCACCGGGGGGACGGAGAGGTTGCGCGCATCATTCGCGCACGACGAGGCCGACGGTTGACCCAGCCGCCGAACAGGTCGAGCAGCTCGGCGAGCTGGTCCTCTTCTTCGCGGTCGAATGTGCCGAGCTTGGCTTTGCCGCCGAGGGAGTGCAGACGTGAACTGAGTGTTGGTCGTCGACTCATGCCGCACCGCCAAAGTCCGCTGACCTGGGAAAGTGCGCATAGTGCGCGACATATGTATGAACTCCTGTGTGCGCACACGTAGGACGAACCTGTACACGCGCACTACACGCACTGATCGTCACGATGCGGCCTCCATTTCTTCGGCTGACAGAGCGATTCCTGAGCGCCACCGCTTACCGTTCGAGACCTGGGTGACGGGGTATCCGTGCTGATCGAGGGACAGGCCGAACGCCTTGCGGCTGATCGATTCGGTTCCGTCCTCGGCGCGCCACTTCTCCCACGCCTCGAAGAGCTGCCCGACGGTGGCTTTCTGCGCGGGACTCGTCGTGACGCAGCATTCGTCGATGAACCGGGACACCGCATCGGCGGACTTCTGGTAGTCGTCGGTGGCCACCACGACCGCCGCGGGCTCGGCGAGGTCTCCGCGCTGCCGGTAGTCGTGCCATCCGGCGATCGCCCACGCGAGGATGGCGTCGGCTTCGACCTGCAGGCGTTCGTCGAGTGTCTTGTCGCGCTCGGCCGGCGGGATCTCGACCGAGAACGGGATGACGCGCAGTCGCCGCCAGATCGCTGGGTCGTCGCCGGATACCTTCGGCAGATGGTTAGTGATGAGCAGGGGAGTGTGCGAGGGCTCGAACTCGACGAAGTCCTGGCGCATACGCCGCGCCCTAATGGTGTCGCCGCCGGTGAGTCGCTTCATGGTCGCCTCGGCCAGCCGCCGGTCTTTCTCCGACTCGCTGACGACGACGACGCGCCGCCCCATGAGGTCCATCTCGCCGGTGGGATGCGCGCCGGGTCGATGCATGAACAGATCCGGCTCGACGGTGCTGGCGTAGTCGCCCAGCGCCCAGCACAGCGCCTTGTAGAACGTGCCTTTGCCGTTGGCGCCGGTGCCGGTGAGGATCGCGAGGATGTGTTCGTTGACCTTGCCGAGCAGCCCGACGCCGGCCACCCGCTGTAGGTATTCGCGGACCTCGGGGTCGGGCAGCACACGTTCGAGGAACGCCGACCAGCCGTGGCCGGGGCCATCGTCGACGGCGGCGCGGGTGACCTTGGTGATCCTGTCGGCGGGGTCGTGGGGCCGTAGCGTGCCGGTGCGCAGATCGAGTGTGCCGCTGGCGGTGTTGATGAGGTAGGGGTCGGCGTCGAGATCGCGCACGGTCGCCGCGAACTGGGTTAGCGCCCCGGCTATGCCGAGGACGCCGGTGATGCCCGCGTGGGACTCGCACTTGCGTACATCGGTGGCGAGATCCCTGTCGTCGCGCGCTTCAAGCCAGGCGCGTTCGAGGATGTCGAGGACCGCGCGGCTGGCCGCCCCGGTGTCGTCGTAGGCCCAGCGTTGCCCGTCCCAACGGTGCCAGCCGAGGCCGGTGACGTGGAGCAGTTTGCCGCCGTAGACGGCCGCGAGGCGGTAGGCCATGCGCACCTGTCCGCGGTGGATCTCGCTCTTGGCCACCGGATGGTCGGGGATCGTCGTCGAGGCGTGCGTCATCGCCAGCTCGCTCACGTTGTCGGGGATCATGTCGCGGGTGTGCAGGTGGCCGCCGAGTTCGCTGTCGCGCACCGCGTCGTCGGTCATGAAGGCCGCGGTCATCTCGCCCCAGGACTGGGCATCAGCGATCTCACTCGGCGGCACCGGTCGCGGCTCGCCCTGGGCGCACAGCTCGCGCATGCGGGCGTCGAGGGTGCGTACACCCTTGGCGTGGTCGGCGGCGGTGAGGCAGCCGTAGCGGCGTGCGGCGGCCAGGCGGGTGAACTGACCGAGCAGCCACTGATGCCGCCCCGCCTTCGGCACGTCGTCACGCCAGCGGGTGATCATGGTGTGCGTGTAGCCGCAGGTGGTTTCGGCCCACTGGTAGCTGCTGGTGTCGACGGGCTGGTCGAGCGTGTCGGTGTGCTTCGGGTCGACGACGGCGTATTCGTCGAGGCGGTCGGTGATCTCGTCGAGCGACAGCGGGCGGCCGATGTCGCTGAGCGCGAAGACCAGCGTCGGTTCGGCCTTGTGGTTGCGCGTGCCCGGAACGCGGAGCACGCGGGGCAGATCGAAGACCGAATCGACCTCGATGGACCGTTTCGCGGCGGCCATCGCCACCAGGCGTCCCCAGCGGCGCACGGTGGATGCGGCGCGCTGTCGCTCGTCCTCGGTGGAGATCGCCGAGTCCGCGGCGTCGACGAGCCACAGGGGTTGCAGTCCGTGGCCGGAGTAGATGACGGCTGACGGCTTGGAGCCGATGAGGATGCTGATGTCGTCGACGAGCGAGTGTGCAGTGGCCAGATCAGGACACGCACCCGGCTTCACGTCGAGATCGGCCCACAGGCAGGTGAGCGCGGTCACCTGCTGCTCGTTGCCGCGCCCTCGGCGAACAGGACCTTCGACCGGATTGACGCCGAACCACACGTCGGAGTCGGCGACGTCAGCCATGCCGGCCGCATCGGCGGCCGTGGTGATCATTGCCTCGAAGTCGCTGCCGACTGACTTGACCCCGATCGCGGTGAAACTCTTGTGTCCGAGCAGATCCAGCAGTGTGGCAAAGTCGATGACTTGGCGCAGGGCAGGCGACGACGAGCCCGCCGAGGTGGTGTCCTCGACGAGCCCGTTGTCATGAGATGCCGCCGTCACGCGGGCTTCACCGGCTCAAGGACGGTGTACGGCAGCTCGGTACTGATCTCGCCCGACCAGCCGGGGATCTTCTCGGCGGGCACGTATTCGAGGCCGCAGAGGAAACCCAGCACCACGCGCGTGCTGCCGGTGTCCTCTTCGCGCTGCATCAAGATGACGTCGGCGCTGATGCGCCGGCCGTTGACAATCGCCCACGGCCCGTAGCGGCCGTCTCGTCGTCGTGTGTCGAACGTCTGCCAGCTCATGCGGCATCGCCTCCTGTTGGTGTTGGTCCTGCGACGACCACCGTCTGCATGTCCTCGCCGACCAGGCGCACCAGTTCGACGCCGTCGCGCTGGGCGTAGTGGACGAGCAGATCGCGAATGTCGGGGTTCGAGCGGCCGGTGATGGCCTCGTACTCCTTGAGACGCCGACGACCGTTGCGCAGCAATGCCGCCGGCCAATCGAGCGCTTCCGCCGATGGGATGTCCTCGACGTCGGCGCCAGTGAGCAGCGCGATGCACTCGCGGTCCATCATCACGTCGTCGCGGCGGTCGGACAGGTTGCGGTATGTAGCCGTCGTCATGAGGCGTCACCACCAGTCACAAGGTGGAGCCGCGGTGCTTTCGGTTGCCCGTGGGTGCCGTTGAGCGTTTCCAGGTAGACCGCGAACGCTGCCAACTGCTCGGTGGTGTGCTGGCGTGCCTCGAAGGCGTCTAACGCCTCGGCGAGGCGGTCGATCCAGTCGTCGCGGGTCATCGGGCGACCTCCTGGCGCAGATCGTCGGGGTGGACTTCGTCGGTGGTGCCGTCGCCCCAGCGGACGACGACGCAGTCGCGCCGAAAGCGGACGATGCGACAGGGGACGGTTTCGCGGCCATGGATGCCGACCCAGACGGCCGAGCCGGTGCGCAGTCCCCAGGTTTCGACGGTCATCGGTTCACCGCCGATACGGTGTGCTCGCGGTTGACGAGGTCGACGAGTGCCGAGCGGTACCCCCAGCGGTGATCGGGGCCGCCGAACGGGATCTGGCGAGCGATGATCCTGGCGACCTCGCGCTGAGTCTTGGGCTCGAGGTCCAGCGCTGCGAGGTCATTGGTCGCGCGGCGGTAGCCGCTGGCGAACGCAGGATTGCCCGTTTGCTGCTCGGTGTGGGTTATCGTGGTCATGTCAGTTCTTCCTTCGGTGGCGTTGGTGGTCTGATCTGGACCGGTCAGAGGTTGGTGCTCTGGCCGGTCATTTTTTTGTCTGTTGTCGTGCTCGCGCCGCGGTCACGCGGTGAGCTGCCGATCTGCGTCTGCGGCCGGAATGTCCAGCGCTGCCAGGAGACTCGCGGTCGGCACCTTGTACCGGCTACCGACGCGCAAGACCTTGAACGGCAACTGGTCTGGGCAGTACTTCGCCATCCGGTAGCCGGTCGGCTCACTGATTCCGAAGATCCTGAGCGCTGGACGAAGCTCGACCACAGCCTCGCGCTCACACATCGCGCGAACCTCGCTGAGCGAGATGGTCGCCGTCTTACGTGTTTGAGTCATGACCTTCCTCCGAATGTTGGCCTCCATGTAGACGTCATTCGAACGTCTACATCAAAGCGAACACCGAACGCGCTTGATTGTCAACTATGGACGCACGTCTGTTTCTCTGTCATCCTGTAGACGAACATCGATAAATGATGACCATGATGGAGGGCAGAGAATGTGAAGATCGAAGAAGTCATCGGCCACCGAATCCAGGTGCTGCGGGAGTCCTTGGCGTCACCGCTCGGTGAGAAGGTGTCTCAGACTGAGTTCGGCCGGCGCCTGGGTCCACTGCTTGGCAAAGAATGGAGTCGGCAGGCGGTTTGGATGGCTGAGAGCGGAAAGCGTGCGTTCACCGCGGTAGAGCTGGTCGCGATCGCGCACGTGCTTCGCACGCCGGTGTCGAGTCTCATGCTGCCGCCCGGTGACGTCGAAGGCATTGATATGCCAACAGGCGCGACGATCGACGCATCGGAGTTCGCGGTAACCAATCGCTTCACTGATCTTCCAGAGCATCTGCGGCAGCGGACCTTCCACCTGTATTCACAGGTTTCGAAGGCTGCCGACCAGATGAAGAAGATCAGGGAGATCGCGGGCTGGGGTGTCGACGATATCGACGGCGGGGTCGAGACCGTTGCGGCACTCATCGCGCTGTTCGACGAAGGTAATCGCCACCACGAAGACGAAGGCGAGTAGTCATGAGCGTCAAGCGATCCGGGCAAGGATGGATGTACGTCGTCGACCTCGGTGTCGACCCGGCCACCGGCAAGCGCCGCCAGGAGCGCAAGCGTGGGTTCCGCACCAAGCGGGAGGCCGAGGAGGCCCGCGACGAGCGGCGTGCCGAGGTGCGTACCGGAGTCGTCGCCATCGACCAGCGACTCACCCTTGCCGAATACCTCGACTCCTGGCTCGCCGCAAAGGAACAGGCGGGAATCCGCCCGACCACGCTGCGCAGCTACCGCCAGCACGTCGAGTCCTACATCGTGCCGCACATCGGCCGCGTGCGGCTGCGGGATCTGCGGGCCACGCACGTCGAGCACATGCTGCAGCAGATCGCGAAGGCGCCGGCCAAGCCCGCCAAGGATGCGCAGATCGGAAAAGGGCAGCGGCGCAACCCGAAACCGCTGTCACCGGCCACTCAACGCCGCGTTCATGCCACGCTGCGCAGCGCGCTCACGTCGGCCAAGCGCAAGCATCTGGTGAGCTTCAACGCGGCCGCCGACATGGAGCTGCCGCGCGCGCCGCGCCCGAAGGTCAAGCCGTGGGAGGCTGCCGACCTCGGCAAGTTCCTGGACCACGCGCAGACCGACCGGCTCGGATCGCTGTTCGAGACGATCGCAATGACCGGCCTGCGCCGCGGTGAGGCGGTCGGCATCCGCTGGGACGACATCGACTTCGACCGGGCTCGGCTGGTGGTCAATCAGCAGATCGTCGAGGTGGACGGCACCGGGGCTGAGTGTCCGTTCTGCGGCGGCGAGCACCGTCAGTACAGGTTCGGCCCGGTGAAGACCTCAAGTGGCGAGGCCCGTGTGGTCGACCTCGACTCAGGCACGCTCGGCGTGCTGATGGCGCAACGGCTCACCCAGGAGGGCGAGCGGGCCGAGTGGGGGAGCGCCTACGACGATCACGGCCTCGTGTTCGCCCGCGAGGACGGCTCACCGATCCCGCCGGCCGACGTGACCGAGCGGTTCCACGAGCTGACCGACGAGGCGGGCCTGCGGCGTATCCGTCTGCACGACCTGCGACACGGTCAGGCCTCGCTCATGCTGGCCGCCGGGGTACCGATCGCTGTCGTGTCCAAGCGACTCGGCCACAGCTCGATCAGCATCACGAGCGACACCTACAGCCACCTACTCGACGGCGTCGGCGCCCAGGCCGCGGAGGCGGCCGCGGCTCTCGTGCCACGCGCTGGCCGTGACCAGCCGCGTGACCACACCGACAGTTCGTGTGACCAATATGTGACCACCGAGGGGTCTACGGACGACGAAAGCGACTCGCCAAGAAGCGAATCGCCTGGTCAGGATGGTGCCCCCACCAGGGCTCGAACCTGGGACCTGCGGATTAAAAGTCCGTAGCTCTACCAACTGAGCTATAGGGGCGTGCCCTGCGGGCAGGGCGACGACGAGTTTACAGGCATCATCGACGGCACCGTCGTCGGGTCGGTACGTCGTCGGTGCCGCTCATCGCCGCCGACCGTCGACGATGCCGGCTTCCGGGAGGACTGTGCGCATCGCCGCACTCAACTCGGTGGCGGTGGACACCACAACCAGCGTGTCGATCGGGCTATATGTGGCGTCGAGCCAGGTCACGTCGCAGCTGATCGCCAGTGCTTGCTCGGGGTCGATCGCGATGCCCCCGATCTCGGTCAGGGCGGCGAAGATCGTCTGCTCGGCTGCGTGGCCGGATTCGTGCACCACGATCGCCTCCGGGCCGATGTCCACCCGTATCCCCGACCTGTCGACGTACGTGGTCCCGGCGACTCGGCGACCTCCGTCCACCGGAGGCGCATCGTCGGCGTCGAGGTCGGCCGTGGCGATCGGGAGCAGGTGTCGTGCGACGAAACTTCGGATCGATGCGTCGTCGAACGGTGCCGTCCGACCGTTCGTCGACGGGTCGACCGGGCGCACGAAGAGTTGTTCCCCCATCTCTCTTGCCTATCATGAATGCCGGATCGTTTTCAGCGAAGGGTGGCCACTCGGGGGACGCGAAGACGTGGCTTTCACACGACCGGTGTAATGGCGTGGAAACAGCGTCCGACCTCCCGATTTGTGAATTGTCGAGAGAGTGTCCTAAGCTGAGTCGGCTCCCAACGGAGACCTCCTCACGGAGAACCGGCCCCCTTCGTCTAGCGGCCTAGGACGCCGCCCTTTCAAGGCGGTAGCGCGGGTTCGAATCCCGTAGGGGGTACGCTTGCTCGGACCCTTCGCGGGGGTCGGAGAGAGTGCAACACAACAGAACATGGCCCTGTGGCGCAGTTGGTTAGCGCGCCGCCCTGTCACGGCGGAGGTCGCGGGTTCGAGTCCCGTCAGGGTCGCAAGTCTCTTGCGATAGGCATTCGGTTCGGGTGCCGTCCGGCCAGGTAGCTCAGTTGGTACGAGCGTCCGCCTGAAAAGCGGAAGGTCGCCGGTTCGATCCCGGCCCTGGCCACGTCACAACCCCCGGAAATCACTCCGGGGGTTTTGTGTTGTCAGGGGTCGCGTTCGCGGCAACCGCTCCGGAGGGATCACCCAACAACTCGGCTCGCCGCGCGTCCGCGATCGCGCGGATGGCGTCGACCACCACGGCGACTTCCGGGCGCCGGGCCGATTCGGTCCGCGTCACCAGCCAGTAGGTCAGTTCGGCTCCGACAGTGGGCAGCACGCGGACCAGATCGTCGTGCCGGTCGGCCATGAAGCACGGCAGCAGTCCGATGCCGGCGTGCGCGCGGGTGGCTTCGACGTGCACGAACACGTTCGTCGACGTCACAGATTCGGGCATCTGGGGGACCAGGGTCCGGGCCAGATCCAGATCGTCCACCTGCAGCATTGCGTCGACGAAGTAGATCAGCGGGTGAGCAGTGAGATCCCCGGGGCCGGTGGGCGTCTGGTGTTCGGTGAGATAGCCGCGCGAGGCGTAGAGACCCAGGCGGTAGTCGGCGAGACGCATCGCCTCGGCGCGGTGCACATGCGGCTCGCCGACGACGACTTCGATGTCGAGGCCGGTGCGGTGCTGCGACGCGAGTCGGGTGGCGGTGACGATCTCCACGCTCACTGCCGGATGGTGCCGCCGCACCGACACCGCGGCGGGTGCGGCGAGGTAGGCGGAGAACCCGTCGGTGGCCGACATCCGGACCACGCCACTCAGGCTCGGCGATCCATCGATGGAGGCCTCGAGTGCCCGCAGGGCAGTTTCGATGCGCTCAGCGGCGGCGAACGCCTGCCGACCGAGATCGGTCAATTCCCAGCCTCCCGCGCCGCGGGCGAGTGCTCGGCCGCCCATCGTGCGTTCGAGGGATTCGATCCGACGCGCGACGGTGGTGTGGTTCAGGCCGAGCGTGTCCGCGGCCGAGGTGTAGCGCCCGCTGCGACCCACGGCGAGAAGAACCAGCAGGTCGTCCGGACTCGGCAAGTCAGCAGGCATATCTGCATTTTTGCAGATGCCCATCGCCGATCTGAGCATTGCATGCGCATTCATGTTCATTCAATACTCGAGCGACACGTGACCCGAATCACATGAAATTCCCGCGAAGGAGTGAGCATGTCCAGTGCAGAACCTGCGATGTCGTCGCGCGACGAACGGTCGGGCCTGCGTCGTATCGTCGCCGCGTCCATGGCCGGCACGATCGTCGAGTGGTACGAGTTCTTTCTCTACGGCACCGCAGCCACCCTCGTCTTCAGCAAGGTCTTCTTTCCCGACACCGGCAACGAGCTTGACGGCATCATCGCCGCATTCGTCACCTACGCCGTCGGTTTCGTGGCCCGGCCGCTCGGCGGCGTCGTGTTCGGTCACTTCGGCGACAAGTACGGGCGCAAGCAGTTGCTGCAGTTGAGTCTCGTGCTGGTGGGAGCGGCCACCTTCCTGATGGGATGTCTGCCGACATTCGGCCAGATCGGCTACTGGGCGCCCGCGCTGCTCGTCGCCCTGCGGTTCATCCAGGGTTTCGCCGTCGGGGGTGAGTGGGGTGGGGCCGTGTTGTTGGTGGCCGAGCACAGCCCCAACCGATCCCGCGCGTTCTGGGCATCGTGGCCTCAGGCAGGCGTGCCCGTCGGCAACCTTGTCGCGACAGTGGTGCTGCTGGTGCTCACCACCACCTTGCCCGACAGCGCATTCCTGAGCTGGGGATGGCGTATCGCCTTCTGGCTCTCGGCGGTCATCGTGCTGGTCGGCTACTACGTGCGCACCAAGGTGACCGACGCGCCGATCTTCGTCGCCGCACAACGCGAGGCCGAGGAGATCAAGACATCGTCGTTCAGTGCGATCGAGGTGCTCAAGCGATACCCCCGTGGCGTGTTCACCGCGATGGGCCTGCGCTTCGCGGAGAACATCATGTACTACCTCGTCGTGACCTTCTCGATCACCTACCTGAAGGTCGTCGTCGACGCCGACACCGCCGACATCCTGTGGTGGATGCTCGCGGCCCACGCCGTTCACCTCGCCGTGATCCCGATAGTCGGACGACTGGCCGATCGTCTCGGCCGCCGGCCGGTCTACCTGTTCGGGGCGGTGACGACCGCCGCCTGGGGATTCTTCGCTTTCCCGCTCATGCACACGGGCCATTACGGCGTCATCATGCTGGCGATCATCAGCGGCCTGGTCTTCCATGCCTTCATGTACGCGCCGCAGCCCGCGATGATGGCCGAGATGTTCCCCACTCGAATGCGGTACTCCGGCGTTTCGCTTGGCTACCAGGTCACCTCGATCGTCGCCGGATCGCTCGCGCCGATCATCGCCGCGTCGCTGCTGAGTCGGTTCGACTCGTCGGTGCCGATCGCGATCTACCTGGCCGCGGCCTGTGTCGTCACCATCATCGCGGTGATCGCGGCGCGCGAGACCAGAGGACTGTCCCTGCAGTCGATCGACGACGCCGATGCGGCGCAGTTCCTCCACGTCGCGCCACGCCGGGAAGGGGTGTCGGTATGAGCACGGCGGAGCTTGCCGGGCGACGCGCGTTGATCACCGGTGCGGCGAGCGGCATCGGGCAGGCCTGTGCCCGCGCCCTCGCCGAGCGTGGCGCACACGTCGTCGTCGCCGACATCGACGAGGTCGGTGCCAAGCAGGTCGCGGCCGATCTCGACGGTGAGGCGTGGCACGTCGACCTCTGCGACACCGAACAGTTCGATGGTCTCCGGTTGGATGTCGACATCCTCATCAACAACGCGGGTATCCAATCGGTCGCGCCGATCGAGGAGATGGCGCCGGACACCTTTCGCCGGATGCAGCGGGTGATGGTCGAGGCCCCGTTCCTGCTGATCCGTGCCGCGCTGCCGCGGATGTATGGGCGCGGATTCGGCCGGATCGTCAACGTCTCGTCGATCCACGGACTGCGGGCGTCGGCCTACAAGTCGTCCTATGTCACCGCCAAGCACGCGCTGGAAGGGTTGTCGAAAACCGTTGCACTGGAGGGCGCTTCACGTGGGGTCACCAGCAACTGCGTGAATCCCGGCTATGTGGAGACCGCGCTGGTGGCCCGGCAGATCAGCGACCAGGCGCGTGTGCACGGGATGGACGCAGGTGAGGTTGTCGAGAAGGTGATGCTCACCGAGAGCGCCGTCAAGCGTCTCGTGCGGCCCAGTGAGGTCGCCGAGTTGGTTGCGTGGCTGGCATCCGACACTGCCGCCATGGTGACTGGCTCGTCGTATCCGATGGACGGCGGGTGGAGTGCCCGCTGAACGGGCGGGGGCCTGGAATGTCGAGTTGCGTTCCGTTACCGTTTCGAGACTTGTCATCTCAGTGCGGTATCACTGATGTCCCGTGCGTGCGTGCGTGTCCGATCCCGCCGGTAGTTTTTGGTTACCGGCGGATCTGGCGTAGAGCACGTCCGTGACGGCGGATCAGTGCCCCTGCGACGATCGGTGACGCCATGACCATTGCTCCTTTTCCGACCGATGACCAGAGCGACACGATCCCCGCGATCGACGTCTTCGATGTCATCGGCTCGGCGGAAACACCCCGGCAGCACACGGTTCCGCTCTACGAGTTCACCGTCGAACGACGCTCTGCGGGCACCGTCTGGCTGCGGGTGACCGGTGAGATCGACCTCGCGGCATGCGGAGATCTGCAGCGCGCGATGACCCGCGCCGGCGCCGGGTACGCCCGGGTGATGGTCGACCTCGCCGACGTCTCCTTCATGAGCCCGCGCGCGGTCGGCACGATTGCCGAGCATCCACTGGTCGCCGCCGGTCGTGTCGACGTCGTCGCCCCGGCTCGCGCCACGCGCCTGCTCTTCGACCTCTTCGGCGCCGGAGGCCTGGTGGTCGACACGCGGTAGTCGCGTTAGCGTGTTTCGTCTGGGCCGTGCGCACGGCCTGATCGCGTGAACGCCCGCCCGGCCCGACCGGTGCACGCGATACTGCGTCCATGACCTCGCGACCCACGACATCGCGACCGACGCGCAATAGGGCCAACGCGGTGATGATCCGCAGTATCTACGGCACCACGTCGGTGGAATGGTTCTTGATCTTCGCCATCGGCACGATTTTGGTGACTCGGCTCTACCTGCAGCTCACCGGCTATCCGCAGGTCGGTGGCGGCACGCTGCACATCGCGCACGCCCTGTGGGGTGGTGCGCTGATGATGCTGGCGCTGATCATCGGCTGGCTCTTCTTGGGTCCGGCCACCCGGGTCACCGCGATCGTGATGGGCGGCATCGGCTTCGGGCTGTTCCTGGATGAAATCGGGAAGTTCATCACCAAGAACAACGACTACTTCTATGGACCGTCGGCCGAGATCATGTACATCCTGGTCGTCGCGGTGCTGGTGATCAGTCGTGTCGTCCGCGACGTCAAGAAGCCGACAGTCGCCGAAGCGATGGCCAACGCCGCCACGATTGCCGCCGACGGTATCTCCCATGGTCTGCCCGCCCGCAGGCGCCGGCAGGCGGTCGGCTTCCTCGAGGTAGCCAAAGACCAGGGCGCCGACCCGACGGCGATCGGTCACATACGTGGACTGCTGGATGCGAGCGCGGACACGCCGGATCGCCTGATGCGGCTGCGTGATCGGGCGACCGGGCTGATTCCCGACTTCTTCCGCAGCCCGCGCTGGGTGCCGGTGGTGGGGTGGTTGCTGGTGGCCAGTTCGGCATTCACATTTGTCCTCGGAGTCCTCGCCTGGACGTTCAACACGAGGGAGATGGGGGACATCGACCTCTATTTCGAGATCAGCCGCAACCCAACGGCGAACTGGATTCTGTTCGTCAGCGGTATCGCCACCCTCGGGTTGTCGTTGCCGGCGATGATCGCACGTCGTCGCACCGACAGCGTGTGGCCGCTGCGGTCGCTCCGCATGGCCGCCTTGGTGTTCACCGTGACCAACGCCCTGGTCGATTTCGCCCTCGAGGGGTTTGGTGCGTTGATCAATCTCGGTGTCGGGCTGTTCGGCCTGGCGGTCATCAGCTACCACCTCGGACGGCAGACCTCCGCCCACGACAACGCGCGGATCTGACTCTCACACCCGGAAGCAACCACCGTGGATGTCAGTTCCCATGTGGACGCACTCATCCTGGTCGAGCGCCGGGCGTGGTCAACTGGGAAGGTGAGCACTCTCGATCGCGCCGCCGTAGCCGCGCGGATCTCCGGATTCCGACGACACACGGCCGACCTGCCGGACGCGCGCTCGGCGGCGGTTGCCATCACCATCGCCGAACAGGACGGACAGCAGGGGATCTGGCTGACCAAGCGACCCGCAACGATGCGCCGTCACGCGGCGCAGTACGCACTACCGGGCGGGCGACTGGACCCGGGGGAGGACCAGCCGACGGCCGCCTTGCGGGAGTTACACGAGGAGATCGGCGTCGAGCTCCCCGCAGACAGCGTGCTCGGCATGCTTGACGATTACCCGACCCGATCGGGGTTCGTGATCACGCCAGTCGTCTGCTGGTCCGACCAGACGCACGTTCCGGACCCCAACCCGGACGAGGTTGCCCAACTCTTCTTCGTCACCTTCGACGAATTGATGGTCGAGCCGCGGTTCCTCACCATCCCGCAATCGGACCGTCCCGTCATCCAGCTGCCCATCGTGGGTGCGTTGGTCCACGCACCGACTGCGGCGGTGATCTATCAGTTCGCCGAAGTCGTCCTGCGCGAACGGCATACCCGCGTCGACGGGTTCGAGCAGCCCGTCTTCGCCTGGCGCTAGGACACCAGATTCGCCACCTCGGTCCTAGGTGTGGCGCCGGGGGTGGTACCAACGACAGCATGACCACGTATGTGATCCACGACATGACCGGAGCCGGTCGATGACGACGGTGGCCGTCGAGCATCGCGGGGAGATCGCCATCGTCACGATGGACCGCCGTGACGCGATGAACACGCTGAACGCCGCGTTGGTGCGCGATCTCACGGCTGTACTCGACGAGCTGGACCGGGACCAGCACTGTCGCGTGGTGATCCTCACCGGCGCCGGTCGGGCGTTCTGCGCCGGATTGGATCTGCGGGGGTATGGCGACGACGACTCGGTCGACGATGGCGTCATGATCGCGAGTTTTGAACGCCAGCAGGACATCTCCGGTCTGGCGCGCCGTCTGCACGGTCTACGCCAACCGGTCATCGCGGCCGTCAACGGTGCGGCGGCCGGCGGCGGATTGGCATTGGTGAGCGCCAGCGACATCCGGATCGGGTCCACCGACAGCGTCTTCGCGGTCGGCTTCATCCGCGCGGGCTTCTCCGCCTGCGACATCGGGGTGTCCTGGTTGCTGCCGCGACTGGTCGGCACCGGCCGCGCACACGAATTGATGCTGACCGGCCGCAAGTTCGACGCCGACGACGCGTTGCGGTACGGCTGCTTGTCTACGTCGTCGAGCAGGCCGACCTGCTGGCCGCGGCGATCGCCACGGCCGAATCGATCCTCGCCAACCCGCCGCTGTCGGTCGAGATGACCAAGGTGGGGATGTGGGCGGCGGTCGAGTCGAACTCGTTCTCCGCGACGGTGGAGTTCGAGAACCGACAACAGATGATCACCGCGATGACCGACGACCGGACCGAGGCAACGGCCGCGTTCCTCGAGAAACGACGACCGGAGTACCGACGACGATGACCACTGACCTCTTCGACATCAGCGGCAAGACCGCGCTCGTGACCGGCGGCACCAGCGGGATCGGCGCGATGATCGCGCACGGTCTGGCCGATCGCGGGGCGCGCGTCATCATCGCCGGGCGCAAGGAGCCCGCGCTGGCCGAGGCCCGCGCCGCCGGCCTCGGTGCGATCCAGGCCAACCTGTCCACCCCGGAGGGGTGCCGGGAGTTGGCCGCGCAGGTCGGCGCTGAGGTGGATCGGCTCGACATCCTGGTGAACAACGCCGGCGCCACCTGGGGTGCGCCGATCGAGGACTTCCCGGACTCGGCGTGGGACCGGGTCCTTGATCTCAACGTGCAGTCGCCCTTCACCCTCACCCAGGCGTTGCTCCCGCAGTTGCTGGCGTCTGCAACCGTCGACGACCCAGCGCGCGTGATCATGATCGGCAGCATCGACGGCATCCGGGTCCCGCAGACCGAGTCGTACTCCTATTCCGCCAGCAAGGCCGCCGTCCACCAACTGACCCGACACCTCGCCGGACATCTCGGGTGGCGCAACATCACCGTCAACGCCATCGCGCCCGGCCCGTTCGAATCACGCATGATGGCTCACTTCCTCGCCGAACGTGGCGATGAGATCGCGGCCTCATCTCCGCTGGGTCGTATCGGCCGGGCCGATGACGTGATCGGTACCACGGTGTACCTGACGAGCAGGGCCGGTAGCTACCTCACCGGCGCAGTGATCCCGGTCGATGGAGGGATCTCCACCACGCGCTGACATTGCCCCGGAAGTTTTTTTGCCGGCCCGGGAATGCAATCGGACTGCGGTCCGTTTAAGGTGGTGTTGGGTCGAAAGCGCCCACCAGACCCAAGACCACACCCATTGGAGGTATCACCATGACCGCAGCCGTAGCCGCCCCCATCGCAACCGGCACCTGGACCATCGACCCGGCTCACTCGGCCGTCGCGTTCTCCGTCAAGCACCTGATGGTCAGTAAGGTGCGCGGCAACTTCGAGACCTTCTCGGGCACCATCACCATCGCCGAGGACGGCACCCCCTCGGTGCAGGCCGAGATCGACGTCACCTCGATCACCACCGGCAACGATCAGCGCGACGGACACATCAAGTCCGCCGACTTCTTCGACGCCGAGAAATTCCCGAAGGCCACCTTCGTCTCGACCGGCGTGGCTCCCAAGGGCGACGACTACGTGCTCACCGGTGACTTCACCCTGAAGGGCGTCACCAAGTCGGTCGAACTGGACCTCGAGTTCAACGGCACGAACCCCGGCATGGGCCACGGCGCGGTCGCCGGCTTCGAGGCGAGCACCGTCCTCAACCGTAAGGACTTCGGCATCGACATCGACATGCCGCTCGAAGGTGGCGGCGTCGTGGTGGGCGACAAGGTCACCATCACGCTCGAGATCGAGGCCAACCAGCCTGCCTGATCCGATCACGAACGTCCGGCCCGATCGGCCGGAGCGTCGGCCGGCTCCACACCTGAACCCCTCATCCCCCGAGGCCGTGGAGCCGGCCGTTCTGCATGCCGGGGGCATCCGGGACCTCGAGGCCCTGCCCGCCGCCGTCGGTCATGGGTACCCTGCAGGTACCTACCGGCGCAGGAGGTGGCCGTCATGGCGCGACCACTCGGCCACGCCGCCCTGCAACGGGCGTGGCCGTACATCCACGGCGAGGCACTGCCGCGATACCTGTGGGGCCGCCACGGCGGCACCAACGTTCGGGACCTCGCAGAACTGCCCCGCACACAACGCGCCCGCATGTCGCGGCGGGCGACCGCAGCCGCCGCGATCGCGCTGATCGGTACGAACTGTGCGATCGGCATCGAGACCTTTTTGCTGGTGCAGCTGGCGTACAACGGCAGTCAGCTCACCTTGGAGGGCACGGTCGGCGCCCCCAACTTCCCGGCAGTGCTCACCGGCATCATCGTCGGCACGCTGACCAACATGCTGTTCGGCGTCCTACTGATCAAACCGCAGGTCGATTGGTTCGTGAGCGGAATACCCGCCGATCGTGCTCGCCGCGCAGCCATCCGTCACATACCGCGCAATCAGGTGATCGCCACGCTGGCCGCCTGGACCACCGCCGTCGGCTCCTACGCCGTCGTCGCCGACGACCCGTCGTCGTCGCGCACGGCCGGGGTCGCCGCGGCCTTTCTACTCGCGGCGATGTCGAGTTCGTGTATCACCTATCTGTTCGCCGAACGGGCGGCCCGACCGCTGGCGGTGGTCGCCTTCCGTGACTTCCCGGCGCGACACGTCTTTCACGGTGTCCGCAGCCGGATGATCGCGGTGTGGCTGGTGAGCTCCGCCGTACCGATGTTCGGGTTGTTGCTGCTCAATCTCGGGCGATGGTTGGATATGCTCCCGCCGGTCAGCGGTCCGGTCGACTGGACGATCATCATCCTCGGGGTGGTGGCGCTGGTCGCCGGTATCCGGGTGATCACCCTCGTGGGTCGTTCCATCGCCGACCCGCTCAGCGATCTGCACCATGCGGTCACGCGCGTGGACGCGGCCGACTACACCGTCCGGGTGCCTGTCTACGACTCCTCCGAACTCGGCGTGCTGCAGCACGGCTTCAACACGATGGTGATCGGACTCGAGGAGCGCGAGCGGATGCGGCAGCTCTTCGCCCGCCATGTCGGCGACACCGTCGCGGCGCAGGCACTCGAACACGGCGAGGGGATGCGGGGAGTCAACGCGACGGTCGGTGTGCTGTTCGTGGACATCATCGACTCCACCGGTATGGCCGCGCGGCAGGATCCGGGGGCCACCGCTGAGCTGCTCAACGACTTCTTCACCATCGTTGCCGACGTGGTCGACGGCCATCACGGCTTCGTCAACAAGTTCGAAGGCGACTCGGCGCTGGCGATCTTCGGCGCGCCGGTGGAACTCGACGACCCTGCCACGTCGGTACTGTCCGCGGCGCGTGACCTCGCCGATCGGTTGGGGGACGAACTCGACATCGGGTGGGGAATGGGTATCTCCTACGGAACGGTGTTCGCCGGCAACATCGGCGCCGAGACCCGTTACGAGTACACGGTGATCGGTGACGCGGTGAACGAAAGCGCGCGGTTGTCGGATCTGGCCAAACAGTCCGGCAGCTCGGTGATGGCGTCGGGTGCGGCGCTGGCCTGCGCCACCGACGACGAGGCAGGTGAGTGGATTCCGGTGGGGACGCGGTCACTGCGCGGTCGCAGTGAGCCGACTCAGGTGTTCGCGCCGCGCTCGATTGCCACGCGCCCGCCGGGAATCTCGATCGGCACGGTGGTGGCCGGTCTGCTCCGGCCGGCGCGCCGGGTCACCGGGCAGTTGTGATCGCTCGTTGACGACGTTGGTCGGAGACCATAGCGTCGCTGGCAGTCAGCGCACAGCATCGATGGGGAGGCATGATGAGCAAGTGGACGACCGCGGACATCCCGGATCAGACCGGGCGCCGGTTCGTGGTGACCGGAGCCAACAGCGGTCTGGGGGCCGAGACGGCGAAAGCGTTGGCAAAGGCCGGTGCCACCGTGACCCTGGCGTGCCGCAATGTCAACAAGGCGCAGCCGGTGGCAGCCGAAATCGGTCCGAATGCGACTGTGGCACAGTTGGATCTGGCTGATCTGGCATCGGTGCGGACGTTCGCCGACAGCTGCGATGGTGCCGACGTGCTGATCAACAATGCCGGGGTCATGGCGATTCCGATGCGCCGCACCGCCGATGGATTCGAGATGCAGATGGGCACCAATCATCTCGGACACTTCGCGTTGACCGCGCTGCTACTGCCCAAGATCGCCGACCGAGTGGTCACGCTCTCGTCATCCATGCATCAGATTGGACGCATAGACCTCGATGATCTGAACTGGGAGGCGCGCAGATACCGCCGGTGGCGTGCGTACGGGGACTCAAAGATGGCGAATCTGATGTTCGGCAAGGAGTTGGCCGAGCGGCTCGCCGCGGCCGGGTCGTCGACGAGCTCGATGATCGCGCATCCCGGTTACGCGGCCACGGAGCTACAGGGGCGATCGGAGACGGTCGAGGACGTGTTCATGAAGTTCGGCAACAAGATCTTCGCGCAGAGTGCCGCCGAGGGTGCGCTGCCCACGCTGTACGCCGCGACATCGCCGGATGCCACGAACGGCACCTTTTACGGTCCGACCGAGATGTTCGGCAGCCGCGGGGCCCCGGGTGTCTCCGGCTACCACAAGCGTGCTGACGACGCCGGCGTCCGAGACAAGCTGTGGACGATGTCCGAACAGCTCACGAAGACCGACTTCGTGGTCTGAGGAACGAGGCGCCAGCCGAGTGTCACGAAGGGCGGCCGCGCCTACTGGACGTCGAAGGTGATCGCGTTCGAGGCGCCGGAGATGGTGTCGGTGACGCTGATCGAGTACGACCCCGGAGCGCGCAGCGTGTAGGGCTTGACCGACGTGCAATCCTGCGTGCTGAAGAGCTGCGCCTTCTTCGGCACCTTCGGCCCGCTCAACCGGATCTGCATCGCGCATTCGTCGCCGTCTACGACGGGCCCGGCATCGATCGTCGAGTTGTAGCGGACGCCGAGTTGTGAGTTCCGGGGATACACACCCGGGCTGATCGGTTGCGTGTTCGGCGCGTACACCCAGACGTTGATCGACCTCACCCCGTTGGGGGCGTTGTCGCGTCCCAGCTTGCCGTAGTGCTCGGTCTTGTCGCCCGAGGAGCCGAGTGCTGAACTACCGGCATCGAGCAGATCCGAACTGCCCGCACTCCCGGAACCGGAACTGCCTGCGCTGCCGAAGACGGAGTCCAGTGGAGCGGCGAGGGCGGGTGCGGCGGAGACTGCGATGGCCACCGCCGCCGATCCGACGGCGAGCGCAAACAAGCGCGACTTGAGACTCACTGACAACCCCCCGATGCGTGGACCTTCTCGTCGATTCAACCACCACCGACCGTGACCATGTTGGCGGGGCGACAAGAACGGGTGAATTTCGGTTGCGCCGATCACCACACGCCGCGGGGGCGGAACTGGACGCTGATGCGTGGGCCGACCCCGGAGGCCTTCGGTACCGCGTGCTCCCAGGTGCGCTGGCAGCTGCCGCCCATCACCAGCAGGTCACCGGGGCCCACCACGAAGCGCACCGACGGGCCGCCGGCGCGTGGACGCAGCAGCAACGGCCGGGGTGAGCCCAACGACACGATCGCCACCATGGTGTCCTCGTGTGAGCCCCGCCCGATCCGGTCGCCGTGCCAGGCAACGCTGTCGGAACCATCCCGGTAGAGGCACAGGCCCGCGGTGGCGAACCCTTCGGGTAACTCGCGGCGGTAATGGCCGCTGAGTGCGTCACGTGCGGCGACGAGCATCGGGTCGGGAAACGATTCGGCGGAATGGTAGGTCGCGACCAGCCGCGGGACGTCGACCACCCGGTCGTACATGCGTCGTCGCTCGGCGCGCCATGCAGTGGCCGTGTGTAGGCGGTCAAAGAGTGCGGCCGAACCGGCGACCCATCCGGGACGTAGATCCACCCACGCGCCGTCCGACAGCACGTGTCGGGACGTGCGGTCGAGCGAGCGCAACTCCGTGTCGGTCGACTGGTCGAACAGCGACCACTGCATACCTGCGGTCATGAACGCGAGCATACCGACTCATGCGAACGCGTGTTCGATATTGTGCGCGTCACGGCGGTGCGCGGAGGGAGGCACTCGACACTCTGGCGACGGACTCGCTGGCGAAATCCGACATTTGTTGTTATCCAGTAACAAGTGGTAGTCACTAACACCTTTGACTGCCGGCGATCCGCCGATCCGAGAGGGAGACGATGGCCTCAATGCTGTTCCGAGTCGGAAGATTCTGCTTCCGACACAAATGGTGGGTGATCGCGACGTGGCTGCTCGCCGCCGTCACGGTGGCCGGTTTGGTGGGCGCGCTGAGCCCGAAGTTCGCGAAGGACTTCAGCCTGCCGGGTACCGACTCCGGTACCGCCACCTCGCAGATCGAGGAATACTTCCCGCAGGTCATGGAGCAGCAGTCGCAAGCGTCGACCAGCGTGCTCGTGGCCGCCGACGACGGGCTGGCCGCGCACACCGATCAGATCAACGCGCTGGTCGAGGACCTCAAGTCACTGCCCGATCTGACCGATGCGAGCACCGTGGTCAACCCGGTGGTGGCCGCGCAGGCCAACCCGACCATCGGCGCGTCGGTCCTCGGCGACGAAGGTCGGGTGGGCCTGATCCAGATCCGCCAGAACATCGAGATCATGGATCTCACCGTCGAGGAGAAGGAGCAGCTGCAGGAGATCCTCGCCCAGCACAGTGGTGATGGCCTGCAGGTGGAGGCCACCGGCTCGCTCATGCAGGTCATGGAGGCCGGTGGGACTGCCGAGCTGATCGGTTTCGCGGTCGCCTTCGTGGTCATGATCGTCGCGTTCGGTGCGCTCGTGGCGGCATTCATCCCGCTGGTCACCGGCCTGGTGGGCGTGATGATCACCATCATGCTGCTCACGCTGTCGGCGGAGTTCCTCAGCATCAACGAGACCGCTACCGCGATCGTCACCATGCTCGGCATCGCCGTCTCGATCGACTACGCGCTGTTCATCGTGTCCCGCTACCGGACCGAGCGCATGCGGGGTGGTGATCCCGCCGATGCGGCCGGCCGAGCGGTCGGCACTGCCGGATCGGCCGTCGTCTTCGCCGGCCTCACCGTGATCATCGCCGTCGCAGCCCTGATGGTCATCGGCATCCCGCTGATCACCCAGATGGGTATGGGCGCCGCGGTCGCCGTGTTCATGGCGGTGGTCGCAGCTCTCACGTTGATCCCGGCGCTGCTCGGCGCGGTCGGCCGATTCGCCTTCACCCCGCGCATACCGTGGATCAAGCACGCTGAGGAGAGTGCGACCTTCGATACCGTGGGCGTCAAAGTCGGTCGCAGAGTGGTCAATCGGCCGATCCCGTTCATCGTCGCGGGGCTCGCCGTGCTGGCTCTGGCCGCGATCCCGATGTCCAAGATGGAACTCGGCATGTCGCTGACCAGCGACGACGAGGCGCAGGCGCAGACCTTGCTGCAGCGCGGTTTCGGTGAGGGCATCAACGGGCCGCTGCTGGTGGTGCTGCACACCGAAGACGGTGACGTCAGCGCTGCGGCCGACAGTGCCGTGGAACATATCGCGACGCTCGACGACGTGGCCAACGCCGCCACGCTCACCTGGATGGGTAACGGAACACCGCAGCCACAGGTGGGAGCGGACACCGCACTCATCTCGGTGACGCCGATCAGCGCGCCATCGGATGCCGCAACGCACGATCTGATGGAGACGATCCGCGACTACGCGCCCACCGCCGAAGCCGCCGGGGTGGAACTGCATGTCGGTGGGCAGACGGCGATCCTGTCGGATCTGTCGGCCAAACTCGACAGTGCGCTGATCCCGTATCTGGTGGTCGTGGTCGGGCTGGCATTCCTGATCATGATCGGCGTCTTCCGCTCGATCTGGGTGCCCCTGATCGGCACCCTCGGCTTCATCTTCTCCGTGCTCGCCACCTTCGGCATGACGGTGCTCTTCTTCCAGGAAGGCGCACTGGGCCTGATCGACAACACCAAGCCCATCCTGTCGTTCCTGCCGATCTTCCTGATCGGCGTGGTGTTCGGCCTGGCGATGGATTATCAGGTGTTCCTGGTGACCCGAATGCGCGAGGAGTACATCCACGGGATGTCCGCCAAGGACGCCATCATCGCCGGATATCGGCACGGTGCGCGTGTGGTCACCTCCGCCGCGATCATCATGATCAGCGTGTTCGCCGCGTTCATGCTCGCGCCTGACACCACGGCCAAGATGCTCGGCTTCTCGCTTGCGGTGGCAGTGGCGTTCGACGCCTTCATCATCCGGATGATGGTGGTGCCGGCGATCATCGCTCTGCTGGGTGATCGCGCCTGGGGGCTGCCGAAGTGGTTGGATCGTCTTGTGGTGAACTTCGACATCGAGGGTGGTGCGGTCCGCGACCGCGGGCTCGAACACCTCGATGCCGACAACGAGCGGCAGGCGGTCGCCCCGGCGACCTGATCAGGGAGGTCACCGACAAATGGCCACACCGACGACGTCCCCGGGCTGCGGCCCGGGGCGTCGGATCGGTTTGCGGGAGAAGAACAAGATTCGCACCCGCAAAGCGATCCGCGACGCGGCGATGAAGCTGTTCGCCGAGTACGGCTACACCCACACGACAGTTGAGCAGATCGCGCGCGAGGCAGAGGTCTCTCACACCACGTTCTTCCGGTACTTCGCCTCCAAGGAGCAGGTCGTCATCTCCGACGATCTGGAGGAAGCTCGGCACGACGCAATCGCCGCCATCCCGCCCGGGCTGGGGCATTTCGATCTGCTGCGCCGGTTGATCGGACAGATGTTCCGCATCGGGACCGCCGACGAGTGGGTGAGCAACTCCGCACGCATGCGGCTGATCCAGTCCGAGCCGACGCTGCGAACCGCCTACCAGATCGAAAGCGACAGAGCGATTTCGGAGGCGACAGACTTCTTCGCCGACTACCTGGGCGTGCAGTCCGATGACCTTCGCCTACGGGTGTTCATTGCCGCCGCGGGCGGAGTGATGTTTCACTTCGCACAATCCAGGGATGACCCCACCGACGACGACCTGCTCGCCACCCTGCTCAACGCGGTCGATCTGCTGGAACAGGGTCTGCCGCTCTGAGTGGGAGACCAGTTCGGGCATCGGCTCACGAAAGGACTTCACACCATGGGAAGACTCGACCACAAAATCGCCTTCATCACCGGTGTGGCCCGCGGCCAGGGCCGTGCCCACGCCGTCCGACTCGCAGCTGAAGGGGCGACCATCGTCGGCGTCGACATCGCCGGCCCGTTGCCCAGCGTACCGTATGACCCGGCCACCCCGGAAGACCTCGACGAGACCCGTCGTCTTGTCGAGGAGCAGGGCGCCGCGGCGCACCTGCGGCAATGCGATGTGCGAGATCTCGAGGCGCTCCGGGAGGTCGTCGCCGAGGGCGTCGCCATGGTCGGCGGCTTGGATGTGGTGGTGGCGAATGCCGGCATCTGCATTCCGGAGACCTGGGACGAGGTGACTCCGACCAGCTTCCGCGACGTGATGGACATCAACGTCATCGGCGTGTGGAACACCGTCACGGCGACCGCGCCGCATCTCATCGAGCGAGGTGGCGGATCGGTCATCCTGACCAGCTCGCTGGCCGGTAAGAAGTTGCAGCCCTTCATGGTTCACTACACCACCAGCAAGCATGCGTTGGTGGGGATGACACGGGCTTTCGCTGCGGAGTTGGGCAATCACGACATCCGGGTCAACAGCATCCACCCCGGTGCCGTCGCCACGCCGATGGGCTCCGGACAGATGGTCGCGCGGATCGAGGAGACCAACGCGGCCAATCCGCGCCTGGCCGGCATGGGGATGACCTTCCTCAACCAGTTCGTCGCCGAGCCGTCGGAGATCGCGAACGTCGTCGCGTTCCTCGCCTCCGACGAATCGAAGTTCATCACCGCCGAGCACATCTCCATTGATGGTGGGGCCCAGTACTTCTGACGGTCTCACCGGATCAGTCGGCGCAAGCCTGCGAGCCCGCTGTCCGTTCCTCGTTGGGTAGCGGCGTGCCACGCCATGCACGGCCGCCCGTGTCGTTGGTTGGGTAGCGGCGCCCGTCCTACGTGCCGCCGCCCCTGTCGCTGGTTGAGTAGCGGCGCCCGCCCTACGTGCCGCGCCCCCTTTTCGTTGGTTGAGTAGCGGCGTGCGAGCTTGCGAGCCCGTCGCGTATCGAAACCACCCCACCCGCACAAAAATCTTCTGCACTATTTTCAAGAATTTCCTTGACGTCGAACTGGTGTTCGACCATAGTGGAGTCATGGGAGCTTCGGGGGATCTCACCACCATCACTGATTCTGTTCGTGACCTGCACTTGGGCGACGATATGTCGGGTCGGGCAGCGTTCGATGCGATGACCACACTGGTCACGTTGCGTAATCTGATCGACCATCACGCCGCGACGGTGGTCGGCCATCTGGACCGACTGGGTGTGGCCCGCGACCACGGCCGCAAACTCAGCGAGTTGTTGATCGTGATGGGGCTCGCGCCGGCGGTGGCGACCCGTCTGATCCGCATCGCGACCGCCCGCGAGAAACTGCCGACCCTGGCCGCGCACGCCGCTGATGGGGCGATCTCCGCCGAGCATGTCGACGCGGTGGGTAAAGGTGTCGATCATGTCGGGAAAAGATCAGCGGAACCGATCGACGATGTGGCGCGTCTAAACATCGTGACCGAACTTCTCGCCCACTTCTTTTCCGGCGCCACCCCCGCCGACATCGGCAAACGTGCCCGTCGTCTGGGTAACCAGGCCGCTGAGGACACCGGTGGGCTACCCGCCTCCGAAGACCGCAACCTCAACACGCTCACCCACGATGTCGACGGTGACGGACGGCTGCAGGTGCGCGCCGACCTCAACACCGAGGTCGGCGAAAAATTCTCGGCTGCGATGGAAGAGTTGGCGGCTCCGCGCCCTGAACCTGACGGTTCACCGGATGCGCGTTCCACCGAGCGCCGGCATGCCGACGCCCTCGAAGCGTTGCTGGATATCGCTGCCCGCAGCGGCGATGCGGCCTCGGCACCGCGTCACCAGATGCTGGTGTCGGTGCCCGCCGATACTCCTGATCTGGCCGAACTGCCGTTCCTGGGGTCGATCTCCGAAGCCATGCTGCGCACCCTGACGTGTGACACCACCGCGACGGTCGCGATCGTCGATGGTGAGGCGGTGCCGATGGAGATGAGTAAAGACAAACGCCTGTTCCCAGCCCATCTGCGTAAAGCGTTGCACAAACGCGACGAGTGTTGCATCAAATGCGGTGTGGCGGCCTCCCGCTGCCAGGGCCATCATATTGTGCATTGGGCTGATGGTGGAATCACGGTGTTGGATAACGGATGTTTGCTGTGCCCGTCGTGTCATGCCGACATCCACCATAACGGGTGGGAGGTGATCATGGGTCACGACCGACATCCCTGGCTCATCCCACCCGTCGCTGTCGACCCGACACGTCGGCCGATACCGGCCTACAACCGACGCACGATGAACCTCGACAACCTACCCGCCGCCGCCTGAGCCACGCTGACCGGCGAGTAGGTCACGCAGCCAAGTCTTCCCACGCACCCGATCCCGGTCGGGACCGCAACCGTCCCTTGAGAACTCCATAGCGTGAAACAACGGCGCCGCAACGGTGTCGCGTACCCGACGGCCACATCGGTTGCACAACAACCCTCGTGGTGCGCGATACGCGACACCGTACGCCCCGATCCGTCAGGTCGGGCGGCGTATCCAGGCCGGCCGGCCGATCACGCCCACCGCTGCACCGGAGTGATCGGCAGACGGAGTGCACCCGGCGCCGATGGTGGCACGGCCGGGCGATATGGTTCGACCGCTTCCACGGGCACATAGTCCGATCCGAGTTGTGGGCGAGGGTCGGATTCTCCGGCATTGGGCCACAGCGCCATTGCGCGCTCGGCCTGTGCGGTGATGGTCAATGACGGATTGACTCCGAGATTCGCCGACACGGTCGAACCGTCTACCACGTGCAGTCCCGGATATCCGAAGACGCGATGGTAGGCGTCGACCACACCGTCCTCAGGGGAGGCGCCGATGGCGCAACCGCCGAGGAAGTGTGCCGTCATCGGGATGTTGAGCAGGTCGACGAGCGAACCGCCCGCATCTCCGTCGATCTGTCGGGCGGCGGACCGGACGGCGGTGTGCCCCTCGGGAATCCATCTCGGTGGCGGGTCACCGTCGCCGGGCCGGCTTCGAAGCACCGGCCCGGTGCCCGCCGCGAACAGTTCGATCGAGTTGTCGATGGTCTGCATGACGAGTGCGATGATGGTCCGTTCCGACCAACGGCGCACCGACAGCGACCGTGCCGTGGTGGCCGGGTGCGCGGCCATCGCGAGTATCGCCTTGAGCAAGCGCGGTGTGCGGCCGTCGCCGTCCACCAGGATCGCCTGGAGCAGGCCGATCAGGTTGCTGCCCTTGCCATAGCGGACCGGTTCGATATGGGTGTGGTCGTTGGGGTGAAAGGATGAGGTGATCGCGACGCCGCGGGTGTAGTCGGTGGTGGTGTCGCGTGCGGTGGCGGCTAGGACTGCTTCGGAGTTGGTGCGCACCACCTTTCCAAGGCGGCCCGACAGCCTCGGCAGGTTGCCGGAGCGCTGCATGGACAGCAACAATTTGTTGGTGCCGTAGGTGCCAGCGGCGAAGACGACCTGATCGGCGGTGAAGGTGCGTCGCCGGCGACGGACTTTCGCGCCCGTCCGACGAGTGTCGACCTCGTAACCGCCCACAGTCTGGTGTCGCACGCCGACGACCGTTGTCATCGGGATGATCTGCGCGCCGAGGCCTTCCGCCAGATGTAGGTAGTTCTTGACCAAAGTGTTCTTCGCGCCCACCCGACACCCTGTCATGCATGAACCGCATTGGGTGCACCCCGTGCGGTCAGGTCCTGCACCGCCGAAGTAGGGATCGGCGACGGTGCTGCCCGGTTCTCCGAAGAACACACCGACCGGCGTGCGGACGAAGGTGTCACCGACGCCCATTTCCTCGGCGACTTGGGCCATCACCTCGTCGGCGGCGGTGGTGTCGGGAAAAGTGGTCACGCCCAGCATGCGCGCCGCCTGGTCGTAGTACGGGTCGAGTTCGCTCGCCCAGTCGGTGATGGCGCCCCAGTGCGGGTCGTCGAAGAACGCGGGCAACGGTCGATACAGGGTGTTCGCATAGTTCAGCGACCCGCCACCGACTCCCGCGCCGGCCATCACGAGCACGTCGCGAAGTGGGTGCATACGTTGTACGCCATAGCATCCGAGTGCCGGTGCCCACAAATAGTCCCGGATGCGCCAGCTCGTCTTGGGGAGTTCATGGTCGGCGAATCGTCGTCCCGCCTCCAGCACCGCCACGCGGTAGCCTTTCTCCGCCAGGCGCAGCGCCGCAACCGAGCCGCCGAATCCCGAACCGACGATGAGGACGTCGTAGTGGTCGTCGCGAGTCGTCATCGGCCGACCTCAGCTTCGCGCGCCGATTGGCCGGCAGTCGCACCGTGGCGACGACCCAGACGGTGATCGAGCGGCTCGAAGTGTGACATCAGCCGTCGATAGGTGTTCGTGAACGTCGGCCACATCACCGAGTTGCGGCCGGACGAGTCGATGTACCAACTGGCGCAGCCGCCGGTGTTCCAGACCGTTCCGGCGAGTTCGTCGTCGAGATGGGAGTTGTACTGATGCTGGGCGTCGGCCCGCACCTCCACGGTGTCGATGCCGGCGGTGCGCAGGTGGGCGATCGTGGTACTGACGTAGCGCGCCTGTGGTTCGAGCATCAACACGATCGAGCTGTGCCCGAGGTTGGTGTTGGGCCCGTACAGGAAGAAGAGATTGGGGAACCCGTGGATCGACACGCCACGGTAGGCCGACGGCGATCCGGCCCAGGTTTCGGCGAGCGTGGCGCCGGTGCGCCCGCGAATGTGCTGGGCGATGGGTGGTTCGGTGGGGGTGAAACCGGTGGCATAGATGAGTGTGTCGACCTCGTGCGTTGTTCCGGAGTCGTCGATCGCGCCACCGTCGGACAACGCCGTCAGCGCGCCGGTGACCGTCACGTTGGGTCGCTGCAGCGCGGGAAACCATTTGTTGGTGAGCAGCATGCGCTTGCACCCGATGGTGTATCGCGGGGTCAGTCGCTGCCGCAGCGTGCGGTCGCGCACCTGGAGCCGCAGCTGTGCCTTACCCATCGCCGTGGCGATCGGCAGCAACTCCGGACGCCGCGCCATCATGATCACATAGGACTCGCGGTAGAGATGGACCATCCTGCGCATCAGGCGGTGCGCCGCGGGAATGCGTCGGTACAGTTCCTGCTCGGCTCGTCCGATGCGGCGGTCGAGGCGCGGCACGACCCACGCGGGTGTGCGTTGGAAGACCACCAGGTGCTCCACCTCGTCGACGATCTCCGGGACGATCTGCACCGCCGAGGCGCCGCTGCCGACGATCCCGACCCGACGGCCCCACAAGGTGTGCTCGTGATCCCAGCGCGCGCTGTGGAATACGTGACCGTCGAACGTCTCTGACCCCGGCAGATCGGGGACTCCCGGCGCCGACAGCGCGCCGGGGGCAGCCACCAGGAACCGGCACCGAAGACCACCGAGTTCGGTGGTGACCGACCACTCACCTGCGGCGTCATCCCACTGCGCATCCAGCAGCGCGCAGCGGTAACGGATGCGGTCATCGAACTGGGCCGCAACGCCCACCAGGTAGTCGCGAATCTCGTGCTGGCGCCCGTACGTGTGTGACCAGTCGGGATTCGGTGCGAACGACAGCGAGTACAGCGAAGTGGGGACGTCGCACGCGGCTCCGGGATAGTCGTTGGCGCGCCACACCCCGCCCGCGCCCTCGGCGCGCTCGACAGCGAGAACGTTCAGATCGGGGTGGTCGACGGACAGGCGATGCAGGGCTGCCAGGCCGCCGAATCCGGC
This sequence comes from Gordonia aquimaris, assembly GCF_026262595.1. Classification (NCBI taxonomy): domain Bacteria; kingdom Bacillati; phylum Actinomycetota; class Actinomycetes; order Mycobacteriales; family Gordoniaceae; genus Gordonia; species Gordonia aquimaris. The sequence continues at coordinate 51,543 of NZ_JAPKFM010000017.1, read as the reverse complement.
GCCGACGACGAGGACGTCGACGCGGTCGGGTAGCCGGTCGCAGCGAGGTATCGGAGTGGGATCACTGGGCATCGAGGATGTCCTTCCAAGTGGTGAGCACGCGGTCGGTGAAGGCGCGGTCGGAGTCTGGGGTGCGCAGGATGCGTGAGACCGCAAGGCCACGCGCGAGCTCCACCGACAATGCGATCTGATCGGGCGTGTAGCGCGCGCCGAAAAGCTCTTCGCTGCCCGTGGTGAGCGCGTCGGAGACCTTTTGCTCGAGGGGCGCCATGGCGGTGCGCAATGCGTCGTCGGTTCGGGCGGCCACCCACAGCTCGAGCGCCGCGTCGAACAGAGGTCCGCTGAAGGCTTCGATGATCACCGAGATGTCTTCGCCGCCGGTGCGCGGGCGCTGCAGGATCTCGGTCATGCGGGCCTCGACCAGATGGCCGACGGCGGCGACGACCAGAGATTCACGGGTGGGGAAATGGTGGAGTAGAGCGCCGCGCGAAACCCCGGCACGCCGATTGACCTCCTGCGTCGTCGTGCGCGCATAGCCGAGCTCGACGAGCGAGTCGATGGCGGCGTCGAGCACCCTGGCGCGGGTGGCCGCGGTGCGCTGTGCCTGGGTTCGCGTAGGAGCGGGTTCGTGCTCGGTCATGTCGGTGACGGTAGTGCGAAAATCACAAACAGTCCAGACTGCTTGTTTAGTTCCGTGATTCGGCGGCGCTGCTGTGCTCGTCGATCTCCGCGTTGAACTGCCGAGCCAGGCCGCCGCCGGGCCTGGCGCCGTCGGAAAGTGTCCGCCGACATCACCGCAGCGGGCGACGATCTGGATTATCCCTCCGACCCCCGTGGGTCGTGATGTTCCCGGACATGCGCGTGCCCGCATGGCGTGCCTCCAGCGGCATCGCGCGAGCGAGCGGCGTCAGCGCGTGCGATCTCGCGTAGCCTTGAGTCGGATGACTGAAACATGTTTCAATGTCTCCCGGCCCGCCGCGCGTAGGTGGGCCCACGAGGACGAGACGCTCGAGGGGGGCTGACGTGATCGCACGTCGATCATTTCTCGGTGGGGTGGCGGCCGTGGGGGCGGCCGCGGCAACCTCATCGAATGTGGGGCAAGTGTTCTCGGCGCCTGTGCGCCGAGTGAAAGTGACGCGGGAAGATCACCGGGTGGTGGTGATCGGGTCGGGTTTCGGAGGCGGTGTCACCGCACTTCGCCTGTCGCAAGCAGGCGTGCCGCTAGTGGTGCTGGAGCGAGGTCGACGATGGCGCACCGGCCCCAACGCCACCACCTTCCCGAATCCGACCCAGCCGGACAAACGCCTGCTGTGGTATCGCTCGGAACCGGAACTTTTTGGTAGGCCAATGCCTTTCGACCCGTATGTTGGGCTGGTCGAAACGGTCATCGGGCAGAACATGACCGCCCTGTGTGCGGCTGGCGTCGGCGGAGGCTCACTGGTCTATCAGGGGATGACGTTGCAGCCGGCGCAGGACGTGTTCAACACCCAGCTGCCAGAGCAGCTGGATTGGGCGACGATGAATCGGATCCACTACCCGCGCGTGGCGCGGATGCTGCAGATCGAGACCGCGCCGGACCGACTCATCAACACGCCGAACTACCGCGCGGTGCGAACCTTCGCCCGCCATGCCCGCTCCGCCGGTCTTCCGGTGTCCAAGATCCCCATGCCGATCGACTGGGACTATGCGCTCGCCGAGATCGAGGGCAAGATGAAGCCGTCCTACACCGACGGTTCCGGCGCGATGGGTGTCAACAACGGAGGCAAACATTCCGTCGACGTCACCTACCTCGCCGCGGCCGAGCGCACCGGACTGGTCGATGTGCGCCCGCAGCACGAGGTGACCGATGTCGCTCGCGCACGCGACGGCCGGTGGACGGTGCATGTGGATCGCATCGCGTCGGACGGGACCGTGCGGGAGAAGAAGATCCTCACCGCCGGTGCACTGGTGATGGCCGCGGGCAGCCTCAACACCACCAAACTGCTGGTGCGCGCGTCGGCGCGTGGATTGATCGGCGACCTGCCCGACGGACTCGGGCACGGGTGGGGAACCAACGCCGATCGAATCTACCTGTGGTCGGACCCATCGGGTGGTTTCGGCGCAGTGCAGGGTGGCCCGGTCGTGTACGGCAGCCTCAACTGGTCTGATCCCGACCGCGCCCATACGGTCATCCAAGCCGCCATACCCGGTTTCGGTCTCGACTCACACAGCACGATGATGGTTGGTTTCGGAGTGAGCGATGCGCGTGGGCACTTCGCCTACGACTCTGCTGCCGGGGAGGCCAAACTCTGGTGGCCACACGAGGGCGACGCGCGGATTCAGAACGGTGCCATCCACCCAACGGCCGCCGCGATCGCCGGGCCCACCGGGATCCTCACCGACACCAACGCGGTGGTGCCCTCGACGTGGCATGCGCTCGGAGGGGCGAACATGGGGCCGGTGTGCGACCTCGAGGGTCGCGTGCACGGTCAACGCGGTCTGTACGTTCTCGACGGTGCGTTGATCCCCGGCAACACCGCGGCATGCAATCCGTCGATGACGATCGCCGCCGTGGCCGAGCGGGCGCTGGACGAGATCGTGGCGCGCGATGTGGGGTCGATCATCTGAGCTTTCGTGCGGGGCACAAGGCGAGAACTAGGCGGGCGACGAGTCGTCGGATGGTCCGACGACCGGCGCCAGCCACATGCCGACCAGAGCGTCGACGACCTGATCGGAGACCTCAGACCACGAGCGGGTCGCGGCGCCATCGGCGCACGCCCGCTCATGGTCGGCGAGGGTCAACACGATCATGTTCCGGGCCATGGTGTCGCGGATCTCGAGGACCGACGGCGGCAGGGCGGGCAGCGCCGAATAGAGCCCGGTGAGCAACGTGATCAGCTCGTCGGAGATATCGGCCTGCTCATACAGCGTTCGACCGTATTGGGGGTCGGTGGTGATTTGCGCGCAAAATCGCGCGAAATAGGTTGGTGCACCCAGTGAATCCAGGTAGTCGGTCTGCGGGCGGACCAGACAGCTGATCCAGTCGCGCAATTGGACCGTCGATCCGAGGTCGGCCAACATCGTCCGCCGGATGGGCTCGATCGCCGCGTTGTGGTGAGCGAGGATCGACCGCACCAGTTCGAGTTTGCCGCCGAAGTGGTAGCCGACGGCGAAGTTGTTCCCCTGCCCGGCGGCCTCACTGATCTGGCGGTTGGAGACCGACGAGATGCCCTGTTCGGCGAACAGTCGTTCAGCGGTGCGGAGCAGGAGACCCCGGGTGTTCGCCACCTGCTCGCTGCGGCCCTTTGTCATCGGACTCGTTCTCCTGCCTGCCCCCGACCGACCCCGCTGTCGGACTCTCGTCCCAGTTTAGGGTGTGCGACCGTGGCCGGCCGCGCCCTCACGACGGTAGCGTGTGGTCATGCGCTTCGGTCTCTTCATTCCCCAAGGCTGGCGACTCGATCTGACCGGGATACCGCCGGCCGACCAGTGGTCGGTGATGTCGGGCCTGGCCGGCCGTGCCGACACCGGCGCATGGGATTCCATCTGGGTCTATGACCACTTCCACACCGTCCCGTTGCCGACCGACGAGGCGACCCACGAGGCGTGGACGCTGGTGTCGGCGTTCGCCGCGACCACCTCTCGAGTGGACATCGGGCAGATGTGCACGGCGATGAGCTATCGCAATCCGATGTACCTGGCGAAGGTTGCGGCGACCGCCGACCTGATCTCGGGTGGTCGGGTGCAGATGGGTATCGGGGGAGGATGGTACGAGCATGAATGGCGCGCCTACGGTTACGGTTTCCCGTCGGCCGGGGAGCGTCTTGCACGCCTGGACGAAGGAGTGCAGATCATGAAACAGGCCTGGGAACTGGGCCGAGCCACGTTGGACGGCAGGCATTATCAGGTCGACGACGCCATCTGCGCTCCGCAGCCGGAGGCCGGGCGACTCCCGCTGTGGATCGCTGGTGGCGGGGAACGCAAGACCTTGCGGATCGCGGCGAAGTACGCCGACTACACCAATTTCGACGGGACGCCGGACGGCTTCGCCCACAAGTCCTCGGTGCTGCAACAGCATTGTGCCGACCTGGGACGTGATTACGACTCGATCGTCAGGTCGGCCAACTACAACGTGATCATCGCCGAGAGTGACGCCGAGGTGGCGCAGCGGCTGGACGCGCTCCAGGCGCGGTTGGCAGGATTCGTGCCGGCCGACGTGGCGAACGCGACCATGAGTGCCTTCCGCGGGATGCCCGCAGTGGGTACGCCGGAGCAGGTCATCGAGAACCTGTCCGGACTGTCCGAGGCCGGGATGTCGTACGGAATCTTCTATTTCCCCGACATCGCACACGACACCAGCAGTCTGGAACTGTTCGAGCACCAGGTGATGCCGGCCTTGCGTTGATGCCCCGGGCCCCGCGTTGATGCCGGGCTCAGAGTCGTCGAAGGCGTTGGGCCGCCTCGGCGATCACGTCCTCCCGCTTGCTGAACGCGAATCGGACCAGATGACGCCATGTGGACTTGTCGTCGACGAACGCGCTGACCGGCACCGCCGCGACGCCGATCCGTTCGGGCAGCATGCGACAGAACTCGATTCCGTCGGCATAACCCACCGGACGCGGGTCGGCGCAGACGAAATAGCTCGCCTCGCTGCGATGCACATCGAACCCGGCATCGCGCAACGCGGCCGACAGCAGGTCGCGTTTGCCGGCCAGCTCGGCCGAAGATGCTCGTACCCAATCCATTTCGTGGTCGAGGGCATGGGCGACCGCGGGCTGGAACGGGCCCGAACCGACATAGGACATGAACTGCTTGGCTGCGCGTGCGGCCGCCACCAGGTCGGCGGGTCCGCTGACCCAGCCGACCTTCCACCCGGTGCAGTTGAACGTCTTTGCCGCACTTGAGATGCGCAACGTACGTTCCCGCATGCCGGGGAAGGTGGCCAGCGGCCGGTGCACGCGTCCGTCGAACAGCAGGTGCTCGTAGACCTCATCGGTCACGGCGACGACATCGTGCGCAACGCACAACCGGGCTATCTCGGCGAGGTCATCATCGGCGAGCACCGTACCGGTCGGGTTGTGCGGCGAGTTGACCAGGATCATCGATGTCTGCGGCGTGAACGCTTCGGCCAACCGACTACGATCGAGCCGGAATCCGTCCGCGTCGCCGACGAGCGGGACGGTGCGTCGGTTGCCGCCGGCCATCGCGACGGTGGCGGCATAGGAGTCGTAGTAGGGCTCGATCATCACCACGTCGCTGCCGGGCTCCACGAGTCCCACCACCGAACCGGCGATCGCCTCGGTGGCGCCCACAGTGATCAGCACCTCAGTGTCCGGGTCGTACCGGAGCCCGTAATGGTGATCCTGGTGGCGGGCGACCGCGTGGCGAAGCTCGGCCACGCCGATGCCCGGCGGATATTGATTGTGGCCTTCGGCGATCGCCCGCGCAGCCGCAGCCAGCATCGACGCCGGACCGTCCGTGTCGGGGAAGCCCTGGCCGAGATTCACTGCTGAATGCTCGACGGCCAGCGCCGACATCTCGGCGAAGACGGTGGTGCCGAAGGGACGAAGGCGGGAAACGGTGCGCACGCAGTCCAGGCTGACATACTCGGTGGCGCGGGCACACCCGTCGGTCATCGGGTTGACAGCATCGCCCCGAGTCCGCGTCGGCAGCGGTAGCATCTGCCACTATGACAACGCCGCCGGGACCACCCCATCCGGATTCGACAGACGGCCCGGAGAATCAGGGCACCGAATCGCCCGTGCAGCCGGGGCCGGGCGCGCAACAATATCCGGGCGCCCAACAGTATCCGGGCGCCCAACAGTATCCGGGCGCGGAATCTGCTGCCGGACAATATCCATCGCCGCAACAGCCGTCCTATCCGCCCGGTACCCAGTACCCCGGCGGCCAGTATCCGAGTGGGCAGAACCCTGGAGTTCAGGACCCGGGCGGCCAGCAGTACCCGGGCGCACAGCAGTACCCGGGCGCACAGCAGTACCCGGGCGCGCAGCAGTACCCGGGCGCGCAGCAGTACCCCGCGGGTGAGCAGGCGGGTGGACAACCGCCCTATCCGAGATCGCAGCAGCCCGACGCCGGTCAACAGGCATATCCGGGACAACAGGCATATCCGGGACAACAGGCGTATCCGGGACAACAAGTCTTTCCGGGGCAGCAGCAACCGCCCTACTCTGGCGGCCAGCAGCCGTATCCGGGCCAGCCGTATCCGGCAGGTGCCTACCCGTCACCCGCATCGGGTAAGCGGTCCAGCAAGCGGTTGTGGTGGGTGATCGGCATCGTCCTGCTGTTGCTGGTGGTGATCATCGGTCTCGTCGTGTTCGTGACCCGCGATGCGGTGACCGACAGCGACGACGTCGCCGTCGGCGACTGCGTCACCATCAGCGGCAGCCAAGCCGAGGACAACATCAGCGCTGCCAAGGCGGACTGCGGATCCGAGGGCGCCTTCACCTTCTACGTGGCGCAGAAGATCAGCGGCGGCTCCTGCCCCAACGACGACTACTCGCGGCTGTACTGGTTGCGCGACGGTGAGGAGACCGGGGAGCAGTTGTGCCTGGTCCCGAATCTGACCCAGGGCGAGTGCTATCAGATCCCGGTCGGGGGGCTGCCGACCGCAAGCCTCTCGGACTACCAGCAGGTGGAATGCGGGGCGATCAAGGCGGCCGGCACCGAGATCTTGCGGGTCGAGAGTCGAACCCAGGGCCAGCCGACATGTGCCAGCACCCAGTTGGGTGTGTACTTCGCGCTGCCGAACCCGCTCGGATACTGCCTCGGCGAACCCTGAGGCCGGTCGAGCCCTGTGTCATCGGGGACCTCGACCGGACCTCATCCGGTACCGATCAGCTCGCGGATTCCTCGCCGATGGTCGGTCCGAGCAGATCGTCGGCGTCGGTGATCCGGTAGGCGTAGCCCTGTTCGGCCAGGAAACGCTGGCGGTGCGCCGCATAGTCGGCGTCGAGGGTGTCGCGGGATACCACCGAGTAGAAGTGGGCCTGACCGCCGCCCTTCTTCGGTCGTAGCAGCCGGCCGAGCCGTTGCGCCTCTTCCTGCCGCGAACCGAAGGTGCCCGACACCTGGACCGCCACCGACGCCTCCGGGAGGTCGATCGAGAAGTTCGCGACCTTGGACACCACCAGGGTCTGCAATTCGCCCGACCGGAATCGGTCGAACAGGGCCTCGCGTTCCTTGTTCTTGGTCGATCCCTGGATCACCGGTGCGTCGAGTTCGCGGCCCAGTTCTTCCAGCTGGTCGATATAGGCGCCGATGACCAGGGTCTGAGACTCCTTGTGCCGAGCCAGGATCGACTTCACCACGTTGACCTTGGTGTGGGCGGTGGAACACAGCTTGTACTTCTCGTCGGAGTCGGCGACCGCGTACTGCAGGCGCTCTTCGTCGGTCAACGTGACGCGCACCTCGACGCAATCCGCCGGCGCGATCCACCCCTGGGCCTCGATGTCCTTCCACGGGGCGTCGTAGCGTTTGGGGCCGATGAGGCTGAAGACGTCGCCCTCGCGTCCGTCCTCACGCACCAGGGTCGCGGTGAGTCCGAGCCGACGACGTGACTGCAGGTCGGCGGTCATACGAAATACCGGTGCGGGCAGCAGATGGACCTCGTCGTAGATGATCAGACCCCAGTCGCGCGAATCGAACAGATCGAGATTCTTGTACTCGCCCTTCGACTTGCGCGTCATGACCTGATAGGTCGCGATGGTGACTGGACGGATCTCCTTGCGCTCGCCCGAATACTCGCCGATTTCCTCCTCGGTCAACGAGGTCCGTGCGACCAGCTCGCGCTTCCACTGTCGACCCGCGACCGTGTTGGTCACCAGGATCAGCGTTGTAGCACCGGCCTTGGCCATGGCAGCCGCGCCCACCATGGTCTTTCCCGCACCACATGGCAACACCACCACACCGGAACCGCCTGCCCAAAACGAGTCGGCGGCCAGCTGCTGATAGTCGCGCAGGTGCCAATCGTCCTGCTGTAGGTCGATGGGATGGGCTTCACCGTCGACGTAGCCGGCCAGGTCCTCCGCCGGCCAGCCCACTTTCAGCAGGATCTGCTTGAGCCGACCCCGCTCGGAGGGATGCACGATCACCGTGTCGTCGTCGATCCGGGCGCCCAACATGGGCGCGACCTTCTTGTGGCGCATCACCTCCTCGAGCACCGCCCGGTCGAGGCTGACCAACGTCAGTCCATGCGCCGGGTGCTTGACGAGCTGCAGCCGACCGAACCGGCCCATCGTGTCCACGATGTCCATGAGCAGCGGCTGCGGCACTGCGTACCGCGAATGGGTGACGAGCGCGTCCACCACCTGCTCGGCGTCGTGACCCGCGGCGCGGGCGTTCCACAGCGCCAGCGGGGTCACCCGGTAGGTGTGCATGTGTTCGGGTGCACGCTCGAGTTCGGCGAACGGGGCGATCGCCGCGCGCGCTGCCGGCGCGCCGGGGTGATCCACCTCGAGCAGCAGCGTCTTGTCAGATTGCACGATCAAAGGTCCATCGGTCACCCGATCCATTGTCCAGATCGGCGCAACTCCTGTCAGTGGTGCCGAGGTCGGCCCCCGACGCCCGCCGAGGGGGATATCCCTCGAGCGCAGGTCAGGAGCCGATATCGGCACTCAGCCCTTTACGCACACCACCTGACGCAGGTGGGCGACCACCTCGACCAGATCGGTCTGCGCCGCGATCACCGAGTCGATGTCCTTGTAGGCCGCCGGGATCTCGTCGAGGACTCCGGCATCTTTGCGGGACTCGACGCCGGTGGTCTGCGCGACGAGGTCCTCGGTCGTGAACGTTCGGCGTGCCCTGGACCGGCTCATCCGTCGACCGGCGCCGTGGGACGCGGAGTAGAACGACGCCGCCGACCCCACCCCGCGGACCACATAAGACCCGGTGCCCATGGACCCGGGAATCAGCCCGAGCTCGCCGTGGCCGGCCCGGATCGCGCCTTTGCGGGTCACCAACAACTCGAGGCCGTCGATGTACTCGGCGGCCACGTAGTTGTGGTGGCAGCTGATCGGGTCGTCGAACCGGACGGTGCGGGCAGCGAAGGTCTCCGCCACGGCCGCGCACACCAGCGCGAGCATCACCCGGCGGTTGCGTGCCGCGTACTCCTGCGCCCACTCCAGATCGTGCCGGTAGGCATCCATCTCGGCTGTGCCGGAGAGGAACACCGCGAGGTCACGGTCGGGTAGATCGGCGTTGTGGGGCAACTTCGCCGCGATCGACATGTGGCGTTCGGCGAGTTCCTTGCCGATGTTGCGCGATCCGGAGTGCAACATCACCCAGACCGCGTCGTCGTCGTCCAGACAGACCTCGATGAAGTGGTTACCACCGCCGAGTGTGCCCAACTGCTTGTGCGCCCGGCCATCCAGTTTCTGTACGCCGTCGTGGAGTTCGTCGAACCGCTGCCAGAAATCACCCCAGCCGCCACCGACCTGCAACGGGCGCAGATCGACCGGTCGGGCGTGCGAGGTGAATCCCACCGGCACCTTCGACTCGATCGCCGACCGTAGCCCGGACAGGTCGTCGGGCAGGTCGTCGGCGACGAGGTCGGTCCGGACCGCGGCCATTCCGCACCCGATGTCGACACCGACCGCCGCCGGGCAGACGGCGTCGCGCATCGCGATGACCGAACCGACCGTGGCGCCCTTGCCGACATGGACGTCGGGCATGACACGAACCCCGTGCACCCAGGGCAGGGCGGACACGCGACGCAGCTGGTTGCGCGCCTCGTGCTCGATCGACTCCTCGTCGGTCCACAGTAGAGTCGACGCACGAGCGCCCGAAAGGGCAACGGGGAAGCGGGTGTTCATGACGATCCTGGGTCGCGGGGGCCTGCCGCGGTACGCGACGGGCTCGCCCTTCGATGGGGCGGCGCACTCACCGTACGTTGGTGGGTCGGCCCGGTCGAGAGAATTTCGGCGTGGTGTCCCGGTTCTCCGGTGAGTCAGCTCTCGAGGAGCTCGACACTGGTGATGCGATGCAACGAGAAGCGTTGTTCCTCCTCGCTTCCCGCATCCATGGCGATGAGTTGACCGGCGCCGAGGGTGCGTGGGGTGACCACGTGGCGACTGGCCGAACCCTGCGCGTCGACGTAGTCCACCCGCAGCCGACGGTTGACCCGCAGCGCCAATTGGATGAGCGCCGTGGCAGATTCGCCGCCCCCGGAGGCGCGGACCGGCGCTGCGGACGGATCGGCCGCCGCGGGGCGCGCCGACGCCGCGCGGTCCTGCGAACGCATCCGGGAGATGACCGAACGCAGCTGTTCCGGCGATGCCACCGGGCGTCGCGGCTGCGGTTGGCGGCGCGCCCGGGTGACACTCACCCGCGAGCCGCGTTCCCGCAGATCGACCAGGGTTCCGCTGGAATCCTCACCGGCGGGAGCGAATCCGGCCTCGCGCAACCGGTCGATCACCTCCCGCACATCCGCCTGGGACACCGCGACGGTCGGGGCCAAGGCCCGCAGCGCGAGGTGTTCGGCGGCGTTGCTTCGCAGCACCGCGGCCAGGGTGGTGGCGTCCTCGCACCGCACGAACGCCGACGCCACCCCGACCCGCAACTGTCCGTGTTTGCGAGCGACGTCCTCGATCAGATAGGTCAGGGACTGGGGGACGGGCGTGCTGGAGTGCGCGGTGAACATCGTGAGCAACTCGCTGCTGCTGCGTCCGGCGTCGAGTGCGCGGCGCACGCTGCTCTCCGACACGCGGTACACAGAGGCCGCACCCCCGGATTCGAGGTCGGCCACCAGGTCCACCTGTTCGGCGAGGTCCGGGGTCATCGGCCCGGGAACGGTCAGGGTCAGATCGGCCTGGGCGAGAAAGTGGTCGACCGGTTCGGGCAGTGCCACCCGCATCGCGGAGAGCAGACGTGACTCCGCGTTGTCGGGTTCTCCGGGGTCGATCGCCGCGCGTCCGACCCCGGTCAGTGCGGTGTGGGCGACCACCCCGAGCTCGCGTGCCTCGCGCAGCGTCTCCTCGACGACCCGTCGGGGGTATCGGCGCATCTGTCGCGGGTGCCGCCAGTGCAACGCGCTGACCAGGGCATCGATGCCGACGGGAAGCGATCGGGTGGCGTCGGCAAGGGTCTCGAGGATGGCGCGCCGTTGCAGCGGGGCGTAGGAGTCGTGGAGTTCGCCCGACAGGGCGGCGAGCGCATTGCCGTCGCGGTCCGGCTCACCGACCTGCCACGCCCGGCGCGGCATGTCCAGCCATGCCCCGAGCAGCGCCGCCCACTGACGGTCCGGCGTGTGGTGCAGCCACGCGTCGACCGTCGCGGTCGGGGCGAAGGCGAGTTCACCGTTGTCGGTGGGCGGTGCCGGTTCGGGAAACCCGGCGTCGATCAGCCGAAGGTAGGCGAGGAGTTCCACGACGAAGGCGACGCGTTGTTGCTCCAGGCCGGTCACCTTGGCGAGCCTGCGCAACTCGCGCACCCCGAGGGCCCCGCTGCGCAGCACCGCCGCCGGCGTTGCCCCGAGTGCGCGGATCAGCGTGGTGGTATGCCGGATCAGTTCGATCGCCTCGCCGCCGGCCGCGGCGTCGATGGCGGCGTGCGAGAACCGTTTCTTCGCCGCCGCATCGTGCAGGGCCGGTCTGCGGAGATCGGCGGTGGCCAGTGGTGGCTCGCCGCGCAGGAGTTGCCCGACCATCGGTGGCAACTCAACGGTTTGCGAGTCGACGCGGGCGAGCAGACCGTCGGCGATGAGCCGGGCCACCGGCTGGTCGGGATCGGCGTCGGGTGCTGCGTCGCGGCTGCGTCCGAGAGCGGGTCCCCGGGACAGGGTTTCCAGGAGGGAGCGTTCACGTTCGTCGAGGCCGTCCAGGCGGGCTTGCAGCTGCTCGGTGGTTTGCCGTGCCAGGGGCCCGGTGAGGTGGTGCGCCCGCCATGGGAGGGCCGCAGGCGCGTGTGCGCCGGACACGATCGCGTCGTCGGGTCCCCACACCAGGGCACGCGTGCGCAGGTGATGCACGCGCGCGATGATCTCGTCGTCGTCGGCGCGTCCGGACAGCGCCGCGACGACAGCGTCGACCGAGGTCGGGGCGGGGATGGGGCCCGATGACCCGGTACCAAGCCCGATGATGGTCTCGAGCACCGCCACGTCGAGCAGGTCGAGGTCTTCGCCGACCAGCGCCGACGACGCGGCGGCCAGCGCGCGCGACGCCAGCACCCCGGTGCCCGCCGGTGGCGGCGACGCCAGATCCGGGCGGGCGGAGAGCAACTCGAACAGCTCGTCGTCGCTGCGCAGCGCCAGATCGTCGGCCAGGCTCAGTCCCTGGTCATCCGCACTCATTCGGCTGATTCTACTGAGCGCCGACGTCGCTCCGGTTTCGCCGGCACGGCGCACCGGGGTGCATGGCACAATGAGCGCGTGGCTGAGAAGAAGAAGTATGTCGACAACGGCTGGCCGAAGGACGGGAACGGCGACGCCGCCGAACATGCGGTATCGGAGTTCGCCACCCACATCTCGGGTGCGCTCTCACCGTTCGGCGATGTCGAATTCCCGATCCCGCTCGAGGATCTTCCCTTCGTGCAGTCGAAGACCGTCGTCAACCGCTGACAAGCGGGTGTCCGACCAGGGCCGATCGCCCGACATGACCGGTCTGAGTCATATCGACTCGACCGGCGCGGCGCGTATGGTCGATGTCGGGGGTAAGGCCGCCACCACGCGGCGTGCGGTCGCCGGTGGCAGGTTCCGAACGACGGCAGAGGTCATCGGTTTGCTCAGCGACGGCAAGCTGCCCAAGGGGGACGTCCTGGCGACCGCGCGAATCGCCGGCATCATGGCGGCAAAGCGGACCGACGAACTCATCCCGCTGTGTCACCAGTTGGCGTTGTCGTCGGTGGAGGTCGATTTCTCGATCGGCGACGACCACATCGACGTCACCGCAACCGTGTCCACCAGCGGTCAGACCGGTGTGGAGATGGAGGCGTTGACCGCCATCGCGGTGACCGGGTTGACCCTGCACGACATGGTCAAGGCCGTCGACCGCCGGGCCAGCATGACCGATATCCGTCTGTTGGCGAAGACCGGTGGTAAATCCGGACCGTGGCACCGTGACTGACCCCGCCACCAGCGGCCATCCGCGGGTCGCCCGGATCGTGGTCGCGTCCACCCGTGCAAGTCGCGGTGAGTATCCCGATCGAACCGGCCCGATCATCAGTGAGTGGCTCACCGCGCGACATTTTGTGGTCGAGGAACACCGAGTGGTCTCCGACGGGCCTCCGGTCGGTTCGGCCTTGCGCGCCGGCGTCGACGCTCATGCCGATGTGATCATCACGACCGGTGGTACCGGACTGTCGCCCACCGACCGCACCCCCGAGGAGACCCGGGCCGTACTGGATCTGGAGGTTCCCGGCCTCGCCGGTGCCATCCGGTCGGCGGGGTTGCCGAAGGTGCCGACCGCGGTGCTCTCGCGTGGTCTCGCGGGTGTCGCCGGGTCCACCCTGATCATCAACCTGCCGGGGTCGCCCGGCGGAGTTCGGGATGGTTTGTCGGTGCTCGACGGGGTACTCGACCATGCACTCGACCAGATCCGAGGAGGCGATCACAAGTGAGCGACTTCGCGCCGGTACAGGTCGTGCGGGCTGCACTCGCTGCGGAGCCCATCGCACTCGGTGAGCACGAGGACCTCGTCACCCGGGCAGCCGGCGGACGTGCCGGCGCCGTCGTGGGATTCGTCGGTGCGGTGCGCAATCACGACGGCGGCCGCGAGGTGACCCGACTCGACTACTCGGCACATCCGACCGCTCCCGATGTGCTGCGGCAGGTGGTTGAGGGAGTCGTGACGCAGACGGCGGGGGTTCGGGCGGTCGCGGTGTCACATCGGGTCGGTGACCTGGCGATCGGCGACGTCGCATTCGTGGTGACCGTCGCCGCCGACCACCGTCGGGCCGCGTTCGAGACCTGCTCAGAACTGGTCGATCAGGTGAAGGCACAGCTGCCGGTGTGGAAGCATCAGCACTTCGGCGACGGCTCCGACGAGTGGGTGGGGTCGGCGTGACCGCCGACCGCGACCAGACCACACCGCCGCGCGACGCCGAACGCAACGAGACCCGGACCGAGCGGCTGGACCGCAACTGGGCGAGCCTGCTGCAGGAATTGCGGGTTGTGCAGACCGGCGGTCAGATCCTGACCGGCCTGATGCTCACCGTCCCGTTCCAGGAGGGCTTCGAGGAACTCACCTCGCGCCAGCAGTACATCTTCGTGATCAGCCTGGTGTGCGCGGTGTTGTCGACCATCACGCTGATCTCACCGGTCGCATTGCATCGACTGTTGTTCCGCCGGCATGCGATCGATCGACTGGTGCACCGAGCGCATCGACTGACCCTGATCGGGATCACTTTCCTCGGCATGGCACTGACCGGGGTGCTCGCGGTGATCTTCGCCATCGTGTTCGGCGGATGGGCCGCTTTGGCGGCAGCGGTGATCGCTGTCGTCGTCTTCGTGTGTATGTGGGTGGTGCTGCCGTTCAACGAGCGCCGACGCCTGGGCGACGACTGACCCGAGTTCGACCGTTCCATCTCGCCGACATCGGCGCATGCCCCGTCCCGTCGAGTGGGCGCCGTTTCGCGTCCATCGGGCACCGTCTCCGTGGTGGGTGGGGCACACCAGCCCGAGAAATGGACAAGGGCCCCGCACGGGCGCGTGGCCGTCGTGCGGGGCCCTTCGATTAGGGACCCGTGTGGGCTGTGCTCAGCTGTCGATCAGGGATTCGGCAGCTGATCCTTGTGCTGGTTGAACAGGTCGATCTGATCCGGGGTGAGCTCGTAACCGCTCTGCTTGGCGGCCTTCCACAGGTCGCGTACCTCGGGGGTGACCTGGTTGTTGTCGATTGCCTGGCCGAGCGCCTGGTCGATCTGCTTGTTCACATCCGCCGTGCTCCCGGCGTCGGGGGCGGTGGCCCAATCGAACGGAGCGGGCAGCTCGGGCAGCTTGGGCAGGACCGGAGCAGGCTTCGGTGCGGCCGGTGCGGAGCGCTGGGTGGCGCCCGACAGCCCGGTGCCGCAGGTCGGCCATGCGCCCTTGCCCTGGCCGGCGAGCACACGCTCGGCCACGACGATCTGCTGCTCCTTGGTGGCCTGATCGGCGGTCGGCGCGAACTCGCCGCCGCCGTAGCCGCTCCAGGTGCTCGGGCTGAACTGCAGGCCGCCGTGGTAGCCGTTGCCGGTGTTGATCGACCAGTTGCCGCCCGATTCACACTGCGCGACCTGGTTCCACTCGGCGTCGGTGGCCGCGTTGGCGGTTCCGGTTCCCAGCAGAGCGGCGCCGCCGCCGAGGACGGCCCCGGTCAGCGCGACCTTCGCGAAGGTCTTGGTGGTGGTGGCTGTCGTCGGTTTGCGATGACGTCCGGACATTGCTGCGTTTCCTCTCTCCACGCGCCTACGAAGTCAGCTGTCGGGTTCGGGCGAGAGGTGCCCGGCCCCGCCGTTGACGCTTGTCATTGGCGGGACTTGACCCCAAGGACGTCGTATCGGCATCCGTTCCCTTGCGGGAGGTGGGTCCCCCGTCCTCGCTCCTAGATGTCGTTCTCGTGCGTCTCATCGGTGGAGCGAGGTTCGGCGCGGCCGATGCGACGTTATGCATTTGGTTACTTTCTCGTGACCCCCCGAGGGCGTCGTTGAGTCACACTACGACTTCTCGCATTGCTAATCACGTTGTTGGCAAGGCTGTTTTCCGCGTCCGAGTGGAGCTTTCGACTCAGATTTCGCGTCCTGCCTGCTCACGGCCTGATGGTCGAGTCGTGTCCTAGTCGTAATCATTCCGTTATGTGACTAAGCTCACACACGAGATGTGGTGTCAGCCACCGGCAAACGGCGGGAGCACGTCGAGAGTGTCGCACCGACCTAGCCGGGCCCCGCGGTCACACAGCGCCACCGAATCCCGCAGATACGAGCACCGTTCGAGCACCCGCCCGAGGTCGGGGTTGTCCTTGCCGAGCACGGCCTCCAGATCACCCAGAGTCGCCTCGTCGTCCACGTCGAGGACAGCCGACTCCACTCCGGCGGCGGCGCGCGCCGCAGCGAAATAGCGGATGGTCACGTGCACGGTCAGCCCCCGATGGCCGACATCGGCCGGCTCGGTTGCAGGAATCCCGGATCGTTCACGCCGTGTCCGGCCGACTTGGCCCAGGTGTTGCCACGCCAGCGACGGGCGAGCGCGTCGTCGAGGTCGTGGCCGGTCAGCCCTCCGCGCAGGATCTCGCGGAGGTCGGTCTCACCCTGCGCGAACAGACAATTGCGTAGCGCGCCGTCGGCGGTCAACCGGGTGCGGTCACAGTCACCGCAGAACGGCCGCGTGACCGACGCGATCACCCCGATGCGCGCCGGGGAACCGTCGACGTCGAAGCCGTCGACGAGCCAGGTGGCCGCGGGGGCGCTACCCCGCGGTCGGGGATCGGGGCGCAGCGAGAAGTGGGCTCTGAGCTTCGCGAGGATCTCATCGGCGGTCACCATCGACGCGCGGTCCCACCGATGATCAGCGTCGAGTGGCATTTGCTCGATGATGCGTAGCTGATATCCGTGGTCGAGGCAGAAGTGAGCCAGCTGGGGCAGCCTCGTGAGGTCGTCGTGATCGGCAAGCACCGCGTTGACCTTCACCGAGCTGAGCCCGGACGACCGGGCAGCGGCGAGGCCGGCGAGTACATCGTGCAGCCGGTCGCGTCGTGTGATCTCGGCGAACCGCGTCGCATCCACCGTGTCCAGCGAGATATTCACCCGATCCAGCCCCGCCGCCACCAGGCCATCGATCCGGCGGGCCAGACCGAGCCCGTTGGTGGTCATCGCGATCTCGGGACGCTCTGGGCGCGCCGACATCGCTGAGATCAGATCCTCGAGGTCGCGGCGCAGCAACGGTTCGCCACCGGTGAACCGGATCGATCGGATGCCGAGATCCCGGACCCCGACCGTCATCACCCGGATCAGTTCGTCGGTGCGCAGCACCTCGTCGGTGGGCAGCCAGTCGAGACCCTCGGCGGGCATGCAGTAGGTACAGCGCAGGTTGCAGCGGTCGGTCACCGACACGCGTAGGTCGGTAGCCACCCGGCCGAAGCGGTCGCGCAGCGGGCCAGTGGTGGGCGCATCGGTGGGCTCCACCCGATCCGACGGGGTGGTGGGGAGCCCGAGTCCGACGATGGTCATCGGCCGTCCCGAAGTGCTTCCAGGGAGCGGAAGGTGCTGGCGTGGAAGACCAGGGGCTCCACGCCGGGGTCGAAGCGCAGCGCCTCGATACGCAGCAACACCAGGGTGTGGTCGCCGGCGGGGATCTCGTTGAACAACGAGCAGGACAGGCTGGCCGCCGCGTCCGGGATGAAGACCGCGCCGTCGTCCGTGCGGATCGGGGCGATGCCGTCGAACCGGGATTCCGCCGGCCCGGCGAGCTGCCGGCAGAGGTCGGACTGGTCCCGGGCGAACACGCTGACCCCGATGGCCGGCGCGGTGCGCAATCGCGGCCACGTGGTGGACGTGTTCTGCACACACAGCGACACCAGCGGCGGTTCGAGGGAGACGGTGGTGAACGCGCTCGCGGCCATCCCGGCCGGAGCGGCGGTACCGTTCTCGTCGGGGAGCCGGCAGGCCACCGCGACCACTCCGGACGGGAAGCAGCCGTAGGCCTGGCGGAGCGTGTCCGAATCGGCGGCCGGACGAAGATCGTCGGCGACGGGCATCACGGAGTCGACCCTCACCGCGCCCTCCGTCCCGATCGCAGCGCGAACGCGATGCCCAGGATGAATCCGACAGGGGCACACATCGTCAGCAGATACACGAAGGTCGGCGCCGTGTCGCCGTCGGTGACCAGCGGCGTCACGAACAACGCGACGATCGCGGCGAGCCCGATCGCGAAGACGACCCCGGCCGCCTGCAGGAGGCGGGGAGTGGAGTGACTCTGCATGTCCTCCACGGTAGAACACCGCGCCGTCTGGTGGCGGCGTGCGTCGAGAAGCCGGCTCGGCTCGGCCGGTCGTGGGTATTCCATGTGACCGTGGGGCCGGCCGTTGGCTAGACTGTGCCTCATTGGCGCCTCTGCTCATCTGATGGAGGGCCGGCCCGGGTTCGGGACGGCTGCTGGGTCAGGTGAGGGGCGCTTTTGTCATGACACGTCCGAAAACGCAGATGAGGGTGAGCGCAGTGCCGACCGGCAAGGTGAAGTGGTACGACGCGGAGAAGGGCTTCGGCTTCCTGTCGCAAGAGAGCGGCGAGGACGTCTACGTCCGTTCGTCCGCGCTTCCGGAGGGCGTGGAGACGCTCAAGCCCGGGCAGCGCGTCGAATTCGGGATGGCCGCCGGCCGCCGCGGACCGCAGGCGCTCAAGGTGGCTGTGCTCGATCCCGCACCCAGCGTCGCGAAGAACACCCGCGAGGCGGCCCGCAAGGACGCCAAACGGCACACCCCCGATGAACTGCACGGCATGGTGGCGGATCTGATCACCTTGCTCGAAGGTGCGGTGCAGCCGGAACTGCGCAAGGGCAAGTACCCCGACCGCAAGACCTCCCAGCGGATCTCCGAGGTGGTTCGCGCGGTCACCCGCGAGCTGGAGCACTGAGCGCCGCGCCGCTGCCCGGCAACTGCATGCCCTCCGGAGAGGTGTCCGCGGCGAGATAGCCGCGCATGCTGACGGTGTCGTCGCCGGCGGAGACGACCGACGGCAGCTGCACCTCGATCGCGATCAGGATCCGGTCCGGGGTGGAGTGCAGCACCGTGGTGTAGGTGGAATTGGACCGCATCGGCACGATCGTGCCGTCGGGCCCGCTCGGGGTGAGATACTGCACGACCAGGTTCCACGGCCATTCGGCGATGTCCTGAGACACCGACAACATCATCGATTCGCCGACCGGCACCGGCACCCGGGCCACGTCGATCGCGGTGGGGTCTTCTGGTTCGCAGTTGCGCAGGAACACATCACACATCCGGGTCGGCTCCACGCGCACCAGGCGATCACCCACCGCGAGCTGCAGATACGGATCTTCGTCGGGGTGATCGCCGGACCAGGTGTCCTTGGTGAGAACCGCGACGGCCCCGCCGACGATCACGACGAACGCGACGACCACCGCCGCGATGATGGCCATGACCTTCTTGTCTGCACTGCTGAGATTCACCGTCTAGTGCCGTCCTGTGTGGTGGGGTTTGGTCGGAGGGGTTGTCCGGCCGGGGTCGAGATCGGGCCGGCGAGGATCGTGAGGTGCCCGGTGCGCGCGGGTCGGTGCCGTCGAGGGCGAGCCGTGGCTGCCCCGGCGCCACGGCCGGTCTGGGTCGCCGATCGCGGCGAAGGCCACCGTCGGTTCGGCGTAGTCGGGTCGACGTCCGCCGATGCCGGGGATCAGCGAGGAACCGCGATTGGTCAGCACCGTCTGCACCAGACCTATGCCCAGGAGTACGGCCACCACGGTGAACCCGATCCACAGCGTGGTCGGCAACACCACGCCGAGCGTCGCGCCGAAGACCCAGCCCAACTGCAGCACCGTCTCCGACCGACCGAACGCCGATGCGCGCGATTCGTCGGGGAGGTCGTCCTGGATCGACGAGTCCAAGCACACCTTGCCAATGGCGCTGGTGCCCGAGGCGACGAACGCCGCGACCGTCGCGATCACGATGCTGCCGAAGATGGCGGCGAGTACCGCCGCGACGAAACAGGCTGCGGTGCACCAGACCACAATGGTCGGTGGGTTCTTCAGCTCCAGTCGGGTGCCGAGACCGTTGCCCAGCATGTTGCCCACCGCGGCCGCCGCGCCCACCGCACCCAACAGCACCAACTGGGTCCAGTCGGAGTGCACATCCTGTTGGGCCTTGGCGTAGAACGCGATGTAGAGCGTCAGGAAGCCGGTGAGAATGCGGATGGTCGCGTTACCCCACAGGCCGGCGACCACCTTGCGTCCCAACGGTTGCCGCATCTTCTGGGCGAGTTCGTTGGCCGTCTCCCGCGCACCGCGTAATCCGCCGGCTCCGCCGGAATCGTGTTCGGGGGCCCGCGACATCGCCGGCTCGCCGTGGTAGGTCAGCGTGGTGGGGATCTCACCCTCGGTGACCTCCACCCAGGACGGGATACGCATGCACAGCCACGCGCCGACCGCCGCGATGATGGCCAACCACACCATGGCGCCGGGGATGTGGAACGGCAGCACCTTGCCCAGCAACAGTTCGAAGACCGCAGCGACGGCCCCGCCGACCAGCGTCCCGCCGATCAGACCGAATGTGGTGAGCCGGGAGTTCACCCGGGGCAGATCGATCGACGGCGGCACCACTCTGGGGGTGACGGCCGACTTCAGCACACCAAACGATTTCGACAACACCAACAAACCCAGCGCGCACGGATAGAGCACCCACGGGTCGTACTGCAACTGCTGCGCAGCGCTGTCCCACGACGAATTCGCCATGATCAGCAACGCGAGCACCGCGCGCAAACCGAACGTGGTGGCCATGGCGATGCGTCTACCGTGCTGCAGCCGGTCCAGCAACGGCCCGATGAGTGGGGCGATCAATGCGAACGGCGCGATCGTCAGCGCCAGATACAGCCCGACATTGGTCTTCGACTCCCCGGTCGCCGCGGCGAAGAACAGCGTGTTGGCCAGGGCGACCGCCATCGCCGCGTCGACGGCGAAGTTCGCGATGACGGGCAGCGTGAGTGCCGTCATCCCGGATCGATCGGCGCCGTCGGCGGTGGCCGCCTGATAGATCTTGCCGACACCGCGCCCGGTCAGCTCGCGGCTGCGCATCGCCGCAACCCGGGCCACGGTCAGTTTCTTGGGCATCCGCGGGTCGGTGGACGCCGTCGACGGCATCGCCCGTGTGCGCTCGGCGCCCGCGGCGGCGGGGTGCTCGTCGTCGAGCGGAGGTAGATGCGGGTTGTGGGTTCGGGGCGGGAGGTACGCATGATCGTTGGCCCCCCGCGCAGCACCGCGGCCGGTCGCACGTCCGGAACGGCCGTCGTCGGCGGGGTAGTTCGCCGTACCCGGATGCTGTCGTGGACTGCGCCGATCGTGGCCGTTGCCCGCAAAGCCGTCGCGACCCTGGTAGCGGGTCGGGTCACCGTCGTCCCGGCGGGGGGAGTGGGGACTGGGTCGGTTCACACCGACAATTGTTCCTCATCGTGGCCGTCGAGTCGCGGATGGTCGCCACCAGCGAGGCGGGTCCGTGCCGCGAGCGCGGGTTCGTGTTGCACACTGGAGGGGTGACTCTTGTATTCGACGGTGACCGGCTGCTCGCCGCCGCCGACGTGGCGCGCGCCGCGCTCGTCGAGGATGGCCAGCAACCGGGACGGCACCTGGAGAGCACCCCGGAGGGGGAGTGGGCGGTCGCCCACTATTTCGAGGCGGACCTGCCTGGCTACCGCGGGTGGCAGTGGTGCGTCGTGGTGGCCGGTGCGCCCGGCCACGACGAGATCACCGTGAGCGAGATCGTCCTGCTGCCCGGCGAGGGGTCGCTGCTGGCGCCGAACTGGGTGCCGTGGAACGAGCGGATCGCCGCGGGTGATCTGACGCCTGGCGACGTGCTGGCCGCAGAACCCGACGACCACCGACTGGTCCCCAATCAGATCGACACCGCCGACGAGTTCCGGTTCGACGACGACAGCACCGATCCCGACGACATCGGGCAGATCGCGGGCGAGATCGGACTGGGTCGCCGGCGACTGCTCAGCCCGGAGGGCCGCGACGAGGCGGCGCAACGATGGCACGACGGAGATTTCGGTCCGCACAGTGACATGGCCGCCGCGGCGCAGTTCAACTGCGCGACGTGCGGGTTCTATCTGCCGATCGCGGGCGCGCTTCGACCGGCATTCGGTGTCTGCGCCAACGAGTACTCGGCCGATGGACAGGTGGTCGCCGCCGACTACGGGTGCGGCGCCCACTCCGATGTCGCGGCCCCGCGAGGCCAGGGATCACCCGCCTACGATGCGTTCGACGACGGCGTCCTGGAGATCGTGCACGTGACGGCGGCAGACGCCGGCGGGGAAGCAACCTCCTGACCGAGGGTGCCCGGGCCGACCGGTTCGGCCTGGACGAGATGCGATCCGCCGTCGTATCGGCGTGGCGGTCATCGGCCACCCGGTACGTCGAGGACGCCACCACCGAAGACGATCTCGTCACCGTCGGCTACCGCGACCGGCTGTTCACCGAACTCGTCGCCAATGCGGCCGATGCGGCGATGACCGCCGACGTTGCCGGTCAGGTCCGGATCTGGTCATCGGACGAACGCACGGTCCATGTCGCCAACACCGGGGCCCCGGTTTCGGATGATGGCGTGCGTTCGCTGCTGTCCCTGCGCGTCTCGGCGAAGGTCGCGGGTGCGCAGAGCGTGGGGCGCTACGGCGTCGGGTTCACGGCAACCGCGGCTGTCGCCGATCGCGTCGAGGTGCGTTCGACCACCGGGTCTTTCGTGTTCGACCGCGCTCGCACCGCGCAGGTCCTCGCCGACGAACGCGTCGCGACCGGTTCGCGGCGGCCGCCCCTGTTGCGGCTGGCGTGGCCCGTCGACGAGCCACCCGCCCCCGGGATGGACACCGAGATCGTCCTGTACCTCAGCGACGGCAATTCCGCTGCGGACCTGGTGGGGGCCGCGCGTGCGCAGGCCGCCGATCTGCTGTTGGAACTGCCCGGGCTAGGTCAGATCACCGTCGGCGACACCGCCTTCACGATCGAGATGGCGCCGACCCCACCCTCGACGCCTGAGGAGCGAGGCGCCAGTCGAGCGTCACGAAGGGCCGCAACGCAACACATCACCATCACCATCACGTCACCTCGCCGAACGCGCGTCCATCACTGGTTGCAGACCGGCCTGCACACCCGATGGTTGGTCGAGATCGATGACGCAGGCGCGCTCGCCGAGACGCCCTCGGCCCTCACCGAAAACGTGCTGCGCGCACCGACTCCCACCGACATCGAACTGACCTTGCCCGCCGCGGCCATCACCGGCCTACACCTCACGCCGGACCGGCGCCACCTTCACCCCGACGCCGACATCGCCACGGCTGCACACGGTTACGCCGACCTGATGCGGGCACTGCCGGCATCGGTCCGCCCGTCACTCATCCCGGTGCCCGCGCATTCACGCAACCGCGACGATGCCGCGCTGAGCGCGGCGGTGCTCGCGGACCTCGCCGATGAGGCCTGGTTACCCGGGGCGGCGGGCGACGAGCTGGTGCCCGGCAGATCGGTGGTCTTCGGTGACCTCACCGCAGACCTTGCCGAGGTGCTCGCGCCGCTGATGGGCGACCTGGCCCATCCCGACGTTTCGGAGCGTCGCCACCTGGCTCGCCTGCGCAGTGTCGGGGTGACCGAGATCGGACTCGCCGACCTCGCCGAACGACTCACCGGCACACAACGATCCTCGACGTGGTGGCGCGATCTCTATGCGGCGCTGTCGCCGCTGGTCACGACCGCCGCCGATGCGGAGGAACTCGGTGCGCTGCCGATCCCACGCTCCGACGGACGGGTGTCGGTCGGTGCCCGCGGGCTGTTCCTCGCCGACGGCATCGACACCCCGCTGCGTTGGGTTCCGACCGTCGACGCACAGGCACGTCACCCGCTGCTCGAACGGTTGGGCGCAACCACGTTGACGGTGAGCGACGCCCTGGCTGATCCTGCCTTGCGGCAACTGATCGACCACGGCGACGACGACGAGTTGGCCGTGGTGGCCGGGGAGGTGTTGGCCCTGCTCGCCGCCGATCCGCCCGGATCGGTGCCGGAGTGGCTTGCTGCGCTGCCCTTGCCAGATCAGCATGGCGAACTGCGGGCCGCCGACGAACTGCTGCTACCCGGGAGTCCGCTGGCCGCCGTCCTCGTCGACGACGCACCGTTCGGCAGGGTCGCCGACGATCTCGTGGATCGGGTGGGTGTCGAACCGCTGCGCGCACTCGGTGTGGGGTGGGGGTTTCTGACCGTCGTCGACGAGCTGCCGGTGGGCCCCGATCACGATCTCCCCGACGAAGACCAGTGGTGGGAGACCCTCGTGGATCCGCCGGAAACCCTCGCGGCTGTACGTGATCTGGACCTGATCGACGACGACCGCTGGCCACAGGCGCTGACGCTCCTGGCCACCGACCGGCGCACCGCGCCGCTGCTCGCCGACCGGCACGGATACACCGCGTGGTGGCTACGACAGCATGCCGTCATCGACGGCCATCCGCTCGGCTGGTACCGGGCGCCATCCGACACATCGATGAGCGGGGTGCGAGACGTACTGCACCATCCGCACGCCGACGAACTCGCGGCCGCCCTCGGCGGCGACGTCATCGAATCCGACGCCGACGCCGACACCGTCCTCGCGCATCTGGGTGATGCGGCGCGCGAGATAGAGTCCGGCGTCGCCGCCGCGGTGCACGCGAATCTGGTGATCGCCGCCCGCCGCGGGGTCATCGATCCGACCGAACTCGCGGTACCCGAACGAGTTCGGTCGGCGTCCGGCCACGCCGTGGCGTCGGCCGTGGTGCTCGACCGACCGTGGTTGACACAGGTGCTCGGTCCGGACGAGATCGTGCTGGCCGGCGTGGCGACCGACCCCGATGACGCGGCCGTGCTGGCTGAGATCCTCGATCTGCCCACGGCAGGTGATGAGGTGCGGGGCGAGGTGCTGGATGAGGGAACTCCGGCCACCTGGGCGTGCGCCGAGGCGACACTGTTCGCCGCGACCTGGGGTCACGCCCTGGCCCGCGCAGACATCCGGTTACACGACGAACTCTGGGTTCGGGTGCACCGCAACGGGGAGCGGAGTGACCAGCGGGTCAGGTGGTGGATCGACGAGGGTGGGATCACTCATCTGCCGCGGCTATCCCGACCGTGAGGATCGACGCCAGCTGACGGTACGCCGACGCGTCGTCGAGCCCGGTGGTCGCTGCGACCTCGCGGCGCTGGATACGGCTCATCATCGAGGCCGCCATGTCGGCGGCGAAGGCGGCGTCCACATCGCGGAACTCCCCGGCGGCGACACCCTCGCTGATCAGTCCCTGCACGCGCAGCGCGGCGGCGGCCGTGTTGCGTTCGTACAGTTCGCGAGTCGGTCCGAAGGCATGCAGGTCCGTCATGAACGCTTCCGATGCCGGGGCCAAGGCGTCGCCGACCGCGACCAGGTAGGTGATCACCCGGTCCCGGGCGGTCACCGCACCGGCCACCGCCGACTCCACCTGTGTGGTGGTGGTGCGGAAGAACTGCGTCACTGTGGCGACGACCAACTGCTCCTTGCTGCCGGCCAGGGTGTAGAGGGTCGACTTGGAACATCGTAGGCGTGTGGCGAGATCCGCGACGCCCAGCTGCGCGAATCCCTCGGCCAGCAGCAGGGTCAGCAACCGATTGAACAGATCGTCGCGGCGCCGGGTGCCGAAGCCGATGGTGTCGTCCACGTCAGAAATAGTACTATCTGGAGTACTGTAGTACTGGTTTCGTTCCCCCGGAGGTCGTGTCATGCCCGTTGATCGTTTGCTGCCCAGTGATGAAGCGCATGACCTCATCGCCCTGACCAGGGATTTCGCCGACAAGCGGCTTGCGACGATCGTGGACGACCACGAGAAGCAGGAAAAGTACCCCGAGGGCTTGTTCGCCGAGATGGGGGAGGCCGGATTGCTCGGTCTGCCATATCCGGTGGAGTGGGACGGTGGTGGCCAGCCCTACGAGGTCTACCTGCAGGTTCTCGAAGAGCTCGGGGCGCGATGGGCCGCGGTGGCGGTCGCGGTGAGCGTGCACGGGTTGGCCTGCCACCCGCTGTTCCACTACGGCACCGATGAGCAGAAGCAGCGGTGGCTGCCGGACCTGCTCAACGGCAGACTCGTCGGCGCGTACAGTCTCTCGGAACCGCAGGCCGGTTCCGACGCCGCCGCCCTGGCGTGTAAAGCCGAACCCGTCGACGGTGGGTATCGGGTGAACGGGGCAAAGGCGTGGATCACGCACGGCGGAATCGCCGATGTCTACAACCTCTTCGCCCGCACCGGTGAGGGATCCAAAGGGATCAGCTGCTTTCTCGTCGCACGCGATACCGAGGGACTCGGCTTCGGCAAACCCGAGGAGAAAATGGGCCTGCACGCCGTGCCCACCACCTCGGCCACCTACGACGATGCGCTGGTGACTGCGGATCGTCGGCTCGGCGCGGAAGGGGAGGGTCTGCCGATCGCGTTCTCCGCGTTGGACTCCGGACGCCTGGGCATCGCGGCGGTGGCCACCGGTCTGGCACAGTCCGCGCTCGACGCGGCGGTCGAGTACGCCGGAGAGCGAACGGCTTTCGGTCGAAAGATCATCGACCACCAGGGTCTCGGGTTCGTGCTCGCCGACATGGCGGCGGCGGTGGATTCGGCCCGTGCCACCTATCTCGACGCGGCGCGGCGACGCGACGCCGGCCGTCCGTATTCGCGTGCCGCCGCGACCGCCAAGCTCGTCGCCACCGATGCCGCGATGAAGGTCACCACCGACGCCGTGCAGGTGTTCGGCGGCTACGGCTACACCCGGGACTTCCGGGTGGAGCGATTCATGCGGGAGGCCAAGATCACGCAGATCTTCGAGGGCACCAACCAGATTCAACGTCTGGTGATCGCACGCTCGCTGGCCTCCCGCTGAACCGGTCATCTCAGCGGGTCGCATCCGGGTCGTAGCGGAAGGCGCGCCGGTCGGCGGCGGTGAAGCGCCGTAGACACAGCCGAGCGATGAGCCATACCGGCTTCGGTACGTGCGTCCGCACCGACCGGAGATCCCCGCCGTCGAGCCCCTTGATCGCCCATGGGGCCACCCGAAACAAGTCGGTCAGCGACGAGTCTTCACCGAACTTGGCCTCGAGGTCGGTCCATTCCTGGGGCGACAGGTGACGCTGCACCAGCGCCAGCGCGTCCGTTTCCTCATGCGCGAGGTGGGCGATGAGACGATCGTGGGTGCGCCGCAGCGTGTCCGCGAGTTCGAGTCGGGCTGCGTCGTCGGCACCGGCCGCCAGGCGGGCGAAGCCGGCGTCGCCGGCAGCCAACAGCGGATCGATCACGCCGTGTTCTGCCTCCATCTCGGCAAGGGTCTGCTGTTCGGCCGCCGAGCTGCGCGACTCCAGAAGCGGCCAGAGCCACTGATCCTCACCGGTGTGGTGATGGTGCAGGGTGTCGCGGAACAGCGCCCAGCGTTTGTGCAGCGCCTGCCAGGTGGCGTGATCGTCGACGGGTGTGCGGGGCGCGGTTCGGGCGAACTGGTAGAGGTCGCGCCGAAAGGCGTAGTGCATCAAGTACATCATGAACGGGTCGTTCGGTCCGTCCGGGGCGGCGGCCTGTCCGGGCAGTACGACCTGGGTCGGATTGTCGGAACCGGCGAGTTGAGCGGTCATCGGAATGTCCTTTCTTGGTGATGAGCTGAGGGTGCGACACATCGCTAGGGCCACAGTTGTGGTCGGCTTGGCCGACACGATCGAAGGCGCCGCAGGAGGCGTTCAGGTGCGGGTGAGTTGGGGCGTTGCCGCTGACCCGGGTGCCGGGGTCGGGTCGTCGTCGAGCGCGACGTCGATGCGGGGCAGGATGTGGTCCAGCCACGCCGGCAGCCACCAGTTGAACCTGCCGAGCAGACTCATCGTCGCGGGCACCAGCACCATCCGGATCACCGTGGCGTCCAACAGGACCGCCACCGCCATCCCGAGTCCGAGCATCTTGAGCACGATGTCGGTCTCGGTGGCGAAGCTGATGAAGACGGCGACCATGATCGCCGCGGCGGTGGTGATGACCCGACCGGTCTTCGCGAGGCCGGCGATGACCGCTGCGCGGGCGTCGCCGGTGGCCAGCCACTCCTCCCGAATGCGCGACAGCAGAAACACCTCATAGTCCATCGACAAGCCGAACAGGACGGCGAAGATCAGTATCGGTACCCAACTGGACACGGCCACCGGATGATCCACCCCCAGCAGCGACAGGCCCCAACCCCACTGGAAGACCATGGTGATCACTCCGTAGGCGGCGGCCACCGACAACAGGTTCATCAGCGCTGCCTTCACCGGGACCACGACTGACCGGAACAGCACGGTCAGCAGCACCACGGATGCGGCGACGACGAATCCGATCACCACCCACAGGCGTTGCTGCAGCAGAGTGGAGATGTCGTCGAGGTACGCCGTATAGCCGGTCAGGATCGCACCCGCGGGCAGGCTCGAACGGATGTCGTCGAGCACGTCGACGGTCGCTGCGTCGGCGGGGTCGTGGGCGATGGTGACATTGATGATGTCGAGGGCGCCATCGGGTGATGCAGTGGTGGGGGCGACCGCGGTCACACCGTCGACGCGTTCGAGCGACGCGCGCGTGGCGGCCAACTGTGCCGGGGTGACCTCATCGGTGGGCGCGACGATCACCACGTCGGCGTTCGCGCCGGCACCATATTCGGTGGCGAGAAGATCGTGCGCCTTGCGCGTGGTCAACTCGCTCGACTGCGCTCCGGAATCCTGCGGCCAGGTGCGCATCGACATCGCGGGCGCGGCCAGTGCGAGCATCAGGGTCAGCGCGATCAGCACCGCGGCCACCGGCCGCGACCCGACGCGCGCGGCCCAGCGGGCGGTCAGCGGCGGACGTGTCGCGATGGCGTCGTCTACCGGCTCCGTCGACAGCGACCGTGTCTTGCGCGGCACGATGCGTCGCCCGGCCAACCGACACAGGGCCGGTACCAGCACCAGGGTTGCGATCAGCATCGCGATCACGGCGATCGCCGTCGCGAACCCGAACGACGAGTACGTCGGCAGTCCCGCCAGCGGCAGCCCCATCAGCGAGACCAGCACCGTCGTGGCGGCGAACACCGCCGAGCGACCCGCGGTGGCCACCGACCGGGCCGCGGCCTCGATCGGATCGTGGCCACGACGCAGGAACTCCACGTGCCGGCTGACCACCAGCAGCGCGTAGTCGATGCCGACACCCAGGCCGACCATGCTGGCCACCATCGGGGCGGTGGGACTGACGTCGATGGCGGCGGCGAGCACCAGCACACCAGCCGACCCGGCTACCAGGCCGGCGATCGCGGAGAGGATCGGCAGACCGGCCGCGACCACCGAACCGAAAGCGAACACCATGATCAGCAGCGCCAGGGTGATGCCGATGATCTCGGCATGACCCTTGATGGGTGCGGCCGCGGTCTCGGGCAACGAGCCGTTCATCTCCACCTGCACGCCGGCCGCCCGGGTTGGCTCGATGGCGTCGTGGAGGGCGCTCGCGTCCCCCATCAGGTCGGGATCGGTCTCGGGAACGTCGTAGCCCACCGAGATGATCGCGGTGTCACCGTCGGCGCTGAGCCGAGGTTCGGTGACCGTCGCGACATGCGGCATACGTCCGAGCCGTTCGCGTAATTCGGTGGTGGTGGACGAAGACAGGGCGCCGGCATCGGAATGGACGACGACATCGGCGAAGGCGTTGCCCGCCCCGGGGACGTGCTCGCGCAGGAGTTCGATACCGCTGTGCGATTGCGTTCCGGTGACGTCCCAGTTCTCCTGGGTCTGACCGCCGAGGCCCGATGAGGCACCCAGCAGCACGGCGAGGCCGATCACGAAACCGAGGAGAGCGCGGACCGGGTGGGCGGCGCACGCCCGGCCCAACCGGTAGAGGGGGGTGGTCTGCATGGGTCTTCCTTTGTGAGTGCTCGGTCTTGTGCACGGATTCCGCGGTGACACGAGCGAGCAGGTCGGTGGACATCATTAGGGTGGGAGGCATGACTTGTGGACCGCTTGGGCCCGACTTGAGCCGCGGCCCAACTGTCGGCAGATGGGTGCTGAGCTGGTGATTCTCGACGCCAACCCGATCGACCGCGCTATCACCGACGCCGTTGTCGACGCGCGAAACCCGTACGCCACCGATCTCGCGTTGGTCGTCACCGCATTCGGCAGCACGGTGGTGCTCGCGCTGGTGATGATCGCCGCGTCGGTCGGGCTGGTATCGCGGGGCCATCGGCCGGAGGCGCTGCTGGTCGCCGCGGGCTCGGTCGGCGGCTACACGCTCATGGTGGGCATCAAACACCTCGTCGCCCGGCCACGTCCGCCGGTGGCGGACCGTCTGCTGACCATCGACACCTTCTCGTTCCCCTCAGGGCACGCGATGTCCAGCATGGTGGTGTTCGGGCTGCTCGCCGTCGCTGCGCATTGCTGCAGCCCCTGGGTGCGGGCGCACCCGCTGGTGCTGGTCATTGCCCCGCTCGCCTCGGTCGCCATCGGCTGTACCCGGGTGTATCTGGGGGTGCACTGGACCACCGATGTGCTCGCGGGGTGGGTGCTGGGCGCCCTGTGGGTCATGTTGTGTGCGTGGCTTTCTCGACGCTGGAGTGAGCGACGTCAACGGCATCGTCGAATTCGGCCGCGTACGGCGAGGCCGGCGCGTTAACGTCGGGGGCGTGGTTGTGGCCCGTGTCGTCACGACCGGCCGAACTCGGCGAAGGCCGAGACTCGGGTCGGGGAGCGTTCGCTACGGTTGGCCGATGGTGACGGGATGCGGCTCGGACCGAGGAACACCGATGAGGAGGCGACAGTGAGCAGTCAGGTGGCCGGCGCGCGCGACGTGCGTGCCGAGGATGCGTTCGACGTCGAGGTGGTGGCCGAGTGGCTGCGCGAGCACGCCGCCGATTCGTCCGGCTTGGATGCGGTGCCGGCGGTCAAGCAGTTCTCCGGTGGGGCGTCGAACCTGACCTACCTGCTGACGTACCCGACTCGCGAGGTGATCCTGCGTCGGGCGCCGGGCGGCACCAAGGCCAAGGGCGCCCACGACATGGGTCGGGAGTTCCGGATTCAGTCGAAGCTGTCGACCGTGTTGCCTTATATCGCCCCGATGATCGCGTTCTGCGACGATCCCGGGGTCCTCGGGTCCGACTTCTACGCGATGGGCAAGATCGACGGCGTCATCGCGGGCAAGGAGTTCCCGCCCGAGGTGGCCCTCTCGCCGGAGCAGGCCCGCGCGCTGTGCTTCGCCTTCATCGACGTGCTGGTGGAACTGCACTCGGTGGACCCGGAGAAGGCCGGTCTGGCTGATCTGGGCAAGGGCTACGGGTATGTGCGCCGGCAGGTGGACGGGTGGTCGGCGCGTTTCCGCAACGCCCGAACCGACGACGTACCCGACTACGAGGCCGTGATGGCGTGGCTGGCTGACAACCAGCCCGAGGACATCGCCAACTGCGTGATCCACAATGATTTCAAGCTCGACAACGTGGTGCTGTCCAACGACGACCCCACCCGGGTGGTCGGCATCCTGGACTGGGAGATGGCCACGCTCGGCGATCCGTTGATGGACGTCGCCGGGTCGCTCGCGTACTGGGTACAAGCCGACGACGACGACGCGACGCAGGCGATGCGCCGTGTGCCCACCAATCTTCCGGGCATGATCACCCGGGCCGAGTTCGTCGAACGCTATTGCGACCGTATGGGTTTCGACATGACACCGGAGAAATGGCGGTGGTATGAGGCGTTCGGGCATTTCCGGCTCGCGGTGATCGCGCAACAGATCTACTACCGCTACTACCACGGGCAGACCACCAACGAGCGCTTCGGTGCGCTCGGACTCGCGGTGGGCATGGTGGAGGGACGGCTCAACGAGCTCATCGCCCGCTTCTGAGTCGTCGAATTCTGATTGGGGCTCGACGGGTTCGTCGACGAGCGTCGTTGCTCTCATGACCCACGAGTCGTATGTTCAGGTTTCATATATGAAACACGACACGGAATCGGGGGCTGTATGAGTGGCACGCAGATCATGTGGACGGTGATCGGGGTGATCGTCGCGCTGGGTGTCATCGCGCTGGTCGGTTTGGCGATCCTGTATGCGCTGGCCAAACGACCCGACCGTTTCCGGGTGAAGGCGATCGCCCTCGACGACGTCGACAACTACCTCGCGAAACGCGCGTCGTTGGCCGTCACGGTCAAGGCGACGACGCCGTTGTCGCGCCGCGAGGTGTGGGACCGCGTCGCCGAGTCCGCGTACCTGAGCAATCTCCCGCTGGTACGCGGACCGCACTGGATGGAGCTCGGCCGCACGGCCGACGCGTCATTCCCCGTGCGGTCCGGGGAGCGACGGTCGATGTCAGGCACGTTCCTGGCACTGTGCGAGCAGGTCATCGAGGTCGACGAGCGCGAACGTCTCACCCTCACGGGAACCGGCGTCTCGGTGCCGCTCGCAGTGAAGGGCTTCGTCGAGCGCTTCACCATCACTGACGGGGACCGGTCGGGCACCGTCGTCGTCACCTGGGAGATCGCAGGGTCGCCGCGATGGATCGGCTTCCTTCCGTGGCGTTGGACTGCTCCTCTGCTTCGCCCACTCCTCGGCGTTCTACTTCGGCACATACTGCGCCTCACCCCGTTCCGGCGCTCCGACGTTCGGGACGGAACGGCGGCGTGACCCAGATCGCGCTGGTCACCTACCCGGGATTTACCGCGCTCGACCTGATCGGCCCGTACGCGGTCTTGCGCATGCTCCCCGACGCCGACATCCGGTTCGTCTGGCACGAGACCGGGCCGGTCACCACCGATTCCGGGGTCCTGGTGATCGGTGCCACCCACGCGTTTCGTGAGACGCCGCGTCCGGACATCGTGGTGGTCCCCGGCGGCAGCACGTCGGTGATGATCCATGCCGATGATCCCGAGTTGCGCCGGTGGCTGCGGGCCGTCGATGAGTACACCACCTGGACCGCGTCGGTGTGTGCAGGGTCGGTCATCCTCGGTGCCGCGGGGCTGTTGCGCGACCGACGCGCGACATCGCATTGGCAGGCCGTGCAGGCTATGCGCGCTTTCGGCGCGACGCCCAGCGCCGACGAACGCATCGTCGAAGACGGTGACATCGTCACTGCGGCCGGGGTTTCCGCGGGCATCGATCTTGCCCTGTGGATCGCCGAGCGGATCGCGGGTTCCGAACGGGCCAAGGCCATCGCGCTCGCGATCGAGTACGACCCACAGCCGCCGTTCCACTCGGGCAACGTGGCCAACGCATCGGCTGGGACAATCGCTCGCGCGAACGCGATCCCGGCGCGTGACTCGATCACTCTGCCGCACATGTCATCGGGAATAAAGGTGATGTGGCGGGCCGCGATTCGACAGGCGCGCGTGGGTCGGCGACGCCGTCGGCCCGTGTTGCCGACCCGGTGATCGGCTGGCCTCGTCTCAGGGTCTCGAGGGGGGTCATGCGTCGGCGGTGTCGCGCCGTTCGATGAGAAACGACCCGATCTGCGCGGCGACCTCGGCCGGCCGGTCCAGCATCGACAAGACGTAGGCATCATCGATTTCCGCATACCGGCAGCGAGGAATGAGTTCGGCGAGTCGGTGACCGTGCTCGGGCGGCATCACTCGATTGTCGGGCGACCACAACACCAACGCCGGTCCGTCGAAGCCCGACAAGGCCTCGGTGTCACGGACAAGCCCGCGCTTGTCGAATGTCGACGCCGCATACTTCTCCAGGTCGCGGCGCACGCCGGGGATCGTCAGCGACGGTTCGGTCCATCGGCGCACGAGGTCGTCGGACAGGTCGCGTCGAACCATCCAGCCGAAGAGTAGTGGTGTCCGTCGAACGAATCCGATCCGCAGCTGGCGGGCGGCGAGGGTGATGCCGCCCGGCAGGTGGGAGGCGAGAGTCGCCATCCGCCCCGGCAGTCCCGGCGGAAAGTTGTCGAACGCCTCGCACGGGAGAATGACGATGGCGCCGACACGCTCGTCGCGGCCGATCGCAGTGAGAAACAGTCCGCCTCCCCAATCCGCGTGGACGAGCGTCGCGTCGCGCAGGTCGAGGGCGTCGAGGAAATCGGCGAGGAGATGCGCCATCCCCATGAGCGTGAGGTCGGCGTCGGGAGCCATGGGTCGGCGGTGTCCACCGAGCGGCAGAACCGGACAGATGTAGCGAAATCCGTTCGGCAGCAGCGGCAACGTCGCGTCCCACAGCGACTCGTCCATGAACAGGCCGTGCAGCAGGACGACGGGCGGGCCGTCGCCGACCTCGGTGTACTCGACCGGACCTGCTGTGAGATGCACCTGACCCATGATGATCCTCCCTCACTAGAACGGACGCTCTAGAATGATCACTCTAGAGCAACTATTCTAGAATGGCCAGATGCAGACGGATGAGCGGATCGCGGTGTCGATGGCGGAGCTACTGCGGCGGCAGGGGTACGCGGCGACAGGGATCAAGCAGGTCGTCGACGCGTCCGGGGCGCCGATCGGCTCGGTGTATCACCATTTCCCGGGCGGGAAGCGCGCCGTCGCGGCGACGGCTCTGCGGCAGTCGGGGGCCGCATACGGCGAGCTCGTCGCGTCGTTGCTGGCGCCGCACGAGGACATCGCCGACGGCATCGAGTTCGCTTTCGCGGCCGCGGCCGAGGACATCGAACAGACCGACTGGGCCAACATGTGTCCGGTGGGCACGGTGGCCGGGGAAGTCGCCGACGTGGAACCGGAGTTGCGTCAGGTTGCTGCCGAAGTGTTCGATGCGTGGATCACCAACGGCGCTGAGTTGTTTCGTGCCCGCGGACTCGGCGATGACGACGCCCGCGCCTTGATCGTCGCGGTGATCGCGGCGCTCGAGGGGGCGTTCGTCATGGCACGGACCATGCGGTCGTCCGAGCCGTTGACCGCGGCGGGACGCGGTGTCGCGGCGTACGCACGCACGCTGCGATCGGTCGGGGTCAGATCCGGCTGAGGTACTCGCCGAGCTTCTCGGGAACCAGCAGAGATGGCAGCGCGAAGCGCAATTGCGCGGCGATGTAGGCGTCGAGTCCGTAATCGGGTGCGAAATGCCAATGCTTGAGCGCCCACCCGTGTGCCAGCATCATCAGGTCGAACACGGCGAGGTCGACGTCCACCGA
Source organism: Gordonia aquimaris (assembly GCF_026262595.1). NCBI lineage: Bacteria > Bacillati > Actinomycetota > Actinomycetes > Mycobacteriales > Gordoniaceae > Gordonia > Gordonia aquimaris. The sequence goes on along the minus strand of NZ_JAPKFM010000017.1, from coordinate 16,820 downwards.
CGACATCAGGCCCTCATCGATGGCGGCGGTCATTGCGTCGCGCATCGGGGCCGAAGTCTGCACCTCGAGTTCCTTGATGCGGTCGCGGCCGGCGGCATCGAGTGTGCGGCTCTCCCGATAGGTGAGCACGACGGCATCCCGGTTCTCGTCGACGATCGTCGTGTACTGGCGGAACCCGGCGATCAGCTGCATCACCGGGTCGTCGCCGGCGGTGTCCATGGCGGGTTGTAGCTGGTCGCGAAAGGCCTCGAGGATGTCGACGATGGCGGCCAGCAGGATGTCTTCTTTGGACCCGAAGTATTTGTAGAACAGGCCCACGCTGACCTGGGCCTCGTCCGCGAGGGCCTGCATCGACATCTGGTGGAATCCGGTCCGACCCATCACCACGACCGCGGCGTCGAGCAGCTGACGGCGCCGCGACGATGCGCGCACTGCGCGCACCGCTTCGGCGACATCGACCGATGTGGTGGTTCCTGAGCTCCTCGTCACGGCTGTCATCGTCTCAAATGCCCAGATCCTTGGCGACGATGGACTTCATGATCTCGGTGGTCCCGCCGTAGATCGTCTGGATACGGGCATCGACGAAAGCCCTCGCCACCTGGTATTCGCGCATGTAACCGTATCCGCCATGCAACTGCAGGCAACGGTCGGCGACCCGCACCTGCAGCTCGGTTGCCCACCACTTGAGTTTCGCGGCGCGTGCCGCGCTCAGCGTGCCGGCGATGTGCTCGGCGATGCAGTCGTCGAGGAAGGTGCGGGCGATGTCGAGTTCGGTGGCGAGTTCGGCCAACATGAACTGGGTGTTCTGGAACGACGAGATCGGCGACCCGAACGCGGTGCGCTCTTTCACGTAGTCCACCGTGCGGGCGAACGTGCCTTCGGCAGCGGCGACCGCGCCGACCGCCAGGGACAGCCGTTCTTGGGGAAGGTTGTGCACGAGTTGGTAGAAGCCCTGGCCTTCCTCATCGAGGCGGTCGGATACCGGGACTCGCATGTCGGTGAAGGTCAGCTCGCTGGTGTCCTGGGCGTGCAACCCGATCTTGTCGAGCTTGCGTCCCCGCTGGAAGCCCGGAGTGTCGGCGTCGACGACGAGCAGGGTCAGGCCCTTGTGCTTGTCGGCCGAGGTTCGGGTGGCGACGACGAACAGATCGCCGTTGCGGCCGTTGGAGATGAAGGTCTTCGAGCCGTTGACGACGTAGTGGTCGCCGTCGCGGACCGCGGTGGTCCGGATGCCGGTCAGGTCGCTGCCCGCACCCGGCTCGGTCATCGCGATGCCCAGGACGGTGTCGCCGGAGACCACGCCGGGCAACCATCGGGCCTTCTGCTCGTCGTCGGTCATCTCGACGAGGTAGGGGAGAACGACATCGTTCTGCAGGGAAAAGGCGATGGCCTCCGCGGCCGCACCGGTGGTCGCGGTCTCCTCGATGACGATGGCGTGATAGCGGAAATCGTCGACACCCGGTCCGCCGAATCTCTCCGGCACCGGGAAGCCGAGCAGCCCGTTCTTGCCGGCCTCGGTGAACAGGCTGCGATCCCACAGTCCGGCGTCCTCCCAGCTCTCGTGGGCGGGGGTGATCTGCTCGGCGACGAACTTGGCAACGGTCTCGCGGAAGTGTTTGTGCTCGATGTCGTGGGTCAATGCAGTCATGTGTCGTGTCCTGGTGTGTTTGTGGTGGCAGGGGTCTCGATACGCGGCGGGTTCGCTGCGCTCACTCGCCGCTGCTCGACCAGCGACAAAGGTGCGCCGCTTCGGTTGCCGCTACTCGACCAGCGGTAAAGGTGCGGCGCTTCGGTTGCCGCAACTTGATCCACGGAGTAGTCCGAGCCTCGGCCATCCGCTGGTTGAGTAGTCCGAGCCGCTAGGCGAGGACGTATCGAAACCAGGTGACGCTCCATGATTCCGATCCCCTGACCTCTCACCCAGCGTGTGACGCCGTCGGCGTCACGAAGTCGCCGGCGGTCATCTCGGTTGCCGCGGATTCAGTTGCCTTGTAGTGCAGTTTCTTCCCGGTCGCCGAGACGGGGAGCGAATCGACGAACCGGTAGGCGCGGGGCCGCTTGAACTGCGAGAGCATCGGGTGGCTGCGGCAGTAGTCGTCGAGCTGCTCCGCGGTCGGCGATGCCCCTTCCGCCGGGAGGACATAGGCGACCACCAGTCGGCCCCAACGTTTATCGGGAACACCCACGACCAGCGAGTCGGCCACGTCGGGGTGGCCGTTGAGCGCTTCCTCGACCTGCACGGGGTGCACGTTCTCGCCGCCGGAGATCAGCATGTCGTCCTTGCGGCCGACGATGGTGACGAACTCGTCGGTGTCCCAAGTGGCGAGGTCGCCGATATGCAGCCAGCTGCCGCGATATTTGGCCTTTTCCTGTGCCGGTGAATCATAATAGGCAGCAGCACATTTCGGTGAACGGATGATCACCTCGCCGACCTCAATACCGTCACGGGCGACTACCTCGTCGGGGCTCGCGAGTTTTCCGTCGTCGCGCACCTTGACCACCCGCACCTCGTCGTCGACGCAGGCGCGTCCGGCCGTTCCGGCGTGGTCGGGCAGATCTGTTGGCCGCAGGAAGGTGTTCCAGAACCCCTCGGTGCTGCCGTACCCGTTGAAGATCCGCGGCGTCAGCACGTGCTGATAGTGCAGGGCGGCATCACGTTCCAGCGGTGCGCCCATGGTGACGATGCCCTTGAGGCTGGAGAGGTCTCGTGGATTCGCCTGCTGGGCGTTGGCGAGCATGGCGAGATTGGTAGGGGCACCGATCAGGAAGCTCAGCGCGTAGCGCTCCACCCAGTCGAGCGTGCGTTCTGGATCGAAGGTGCGCATCGGTAGCAGCGATGAGCCCAGGTAGAACGTCGGATTCGGGCCAGCGCAGTACAGCCCACCCCGGTGAAACCACGGTGTCATGTTCAACGTCCGGTCCTCCGGTGACAGCGGAAAGTGCATGATCACGTCGTGCGCCGAGAAGATCTCGATGGCACTGTTCATCGGCACCGCCTTGGGCATTCCCGTGGTGCCGGACGTGTACAGGCGAGTCGTCTCGTCGTAGATCGACGGACTCGGCGCGGGCGCCGCCGCGTCCGAGCGCAGGTCATCGAACCGGATCGACACCGGGCCGTCGACCAACTGGCCGTCGCCCACACCGACGAGCACGTACGGGGTGTGCCGGGCGAGCGAGATCGCTTCGGTCACCGTCGCGGTCAGGTCGGTGTCGTAGACGTAGATCGTCGGCCGGCTGATGTCGAGGATCACAGCGGTCTCCCCGGCAGCGAGACGGAAATTGACCGGTGAGCCGACCGTTGCGGCCGCCTGCGTGGCGAGATACAGCTGCGCGAACTCGGGTCCGTTGAACAACTGATAAGCCACCACATCGCCCTCGTCTACGCCGCGGGCACGCAGTCCGGCGGCGAGAGAATCAACGCTTCGGCCGAGGTCGGCGTAGGTCCAGGTGGTGTCGGTGACCGGGTCGATCATCGCGACCGCACCGGCATACCGGGTGACGTTACGGCGAAAGCCATTCAGGTAGGTGAACTCGTTCTCGAAGAAGCTCCGGTACTGGTGGGCGTCGTAGACGTAGCTCTGGGAGTCGTTGGTGCTCATGGCAGATCTCCGATGATCCGGGGGAGGTGGTTGGCCGCTCAGCCGGCCATGGTGAGTCCGCCGCTGACGCTGATCACCTGACCGGTGATGAACGATGCTGCGGCCGACGCGAAGAACAGGACCGGTGCCGCGACTTCGTCCGGGCGGGCCAGGCGACGGAACGGGATCGCCTTGACCAGAGCCTCTTTCAGCTTGTCCGACTGTGCCTGGAACAGGGGAGTGTCGGTGGGGCCGGGGCAGACGGCGTTCACCGTGATCTGGTGGCGTGCCATCTCGCGCGCCAACGACTTGGACAGCGCGATGACGCCGCCCTTGGCGCCCGCGTAGATCGATTCGCCCGAACTGCCGACACGACCGGCGTCGGAGGCGAGGTTGATCACGCGTCCGCCCTGCCAGCCGTCGCCCTTGGCTGCCTCGACCATGCCGGGCAGGAACGCGCTGGCCATGTGGACCGGGCCGAGGTAATTGATGGCGACCACCTTCTCGGCGAACTCTGTTGTCGCGTTGAGGAACTGGTCGGTTCGGTCCCAGCCGGCGGCGTTGACCAGGATGTCGGGTACACCAACCTCCGCGTGGACCGCGTCGCGCAGTGCATCGACAGTGGTGCGGTCGGCGACGTCGACGCTCATCGGCACGATCGTCGTGTTCTGTTCGGCGGTCTGCTTGGCAGCGTCGAGGTTCAGGTCGGCGGCCACGACGGTGGTGCCCTGCTCGGCGAAAGCCAGGGCGATGGCCCGTCCGATACCTGATCCGGCGCCGGTGACGACCGCGATGTTGGTGCTGCTCATGGTGTGTCCTTGTCGGTCGGGTTGTTCAGAGTCGATCGTGTGGCTCAGGCACCGACGTACTTGTTGAAGTCCGGCACGCGCTTCTCGGCGAAGGCGGTGGCGCCCTCGAGGCCCTCGGGGGAGTGGGTGAACAGATCCAGCGCGCTCATCGCCATGTTCGACAGGCCCGCCTGGTGGTCGGTGTCGGCGTTGAAGCTCTGCTTGAGGAACTTGATGGTGGTGGGAGACTTCTCCGCGATCTCGGCGGCGACCTTCTTGGCCTCGTCGAGCAGGTCGGCGGCCGGGACCACCCAGTTCACCAGGCCCCAGCGCTCAGCGGTTTCCGCGTCGTACTGGCGGCAGAGGTACCAGATCTCGCGGGCGCGCTTCTCGCCGACAATGCGGGCGAGGAACGCCGAGCCGAACCCGGCGTCGAACGAACCGACCTTGGGGCCGGACTGGCCGAAGCGGGCGGTGTCGGCGGCGATGGTGAGGTCGCACAGTACGTGCAGCACGTGCCCGCCGCCGATGGCCAAGCCGTTGACGGCCGCGATCACCGGCTTGGGGATGTCGCGGATGGTCTTGTGCAGGTTCCCGATCTCGAACATGCCGCTCTCGGAGGGTCCGTAGTCACCGGTCTCCGCGCGTTGCTTCACGTCGCCGCCGGTGCAGAACGCCTTCTCGCCGGCACCGGTCAGGATCACCGCCTGCACGTCGCGGTCGGCCCAGGCGCGCCGGAATGCGTTGATCATCTCCTCGACCGTCGTGGCCCGAAAGGCGTTGTAGCGCTGTGGTCGATTCATCGTGATGATCGCGGTCGGTCCCTCGACGGTGTACTCGATGTCCTCGTAGTTCATGAACTCCAACTCCTTCCATCGGCGCGGTTCGTGACCGCACTCTCATAGTGAGTGAACGTACACTCACTCTTTGAGACGTGTCAAGGGGTGATTGTTGCCGGCTGCGTATTGACGCAGCCGCAGCCATGGGAAACACATGTTTCCCATGGCTGACAGATCGTTTGATCCGCAGGGTGTCGAGCCCTTCGTCGGCGCTGCGGGACTTCCGGGGGTCCTCCGAATCCGCTGCGCCGCAACGCAAGCACCATAGGGCATGGGCTGTAGACAGCGTCGAAGACGACGGGTATTTCGGTCGTCGGTCACTGTCATGGACGATCCTCGGCGCTACGCCCGTGCCGCTGATGATTGCGCAGGTCACCAATCTCCTCGAGGCACCCCATGTCGATTTTCAATCGGTGATGCTCGATCATGATCCGCTGTACCCGACGAACCGGAAGAAGCAGCGAGCCTGGCGCGGCGATCCGGCAACAAAAGGGGGTCGGATAACCGACAGGCTGCGGCGGACCGTCGTCGGTCCGTTACCGATCATTTTCGGCGACCGCGAGACGGCCCGGCGATGCGCCGACAGGCTTGTCGCGTACCACCGCCCGATGCAGGGAATCAACAGCGACGACGGCGAGATGTACTCAGCGGTCGACCCCGACACCATGTTGTTCGCGTCCGTCACCATCGCGCACGGGGCTGTCCTTGCATACGAACGATTCGTGTTTCGGGACAGGCGGTTCCCGCGCCGGTTGCCCGAGTGCGATCGGGACCAGTTCTTCGCCGAAACCGCAGAACTCGCGGTCCTCATGGGTGTCCCCAGGGATCGGATACCGGTTACGGCGCGAGATGTCGCCCACTACTATCGCTCGCAGTCGTCCAAATACCGCAAGCGGCAGGGTTATTTCGCTAGTCAGCTACGTACGGCCAAGAGCCAGTTCAGGCTGACAGATGCCGACACGGCCGGCACCATGGCCGCCGACCTCCTGCTGGTGGGAACAACGTTTCTGGCCTATGGCGCGATTCCGCGTCCATGCCGACGCCTGCACCGCATTCCGCGCATCGCCGATCCGCTACTGGATCTGCTCTATCTGGCCTCTCTGCCTGCGTTCGCCCTGCTCCACGTCGGTCGACTCGGTCCGCGGTTGGTTGATGCATTCATCGGAGAGGACAACGCAGAAGCCATCCGGCGGTCGTAGCTCGCTTGCTGAGCGACTCGAGCATCGCGGAACCCGGATCGCAGTGGCAACCAGCGTCGCCTGGCTGCAACCCATCGACCTCAGCGTGCATGATTGGCTCATGGACGAGCCGATTGTCTGGCGCGGTCAAACCATGGACGACCGTTCCGCGGAACGCCGAGCGCAGCTTCTCGACGTGGGTTTCGACATGATCGGAACCCACGGCGCACCGAGCGTGACGCTCCGGGCGGTGTGTCGGGAGGCGGGCCTGAGTCCGCGCTACTTTTACGAGAGCTTCGCCGATCGAGAGGAGCTGCTCACAGCGGTGTACGACCACGCCGAGGCGGGTCTTCTCGCGCGGTTGGTCCCGGCGAACGAGGCCGCGCCGAAGCTGTCGATCCGCGAGATCATCGACATATGCGCCGAGTATTTCGAAGAAGACCCGCGTCGAGCGCGCACTCTGTTGCGAGAGCCGTTGTCGGATGACGTTTTACGGAGTCCATCAAGCCGGTCGGTCGCCGGCGTTCCTGAGCGCAATCATCCCCGCGCTGGGGGGCGTGGACGATAAGCTGCTTCCACGTGACTCGACCGAATTGTCGGTGTTGGCCGCGGCGCTCGCGGGTGTGTCGATCTCGCTCTACCTCGAATGGCTCGATGGGCGAATCGAATTGAAGCGCGACGAACTCGCCGAGATGGCCGACCGACTCGTCACAGCGATCGCCGAAGTGGTTACCACGCGCGGCGAAGGCGGTTGACGCTACGTGTTGCGCCGCCGCCGTGTCATCGCCGAATGCGTCGTCTCCGAGTTGAGTGCGGGCGCCGGTAGCGGGGTGAATCTCCGGTCGTCGCTGCGGATTCCGTCCAGAAAGAATGTCAGGTAGCGCTCGTAAACCGCCGGCGCCACGTCACGCGTGCTGTCGATTATTGGTGCCATTGCCGACTGGATGAAGGTCACGTCGGTCGGCTCGAAGTCCTCGCGGACCACGCCGGCATCCTTTGCTCGGCGTACCAACTCGACGATCAATGGGGCGATGCGGACACGGACGTCGTTGATCCTGGCGTCGCCGAGGGTGGGGTCGTCGAGGATCTGGTGCAGGCCGCGGTCGCCGAACTGCATCTTCAGGGTGCGTCGGAGGTAGCCGGCGAGCGCCGTCCACGGGTCCGGCTCGTCGAGAGCTTCGCGTGCCACTGCTTCGACGGCTTGTAGTCGCTCTTCGAAAAGGGTGTCGATGACCTCTTCCTTGTTGGCGAAACGACGGTACGCGGTACCCACCCCGACGCCTGCGTGATGGGCGATGTCGTTCAGGGTGACGCCGAGTCCCTTCTCGGCAAACAGCTCCCGAGCCGCGTCCAGCAATCGCTCGCGGTTGATCGATGCATCCTTGCGCAGCGGTCGGGAGGAGTGCGCTTTCGTCATACAGCCACTGTAGCAGTGAAGCGGATTGACGGTATCCGCTTATTCGCATACGGTAGTAACCGGATGAACGATATCCGTTAAGTCGTGAGGAGAATGGCATGAAGTACACGCGGAGTGGCGGACAAACCGGCGCCGGACCCGAGGCGTGGTTCACCGGAACGGTTCAGATCGATGGCATCCGCAACCCGGACGAGCAGTCGGCGATCGGCTGCGCCCACGTCCGCTTCGCGCCGGGTGCCCGCACCGCCTGGCACCACCATCCGAAAGGTCAGACGCTGTATGTCACGGACGGGATCGGACTGGTCGCCACCCGTGAGGGCGGTGTTCAGGAGATCCGTCCCGGCGATGTCGTTTACATCGAGCCGGGCGAGGAACACTGGCACGGGGCCACCCCGGATCGCTTCATGGCGCATGTGGCGACGCAGGAAGCCGACGAGAGCGGCGAGGTTGTCACGTGGCTCGACCACGTCACCGACGCCGAGTACACAGCCTGACGCGAACAGAGAACAGGAGCGAAAAGCCATGATCTTCAACGAGACCTACACACTGGCCAACGACGTGCAGATCCCCAAGCTCGGTCTGGGCACCTGGTTCATCGACGACGACAAGGCTGCGCAAGCCGTCCGGTCGGCCATCGACATCGGTTACCGCAACATCGACACCGCCCAGGCCTACGGCAACGAACGCGGCGTCGGCGAAGGGGTGCGCACGAGCGGCGTCGCCCGCGGCGACCTGTTTGTCTCTACCAAGCTCGCCGCCGAGATCAAGGACCATGCGGAGGCAGCGGCGGCGATCGATGACTCACTGCGCACGATGGGCCTCGACTACATCGATCTGATGCTGATCCACAGCCCGCAGCCGTGGGCCGACTGGCGTGGAGGCGACTACGCCGAGGGCAACCTCGAGGCGTGGCGTGCGCTTGAGGAGGCGCACCAGGCCGGCAAGCTGCGCGCGATCGGTGTGTCGAACTTCCAGGCAAGCGACCTCGACAACATCCTTGCCAAGGGCACCATCGCCCCGCACGTGAATCAGATCCTCGTGCACGCGGGCAACACCCCGGTAGGCCTGATCGACTACTGCGAACAGAAGAACATCCTGGTCGAGGCGTACTCGCCGATCGGGCACGGTGAGGTGCTCAAGAATGACGAGGTTGCGGCAATTGCACAGCGCTACGAGGTGAGTGTGCCGCAGTTGTGCATCCGCTACACCCTGCAGCTGGGAGCGGTGTCGCTACCAAAGACTGCCAACCCCGAGCACATGCGTAGCAACGCGCAGGTCGACTTCACCATCTCCGATGAGGACATGGCCACCCTGCGCACCATGCGGATCGAGGACTACGGAGATGCCGCCGCGTTCCCGGTGTTCAGCGGCGTGTGACCCTCACGTCCGCGTGCCCGTCAGGTTATGGCCGCAGTTTCAGGTTCCGGCTTGGAGCCAGAACTGCGGCCGGAACCTGTAGCTGCGGCCAGAACTTTCGGCGGGTCAGTCCAGACTCTCGGCGGGTCAGTCCAGACCCTCGGGGCGTCAGTCGAGGCCCTGCTGGGCCGTTCGGTCACCGCGGCGCACGGCCGCGCGTTGGATCGCGACGATCGTCGTCCCTAGGACCCCGACCGCGAGCCCGACCAGACACACTGCGAGCGTGCGATCGCCGCCCCATCCGCCGATCCACACCACTACCGTGGCGACGAGCCACGCGACCATGCCGACGATGATCACCGGTTCGGGGGCGCGCAACGCGCGGGGGAGTTCCGGGATGTCTCGTGCGTCGGCCATGGCTTCAGAGTAACTTTCGACTGTGCCCACCGATCCGTCGAGCGAGCCCAGCACAGCGTCGACAGAACAAGGGTCGCCAGAACCCGCACATTCGTCGACATCATCCGACACTTCGCCCAGCGCTTCCGAACCGGCGCCGAGGGCGACCAACCCGGCGGCTGTGGAACCCGATCGGCCGCCGAGTGAACCGACCGGTGGCGTCGACCGCTTCTTCAAGATCAGTGAACGGGGATCGTCACTGACCCGCGAGGTCCGCGGCGGACTCGTCAGCTTCTTCACGATGGCCTACATCATCGTGCTCAACCCGATCATCATCGGCGGCATCCCCGGTGAACCGAAGAACGCCGACGTTCTGGGTAACGTGCTGCCGCTGGTCCAGGTCGCGGCGGTCACCGCGCTGGTCGCCGGTGTCATGTCGATCATCTTCGGGCTGGTCGCCAACTACCCGTTCGCCATCGCCACCGGGCTCGGCATCAACAGCCTCCTGGCGGTCACCATTGCACCGCAGGTGACCTGGCCCGAAGCGATGGGCCTGGTCGTCATCGACGGCATCATCATCGTGCTGCTGGCCGTCACCGGATTCCGCACCGCGGTGTTCAACGCGGTGCCGCCCGAACTCAAGGCCGCGATCGCCGCCGGCATCGGCGCGTTCATCGCCTTCATCGGTTTCGTCGACGCGGGATTCGTGCGGCGCGTCCCAGATGCCGCGAACACCACGGTGCCGGTGCAGCTGGGCACCGACAACTCGATCAACACCGTCCCCACACTGATCTTCTGCATCGGGGTACTCCTGATGGGAGTGCTCGTCGTCCGCCGAGTGCCCGGTGGTCTGCTGATCGGGATCGTCATCACGACCGTCCTCTCGATCATCCTGGAAGCAACCCTCGACCTCGGGTCCAGTGCGGTCAACCCGGACGGCTGGAGTCTGTCGATTCCACAGATCCCTGACGGGCTCGGCGGCCTGCCCGATCTCGCGCTGGTCGGTGATGTCGACCTGTTCGGTGCGTTCACACGTATCGGTGTGCTCGCCGCCTCGGTCCTCGTGTTCACCCTGGTGCTCTCGAACTTCTTTGACGCGATGGGCACGATGACGGGCCTCGGCAAAGAAGCCGGCCTGTCCGACGCCAAGGGCAACCTGCCCGGTGTGGGCAAGGCGCTGGTCGTCGAGGGCACTGGCGCCATCGCCGGCGGCGTCGCATCCTCGTCGTCGAACACGGTGTTCGTCGAATCGGCCTCCGGCATCGCCGAAGGCGCCCGCACCGGCCTGGCCAATGTCGTTACCGGCGGTCTGTTCCTGCTGGCCATGTTCTTGACGCCGCTGTACGAGATCGTGCCGCTCGAAGCCGTCGCACCCGCGCTGGTGGTGGTGGGTGCCATGATGATCGGCCAGCTCACCACGGTCGACTTCACCAAGTTCTACTACGCGCTGCCGGCGTTCCTGACCGTGGTGATCATGCCGTTCACCTATTCCATCGCCAACGGCATCGGCGTCGGGTTCATCAGCTGGGTGGTCCTCAATGCGGCGGCCGGACGAGCGCGGTCGGTGCATCCGCTGCTGTGGATCATCGCCGCGGTGTTTCTCGCCTACTTCGCGCGCGGACCGATCTACGACCTCGTCGGATGAGCGCGGTCAGCCCCGTTGTGTACGTCGTTGGTACGACAACGCCGGTTCGCATTCGCAAAAACTGACGTTAACCCGTTGCAAGACCGCGGAAGTGAATTACGCTTAGCGTTGGGAACCACGTGGTCTCAGATTTGACTCGCTCGGAACGGACACGGCGGCATGACGATCTCACAGCTCACTCGCGAAGACACCATCCTCTCGGACCGGACGCTGTCTGGGGAATTGTCGCTGGCGGTGGTCCGACTCGCCAGACGGCTGCGCGGCAGGCGCGCCAGCAAGGTCGTCTCGCTGACACAGCTCTCCGCGCTGCACACACTGCACCACGAGGGTCCGATGACTCCTGGCGCCCTGGCCCTGGCCGAACGGGTGCAGCCGCCCTCGATGACCCGGGTCATCGCCTCGCTGTCCGACCTGGGCATGGTCAAACGCGAGCCGCATCCCACCGACGGGCGGCAGGCGATCGTGACGCTGTCGCAGAAGGGCAGCGATGTGATCACCGCCGAGCGTGATGCGCGGGAGGAGTGGCTCAGTGCGCGCCTCGACGAACTCACACCCGAGGAGCGCTTAACCCTCGCGGCCGTCGTGCCGATCATCAACAAGGTCATCACCAGCGACGATGATCGCTGAGTGAATCCCGACCAGCGGGCCGCGCTACCAGTTGCGGACAGCTAGAAAAAGGTGCCCGAGTACGGTGCCCGATCGGTGGCGAAAGCGCGGTCGAACGCCCGCAACGTTGCCGCGTCCGCAGCCCACACTCGTTCGGCGGCGGCGAGCGTGCGCGCCGGGGTCCCGCCGAGGAACACCGACCCCAACGCCGAGATGTCCATGCGGATCGTCGGCGCCGACGTACTCGGGGTGACCGTCGCCGCACCGTCACGCACGGACAGGTCGAACACACCGCCCCGGCCGCGGAACTCGTCGGTGACCTCGAGGACCACATCCAGATCGGCGGAGTAGGTGCGTGATTGCAACGCACGCTCGACCTCGAGGATGCGCAGCCACATCTTGTCGTGCACCCCGGTCACCGACACCGCCCGGTGATCGGTGAGCTTTTCCGGCAACGGGTCGTCGGCGGGAATCGATGCGGTCACCGAGGACATCAGGTCCAGGCCGACCAGGACCCGCCACAGATCGGTGTGTGCCGCCTCGGTCACGGCGACCACCTCCGAGATGTCACCCCGCGCGGGCTCCACCGAGGTGTTGATCCGGTAGCTGGCGTAACCGTCGGCATGCAGCAGGTAATGCAGGCCGCTGGTCTGCGCGGGCCGCTGCGATCGGCGGTCGGCGAGAATCGGCTCCCACCAGGACGCCGGGCGGCTCAGTGCGCCGGGCCGCGTCGCCGCCCATCGAGCATGGATCTCGGGAACTCGGCGAGCCACGTCCTCACCGGAGGCGTAGTTCACCGGCGAGATGTGCTTGTCGGCCCGATGCCGCATCTTCGCGGCCCCGAGATCGATCGAGACGTCGTGCGCATGACAGGCGGGTCCGAACCCGAAGCGTTCGTAGATGGTCGCCTCGCTGGCGGTGAGGATGGCGAACACCTGATCCTCGGATTCCCACTGGTCGAACAGCTCGGTGATCATCGTGCGCAGGATGCCCCGCCGACGATGGGTGGCCGCGACCGACACCCACGACAAACCGGCCGCAGGCGTCTGGCCGCCGCCGGGCACCGTCATCGCCATCCGGTAGAACATCGACACGCCCACCAGCGGCGCCCCCACCAGTCCCTGCGGGTCACGGACCAGCACGACGTCGCGGTTGTCGACCTTGCCGCGCAAGTCGGCCTGCTCTGCCGCCGACAGCGGATCGGTCATCAGGAACGCCCGGGCATCCGTCGCGAAGATCTCGTCCCAATCGGCGTCGGTGGCACGCGCCAGGGTGAGATCGGACGAGGTGGCTTGCGAGATACTCACCGGTCAACCGTTTCACAGTGCGGGTTTGTGCGAGCGATCAGCCCCGCCTTTCCCGATCAGGCCGGCGGGCCACCGCCGGCGACGACGGCCCGGGTTGGCAGACTGGTCACGTGTCCAGCATCTGTGTCGACGTGATCGACATCGACGACCCCGCCGACCAGCGCGTCGATGACTTCCGTGACCTCAATTCCGTCGACCGACGACCCGATCTCCCTGCCCTGCCGGGCGGGCGCGTCGGCAAGGGGCTGGTGATCGCCGAGGGCGTGTTGGTGGCGCAGCGGATGATCGCCTCCCGGTTCACCCCGCACGCCTTCCTCGGCGTCGACAAGCGGCTCGGCGAGCTCACTGATGCTCTCACCGTCCCGTCGGTGCAGGGGGTGCCGTTCTATCGGGCATCAGCAGAGGTGATGGCCGAGGTGGTGGGATTTCACCTCAACCGCGGCGTGCTGGGTGCAGCTCGGCGTCCCGACGCGCTGTCGGTGGGTGAGGCGATCGAATCGGCACAGACGGTCGCCGTCCTCGAGGGCGTCAACGACCACGAAAACATCGGCAGCATCTTCCGCAACGCGGCCGGACTCGGCGTGGATGCGGTTCTGTTCGGGGCCGGATGTGCCGACCCGCTCTATCGCCGCTGTGTGCGAGTCTCGATGGGTCACGCGCTGCTGGTGCCCTTCGCCCGGTTCGACGACTGGCCGCGCGGGCTGTCGGTGTTGCGCGACAACGACTTCCGGACCATTTCCCTGACCCCGGGAGAGGGGTCGAAACCGCTGTCGGAGACCGTTGACGCCCCCAAGGTGGCATTCCTCGTCGGCGCGGAGGGCCCGGGGTTGTCCGAAACCATCATGCGAGCCAGTGATGTGCGCGCCCGTATCCCGATGAGCCGCGGCACCGATTCACTCAACGTGGCCACGGCCGCGGCGATCGCGTTTTACGAGCGTGAACGCTCGCTGACGACCTGAGGTCGACAGGCGAGCGTGCTCGGGGATCACGATGCGGTGCGGGGGCTTCCGCGCAGTTGCGAGCGGCGTCGGGAACAATGAGGCGATGAGGTCGGACGAACATGACGAGTCCCGGTGGCGCAGGTCGCGGCTCGTCCGTCGACCGGGCGCGGGTCCACGAACCAGCGATGGCCCGATGGTCGATGATCGGGTTGTCGACGAGCCGACACCTTGGGTGCTGGGGCTGCTGGTGACCCTGATCAGCGCGGTGTTCGCGACGTTGCTCCTCGTCGGCGTCTACGAACTGATCGGGTCGCTGGTGACCTGGCTCGGCTTGGCTGCGGTGCTCGTCGTCGCGCTCGGGATGGGGTGGACGTTGTGGGACCTGCGCGAACGCCCGGTATGGCGCTGGATCGTCTGGGGTGCGCTGATCGGCCTGCTGGCCGGCCTCGGGTCGTCGATTGTGCTGTTGGCGCTGGGGCGTTGACCACCGGCGCCCGGCAACCGGGTCAGCCGAAGCCGAAGTAGCGCGCGAGGCGCCCGCGGCGTTTGGGTGGCGGCGCGGGCGATCCTGACGCCGCGTCTGCGCCGTCGTCGGCCACGGCACTGCCCGAGACGGTCAGATTGCCCTGGTATCGAGCCCAGTCCTCCTCGGCAGGAACATAGTCGGCGGGGTGAATCGCGAACGCGGTGACCGGGATTCGGGCTGGATCGAGATCGGTGTCGGCCAGCGGGGTGGTGAACCGGAAGCCCAGCCATTCCCGGTTGGCCTGTTCGGCGAGTTCTTGCGGATGGAACGGCAGCGCGAGCGGTTCGGCGGGTACCCCCGGCGCATAGCGAAGGGGGTGTTCGCCCGCCCAGAACGGCCGCTCGAACGGGTAGGGCAGGCCGGAGTCCTCGAAGATCGTCACCGGGTCGGCCGCGAAGGACCGGCGCAGCTCGCCGTGCTCCCACCGGGCGAAGGCTCCGGCCGACCGGTCGGGGTCGGTGACCAGCAGCGTCGCGGCCGAACTGGGCCGGATCGACGCCAGTGTCCGGGTCAGCGTGGACGGTTCGGTGGTGTCGAAGAGAGAACAGCACAACACCGACAAACGTCCATACCAGCCGGCATAGACATGCGCGTCGGCCGCAGCGGCCGCAGTGGCGAGATCGGTGTCGGCGACGGGGACCAGCACCCGGTCGCCGTAGATCGTCGCGGCGAGTTTCTGCGCGGCGACCACATCGTTGAGGGGATCGGCGGACAGTTGTGCGATGGGATCGTCACTGTCGATGAACCACAGAGTGACTGCGCGGGCCGACACGTCAGCGATCAGCCGTTGCCGTTGCTGCGGACGCCGAGCAGAACGTCCTCCCACGCAGGCACCGCGGGCTTGCGGGACCGACGGCGGGGCTTGCCGTTCGTCGCCGCATCGTCGGTGGCCTGCTCACCGGATGCGGTGGTGACCGCCGAGTCCGGCTCGCGGTCGTCGCCGGATTGATCGGTCGAACCGGAGGGTGTCGAGTCGGAGTCTGGCGTGCCGAAGTCGATGGCAACTGTCCCATGCTCGTCGTGGCTCGGCGGGATCTGGCCCGTTCGCGTGCGCTGTGCATCGATGAGTCGGTCGGCGTCGAAGGTGACCTCGTCGTGGCCTTCGGGCTCGTGCTCGACCGCGGGTGTCGGCGCGAGGTCGGGGGTGGCAACCGGGGTCAACCGCCGACGCGGCGTGATCATCTCGGGATGGGTGAGCTCGTCGGCGAGGTCGTCGAGCGGGTCGGCGGTGCCGCCATGGCTACCCGGTTGAAACCGCCAGTGCGCATGGTTGTCGGTGCGGCCGACATGCCACGACACCTGGACGACCCAGTAGCCGTCGTCGCCCTTCCAGGCATCCCAGTCCACGTCCTGGTTGTTGTGACCCAGCGCGGTCATGGCCTCACCGACCACCTCGCCGAGGGTGGAGACAGCAGGGCCGTCTTCGCGGATCGGGTGGGCCATCGAGGCGAGTTCGGTGGCGCGGGCGCGCTCGAGCAGAACCGGGTGGGCGAAGCGTTCGACTTTGTCGACGGGTACGCCGGCCAGCGCCGCGACCTCGGCGACGGTGGCGCCCGCGCGGATGCGTGCCTGGATCTCTCGGGGCCGTAGTGTGCTTTCCATTTCGATCTCGATCTGCCCCAATCGTGAGATGTCGCCGCGTGCTGCGGCCCGGAGCCGTTCATCGGCGGCCATCCGGTACTTCTCACCCGACTCGGGATCCTGACAGATCACATGGGTGCCGTCGGCCTCCACGCCGACGACGCGAAGCTCACGCATCTGCTCCTCCTCCGGTGACCACGAGTGCGGGCATTGGGGTCAGGTTAATCCAGACCTCGCCTGCCGAACTGTCTGACACGCGGTAAAACCGCAGATCAGCAAGGTTGTGGCAGATGTTACCCATGGGGCACAGGCTACAGGTGATAACAGGGATACTCACGGTCTGTGAGCTCCGGCCGACCGGCGACCGCCAGCCCCGCCGGTGGGCGCGCCTCCCCGCCGGTGGGCCGCGCCTCCCCGCCGGTGGGCCGCCGCTCTCCCTGCTGGTCGAGTAGTTGCCGAGCCGCTAGGCGAGGCAACGTATCGAGACCCGGCGCGATGCAAGGGATCTCGATACGCCCGCTCGCCTAGCGGCTCGCGGGCTACTCGATCAGCGGGACGGTGGCTCGCGGGCTACTCGATCAGCCGGACGGTGGCTCGCGGGCTACTCGATCAGCGGGACGGTGGCTCGCGGGCTACCCGATCAGCGGGACGGTGGCTCGCGG
>NZ_JAPKFM010000016.1:0-126319 GCF_026262595.1 Gordonia aquimaris | reverse complement strand
TACCCTGCCCGACGGTCGGCGCCGGGTCGTGCCCGCCGTGGCCGTTGACGGTGTTCGGGGTGTCCGGTCCGGGATTGTTCCCTGACTGGAATTGACTCACTGATGTCTCCTGATGTCGTCATTCCGGCACCTGGTGCCGGGTCCGCGTGAGGCGGGCTGTCCCACAAGTCTAGGCGAGGTCAGGAACCGCTCGCCGGGGTGACCCGTTCGACGATCTCGAAGAACTGCGGCAGTTCGGCGGTGCCGCCCAGATGCAGCCACACCACGAGCCGACGCTCGGCCAGATTGCGGGTGTCACGCACCGCGTCGTTGTAGAACCGTCGGGCCATCATGATGCGGGTCTCGGCGTCGGCGAGCTCTACCACGAGGCCCTGCGGACGCGACCCGGTGTCGAGTTGGGCGAGCAACGTCGAGACGGCGTTCTCGGCCTGCTCCCGCGAGTCCGGCACAGCATGCTCGGCCTGATCGGCCGCGGCCGCCAGGTCCTGTCCCACCGCCCGGACCTGGTCGTCGTAGCCGGCGATCATCCCGGCTGCGATGGACCGGGCGACCACCGCGCGGCGCGCCAGCGCGGCGTCGAGAGCCTGGCGCGCCAGGTCGACGCGGACGTTGAGCCGGTCAAGTCGGTTCGCGGTCTGGAAGGCCCAGCCGGCGGCGAGCACGACGACGAACACGATCGCCACGATCAGCGCGACGGTCCAACCCGAGATGGTCATTGCGTGCCCTCCCTACTCGGCCACCACGACGGACCCGGCCCCCACGGTCACGGTCTCGTACACGCGCAGGATCTGATCGGCCACCCGCGACCAGTCGTATCGATCGGCGCGACGGCGACCCGCCGCGACGAGTTCGGCCCGCGCATCGTCGTCGGCGAGCAGGTCGACGAGGGCGGCGCCGAGTTCATCGACCGACCCGGTGGAGACCAGACGGCCGGCCCGACCGTCGTCGAGGACCCGCCGAAATGCGTTGAGATCGCTCGCGAGGACTGCCGCGCCGGCGGCCATCGCCTCGACCAGCACGATCCCGAAGCTCTCACCGCCCAGATTGGGTGCGCAGTACACGTCTGCCGAACGCAGCGCCCGCGCCTTGGTCTTGTCATCGACCTGACCGAGGAAGACCAAACGATCCGCGAGCCCACCGGCACGTCGGCGCAGGGCACGCTCGTTGCCGCCGCCGACGACGAGGACCCGGATGTCGGGGAACTCCGCGACGACAGCGGGTAGCGCACGCATGAGGATGTCGATGCCCTTGCGCGGCTCGTCGTAGCGTCCCAGGAACAGCACGGTGCGACCCGGCCACGGGTAGCCGTCGAGGGGTTCGGCGTCGGCGAAGGAGGCGGCGTCGATGCCGTTGGGGATCTCCACCGCGTCGGAGCCCAACGATTCCATCTGCCAGCGCCGGGCCAGTTCCGAGACGGCGATCTTTCCGGCGATGCGTTCGTGATAGGGCCGCAGAATGCCCTGGAACACCGACAGCCACATCGATCGGGTGGTCGAGGTGTGAAAGGTGGTCACGATCGGGCCGGACGCGACCATCAGCGACAACATCGAGATGCTCGGCGCGTTCGGCTCGTGAACGTGCAACACGTCGAATCCGTACTCGTCGATCCACGCTCGGAGTCGCAGATAGCCGGTCGGGCTGAAGTTCACGCGCGACACCGACCCGTTGTAGGGAATCGCCAAGGCCGGCCCCGCCGACACCACGTAATCGGGAAGCGGGGTCTGCGGCGCCGAGGGCGCCAGCACGCTCACTTCGTGACCGCGTTCGATGAACACCTGTGCGAGCTCGACGACGTGCGCCTGCACGCCGCCGGGCACGTCGAAGGAGTACGGGCAGATCATCCCGATCCTCATCGCCGCCACTCCTCGCGGCCGGTCTCGCGTGTCGGGGCCGCACTGCCCTCGCCAGCGGCCTCGATACGCGCACGCCGCGCCGCCGACCAGTCGGCCTCCCAGAGCGGCTGCAGCATGTGCCAGTCCTGCGGGTGAGCGGCGATGTTACGGGCGAACGCGTCGGCGAGCGCCTGGGTGGCCGCCTCCACCCCGCCGGAGACGTCGATCGGTGCGCCACAGGAGATGCGTGATGTGGGTGGTTCGGTGAACCAGTGGTGGACGGGTAACAGTGCTGCGCCGGTCTCGATGGCCAGCAGCGCCGACCCCGCCGGCATCCTTGTCTTCTCGCCGAAGAAGTCCACGGGGACACCGTGGTGCGCCAGATCGCGTTCACCGAGGAGACAGACGATCCCGTTGTCGCGCAGCCGATCGGCGAGGAGCCCGAACGGCGGCTGCTCGCCGCCGCTGAGCGGGAAGATCTCGAAGCCCAGCGATTCCCGGTAAGCGACGAACCGCGTGAACAGCGACTCGGGTTCCAGACGTTCGGCGACGGTGGCGAATCGCCCGTAGTTCTGTACCAGCCAGACTCCGGCCATATCCCAGTTGCCGGTGTGCGGCAGCGTCAGGATCACGCCCTTTCCCCCGGCGAGCGCGGCGTCGACGTGCGCGCGGTCGGCGGGTGGAACGGTGACCGTGGACGCGGTCTGCGCGAGGTCCAGCGCCGGGAGCCGGAAGGCTTCGCACCAGTACCGGGCGTAGGAGCGGACCGCTGCGGCCACCAGGTCGTCGGGCACGTCGTCGGGGTCCACGCCGAGGACACGGGAGAGATTGCGCCGCAGTTGGTCCGGGCCACCGTGCCGTCGTCCGACGATGTTGCCCACGCGGTCGAAGGCTCCGCGCGCCAGTGATTCGGGTGCGTAGCGGACGACCGCCCACCCGGCTGCATACCCGAGGTCGGACAATCGTGCGCTCAGCGAGATCGTCGAAGGGTTGTGACCGTCCCTCATGGGTGTCAGTGTGCCCCTGCCTCGCGTTGCGTGCCGGTCGGCGGCTCCTCGTCGGAATCCTCGGCATCCTCGGATTCCTGCGCGGCCAACGGAATCAGATCGCGCCCACCCGGCGATGAGTAGATCGACCACATGCGCTGGCCCACCGTGATCACCGACAGCACCGCGAGCACCCACATTGCGACATGAATTGCCCATCCGATACCCAGGCCGGTGAATCCGGTTCCGACGAGCACGATGATGAGTCGGTCCGGACGCTCGATCCAGCCACCGTCGCCGTTGAGGCCGCTGGCCTCGGCCCGCGCCTTCGCATACGAGATGACCTGGGAGGTCACCAGACAGATCAGCGTGGCGACGAGCAGCAGGTCGTGGGGTTCGGTGACCGCACACCACCACGCCAGGCCGGCGAAGATGGCGCCGTCGGCGATCCGGTCGCAGGTGGCGTCGAGTACCGCTCCGAACCGGGTGCCGCCGCCACGCGCCCGGGCCATCGCACCGTCGAGCATGTCGAACATCACGAACAGCCAGATGACCAGGGTGCCGACGAACAGATAACCCATTGGGAACAGCGTCAGCGCGGCGACGATCGTCGCCGTGGTGCCGATGAGGGTCATGATGTCGGGTGTGAGACCGGTGCGCAGGAGGGCCCGACCCAGCGGTAGGGTGACCTTCGACACCGAGGCCCGGCCTCGGATGCTCAGCATCTGCCCGCTCCTTTCCTCCCCCGACCGGCGTGCGTCACGACTGTTCGTGCCACGCCGCGGCGAGCAGCGAACGGGTGTCGCGCAGCAACTGTGGCATGACTTTCGTCTCGCCGACAACCGTGATGAAGTTCGCGTCGCCGATCCACCGCGGCACGATGTGCTGATGCAGGTGCTCGGCGAGCGATCCACCCGCCGCGTATCCGAGGTTGAGACCGACATTGAACGCGTTGGGGTTGGAGACCGCTTTGATGGTCCGCAGCATTTTCTGGGTGAACGCCATCAGCTCGGCGGATTCGTCGACGGTCAGCGCCTCGAGATCCGCAACCTGCCGATACGGCACTATCATCGTATGCCCAGGGTTGTACGGGTAGAGGTTGAGCACGGCGTACACAGCCTCGCCGCGCGCGACGATGAGCCCCTCCTCATCCGACATCGTCGGGATGTCGAGGAAAGGATGGCCCGTTGCTTTCTCCGACGGCGGCGGGTCGGCGGTGATGTAGGTCATCCGATGGGGACTCCACAACCGCTGCAGGCGATCGGGATCCCCGGTGCCGCAATCCCGGATCGTGCGATCGTCGTCAGCCATCGGCGGTGCCCGCCCGGTCCGCCGTGTCGATGGCCGCCTCCGTCGGAGAATCGTTGCGTCGCTGCGCAACCCAATCGGTGATGAGCGCCACCGCGGTATCCACCGACACCCCGTTGACCTGCGACCCGTCGCGGAACCGGAAACTCACCGCGTCGGCGGTCACGTCGCGCTCGCCGGCGAGCAGCATGAACGGCACCTTGGCCTTGGTGTGGGTGCGGATCTTCTTCTGCATGCGGTCGTCGGAGTAGTCGACCTCGGCGCGGATGCCGGCGGCCTTGAGCCGATCGACCACACCCTGCAGATGGTCGGTGAAGGCCTCGGCGACCGGGATGCCGACCACCTGGACCGGGGCCAGCCAGGCCGGGAATGCGCCGGCGTAGTGCTCGGTGAGCACCCCGAAGAAGCGCTCGATGGAGCCGAACAGAGCGCGGTGGACCATCACGGGACGTTTCTTCGTCCCGTCCGGGGCGGTGTATTCGAGTTCGAACAATTCTGGCTCGAAGAAGTCGAGCTGCAGCGTCGACATCTGCCAGGTACGGCCGAGTGCGTCCTTGGCCTGTACCGAGATCTTCGGCCCGTAGAAGGCCGCGCCCCCTGGATCAGGCACCAGTTCGAGACCCGACGCCGCACCGACCTGGCGCAACGTCTCGGTGGCCTGCGCCCACACCTCGTCGGTGCCGACGAACTTCTTGGGGTCCTTGGTGGAGAGCTCGAGGTAGAAGTCGTCGAGGCCATAGTCCTTGAGCAATTGCAGCACGAACTGCAGGGTGCTGGTCAGTTCGTCGACGACCTGCTCCTGCGTGCAATAGATGTGCGCGTCGTCCTGGGTGAATCCGCGCGCGCGGGTCAAGCCGTGCACCACGCCTGACTTCTCGTAGCGGTATACCGATCCGAACTCGAAGAGCCGCAGCGGCAACTCGCGATAGGAACGCCCCCGCGAGCGGTAGATCAGATTGTGCATCGGGCAGTTCATCGGCTTGACGTAATAGTCCTGCCCGGGTTTGCGGATGGTCCCGTCTTCGTTGTACTCCGCATCGAGGTGCATCGCCGGGAACATGCCCTCGGCGTACCAGTCGAGGTGTTTGGACACCTCGAACAGGTGTCCCTTCGACAGATGCGGGGTGTTCACGAACTCGTAGCCCGCGGCGACGTGCCGGGCCCGCGAGAAGTCCTCCATCTCCTTGCGGATGATGCCGCCCTTGGGATGGAACACCGGCAGCCCGGATCCGAGCTCGTCGGGGAAGCTGAAAAGATCCATCTCGGCGCCGAGCCGGCGATGGTCGCGGCGTTCGGCCTCGGCCAACAGGTCCAGATAGGCGTCGAGCGCCTCCGTCGACTCCCACGCGGTGCCGTAGACACGCTGCAGATCGGCATTGTCCTGGTCGCCACGCCAGTAGGCCGCCGAGCTGCGGGTCAGCTTGAACGCGGCGATGTACTTCGTGGTCGGGACGTGCGGGCCGCGACACAGGTCGCACCAGATCGTCTCGCCGGTACGCGGATTGAGGTTGTCGTAGGCCGTCAGCTCCGCACCGCCGACTTCCATCACCTCGCTGTCGGCGGCAGCCCCCTTGTCGTCGATCAGTTCGAGCTTGTAGGGCTCGCGCGCCAACTCCATCCGCGCGGCGTCCTTCGACGCGTACACGCGCCGCGAGAACCTCTGACCCGACTTGATGATCTGCTTCATCTTCTTCTCGAGAGCCGTCAGGTCCTCGGGGGTGAACGGCTCGGCGACGTCGAAGTCGTAGTAGAAGCCGTCCTTGATCGGCGGACCGATACCGAGTTTGGCGTCCGGGAAGAGTTCTTGCACGGCCTGGGCCAGGACGTGCGCACAGGAATGTCGGATGACGCTGCGACCGGCCTCGGTGTTTGCCGCCACGGGCTCGACGTCGGTGTCGAGATCGGGGGTCCAGGACAGGTCACGGAGCTGCCCGGCGGCATCGCGGACCACCACGATGGCCTCGGGTCCCTTGTTCGGCAGGTCGTGATCGCGCAGCGCCGTGCCCGCGGTGGTCCCGGCCGGCACGCGAATCGTGGCGGGGGCGGTGACCTGCAGATCGTCGGGCACGAGGCGCTCCTCAGCAGTTGTGACACGGGGGTCGTGTCGATGGGCATGGGTTACTCAAGAGATCGTATCTGCGCCCTATCCGACGACCGGGAACCACCCGGAGCCGTCCCAGGAGGCTTTCGGTCAGGACAGTCGGCTTGCGGTCACGACAAGATGGGGCTCGACAGCCAATCGGCGTCGATGTTGAACCATCCGGCGACCATGCCGACCGCGCCGAGCAACCACAGGGTCACCACCACGACTGCGGCGGTGCCCAGCCAGAAGACGGCCTGGACCGACCAATGCTGCCGACCGATCCAGACCATCCAGGCGTCGTACTTGCCACGCGCGAACGTCAGCAGCCGGTGGGCCCAGCCGAACTCCGAGGCAAGGATCCCCAGGCCGACGAACACGATCAGCCACCCCGGGCCTGGGTAAGGGATGGCGACGACGCCGCCGGCGAGTACCAGCGTGCCCACGACGCCGATGGCGACCCGGTACCCGAGGTTCAACGTTGGATTCTGCCGGATCACATATCGGCGTTGGCGCGCCCACACTCGCATCTTGGTCGCCACGCCACTCCGTTCCCTCGCCCGTCGGGCCGTCGCGGCCCGCCCTCCTCGTGACACGATCGATCCGCCGGTGCCCGTCTCGTCGATCACGGTCGGCAGATGGGCACCCCGGCGGATCACGGCGTCCAGGATACGTGTCAGTCCACCGGTGCCCCCATGCATATGGACGCCGCGGCTCGAGTTCGCCGACACGCCGTGAACCCGTCCCGGCGGCGTTAACCTATCGATGTTCGCGACGGTTGCCCCACGTCTCCGGGTGATCAACGGGTGGCCATGATGCAGACCGGACCTGACCTGCGCGCTCGCTCCGGCCTGCCCATCGGGCGGTGACCGGTGCTCTCGACTCTGCCGGCCGCGTTCGGCAACCACCTCCGTGTGCACGATCCCGATCACGATGCGCTGCGCAGGGCCGTACGTGCCGGACTGATCATTCCGGTGTCATTCGCGCTCGGTCTGGCGGTTGGGGGTGCACAGACTCCGTTGTTTGCCGCATTCGGTGCCTTCGCCGTGCTGGTCTTCGCCGATTTCCCCGGCGACCGTCATGCGCGCGCCACGAGCTACCTCGGCCTGGGCATCGTCGGCGCAGTGATGATCACCGTGGCCACTCTCGTGTCCCGGTCTGCGTGGCTCGCGGTGGCCACGATGTTCCTGGTCGGCGTGGTCGTGATCTTCGTCGGGGTACTCAGTGCCGCCCTCGCTGCGGCGCAGCGCTCGGTGCTGTTGACATTTGTGCTGCCGGTGGCGACGCCGGCGGCGCCCAGCGCCATCGGCGACCGGCTGCTCGGCTGGTTGATAGCACTCATGTGTTGTGTTCCCGCTGCGCTCTATCTGCTCGCACCGCATCATCACGACCGGCTGCGCAGGCAAGCCGCCCGGATGTGTCGCCTGCTCGCCGATCTGGTCACGGGCAACGGCGATCTCAACGAGGCACGCGCGACCATGCGGGATCTCCGGACGAGTTTCCAGGCGACCGCGTGCCGACCGGTGGGCCTGTCGGCGGGTAGTCGGGCACTCGTGCGTGTGGTCGGTGAGCTGGAATGGCTCACCGACCGTCTGACCCTCTCGTCGTCCGGCACCGTGGCGACCGGGTCGTCGCCGGCGACATCGGCACGGATGTTGCGTGCGGCAGCGGCGACACTGGGGGCCGACGGCTCCGAACTCCGATCGGCCATGCGCACTCTCGAGCAACTGGTGGCAGAGCTGGATTCCGAACGTGACCAGGCCTTCGACGACTTCGCGGCGGCAACCGATCACCGCACGGCAACTGCCGTGCTCGCCTCGCACGCGGTGGATTCTGCGGTGGCCACCGTCGGGCGCATCGTCGCCTGGTCGGGGGCCGCCGATGCGCGAAGAACGATCGACCGGCTCCTCGGGCGGGGGCTGTCCGGCCGGGGCGCCGACGGCCGCATGATCCCGGCTCCATTGGTGTCACCGCACTACACCCGTGGCTATCTGCGCTCGCGGTCGGTGAGTCTGCAAAACAGTCTTCGCGGTGGGTTGGGTCTGGCCGCCGCAGTCGCGGTCACCGAGTTGCTCTCGGTACAACACGGTTTCTGGGTCGTACTCGGCACGTTGTCGGTACTCCGCAGTTCCGCGCTCACCACCGGATCCTCGGTGCTGCGCGCCATCGTGGGCACCGTCATCGGGTTTGCGCTCGGCGCCGGGTTCCTCGCGATGGTGGGCACAGGTCCGGTGGCGTTGTGGCTCGCCCTTCCGCCTGCGATCTTCCTGGCCGCCTTCGTCCCAGAGGTGGTGTCGTTCATCGCGGGTCAGGCCGCCTTCACGGTGACGGTTCTGTTGCTGTTCAACGTGATCGACCCGGTGGGCTTTCAAGTCGGGCTGATTCGGATCGAGGATGTGCTGATCGGTTCGGCCGTGGCCGCCGTCGTGGCCGTGCTGCTGTGGCCACGCGACGTCGGTACCGCACTTCGAGCAGGCAGCGACGACGCGGCGGTGGCCTGCTCCCGTTTCCTACTCGCCGCGGTCCGACACATCACCCGCAAGCGGCCGCTCGATACCGCGGTCGTTGCCGACACTTATTCCGCGGCGAGGACGTTCGACGACGACGTACGCCAGTACCTGGCCGAGAACGGCGGCGGACCAGGGGCCCTCACGCCGGTGCTGGATGCCTCGACACGAGTGGTGCGGACCGTACTGGCCGCAGAAGCGATCGGGCGGCTCACGCCCGATTGCCGCGCACCTGCGGGCTCAGGGGTCGGAGAGGCGCTCGAACGGCATGCGGCACAGATCGCCATCTGGCTCACCGAGGGAGGCCGACGACGCGCGTCGGCCTCGGTCGGTGCCGACCTGCTCGATGTGCTCGGTGCCCATCGGGTAGGCGCCGACCTGCTCTGGACCGCAGCACATCTCAACGAACTGGAGTTGTTGTGGGACCATCAGACGCGGTCGGACCGACCGGTGTGAGGACGCCCGCCGGCAGTTGGCCGCCCACCGGCACGGCGTGCGCGAGGATCACACGAAACGCCGCACGCCCTCGCCGCCGCCATGTGCCGGCCACCCCGGGCCACCGGTGCTCGCGAACCTCACCCATGCGTCATGCATGTCGTCGGCGATACGTTGATCCGGCTCGGGTCCGACCAACGCATGGGCCGCGGCGAGATGGTCGAAGACGAACGGGATCTCCACCGCGTGGCCGGCCTGGATGTCGGCCTGCGGACTGCGGTAGCCGAACTCGTACAGGTACGTCGAACCCGTCGGCCGGGATTCGGCGATCTCCGTGGTCGGCGACGAGAAGGCCCGCGCGGTGAGCGCCTCGCTGAGCACATCACCGGCACTCGCCCCGGCAGCGAGCCGAGTGCGGAGATGGTCGAGGCCACCGGGCGCGCGACCCAGGACCGCTGCCGCGCCCTCCTCGGTGACGGCCTGCGCTCCGCCGGTCGCGACCATGAAGAAGCGGAATTCATCGGCATTCCAGCCCGCGAGCAACGGTATGTCGGCTCCGGCACCCGCGGCGATGGCCTGACAGGGAACCGCTGGGAGGACTTCGCCGTCGACGACCGGGAACTGTGACATGATCCCCATACCGACGTCGACGACCGTCGGCCCCCACACCTCCGGGTTCGGGTCGAGCATCAGTTCCAGCGCCACCGTCGATTGGGCGCGCAGCATGTCGTCGACGCCGATACGGCCCAAGGCCTCGACGGACGCATCGACGTCGAGGATCTCCGCGAGACGAGCAGTGACCTTGCGCGCGTCGGTCGGATCGGCCGCGGCAGAACCATTGCCGCTCTGCATTATCGCGCGCCGGAACAGACCGGTGGCCAGTGGCGAGGCCAGCAGTGACGCGATGCTCATCGCTCCGGCGGACTCGCCGAAGACCGTGACGTTGTCGGGATCCCCACCGAAGGCCGCGATGTTGTCACTCACCCACCCCAGCGCGGCGATCTGATCGAGCAGCCCACGATTGTCCGGCGCCCCCTCGATCGATGCGAAACCCGCTGTGCCGAGCCGATAGTTGATCCCGACACAGACGACGCCGTCACGAGCGAACGTGTCCCCGGCATACATCTCGATGCGATTGGAGCCACGCGTGAATGCGCCCCCGTGGATCCACACCATCACCGGCAGGCCGCCCGCGCTCGGGTCCGGGGTCCACACGTTGAGATTCAGATAGTCGTCGCCGAGCACGATCGTGTTGTCGAGCAACGCGGCGATCGGGGCCGGATAGCCGACCTGCGGAGCGGTCGGCCCGTACTCGGTGGCCGGTTGCACTCCGTCCCACGCAGCGGGAGGCGCCGGAGCAGCGAACGCCGCCGCGCCTATGGGTGGTGCGGCGTAAGGGATTCCGAGATAGGCGAAGATCCCGTCGGCACCCAGGCCGCGAACGCGGCCACTGGTTGTGTCCACCGCGGGAGCATCCACGTCAGCACGAGTCATACCGATCGACCGTACGCGACCGTGCCGGCTGTGGTGACTCATCCTCGGAAGCCGATCCCCGTGGTCGACGCAGGTCTACCGTGGGCTCCAAGGGTGAATGGAGGAGTGATGGCCGACCCGACCACTGCCGTGCGTGATGTCGAGCAACGCTACGACGAGGCGTGGCAGCGGGGTGACCTCGACGGCATCCTCGCGTGCCTCCATCCCGCCGCCGTGCTGGTGAGCCCGCGTGACGAGGTGGCCCGTGGGCACCGTGAGATCCGAGCCGTGTTGGGCCGACTACTCATCGGCGAGGCCGCCGGATCGTGTCACGAGAGCACCATCGACCGCGTCGAGTTCGTCACCGACGACGTCGCAGTTGTCGACGGCCGGGCGCGGGTGACGGGGGTTGCGCGCTCGCTCGGCGGCGAGGCAGCAGTTGTCGTGCACGGTTTCACCGACGTGCTCGTACGCAGCGACGAGCGGTGGGTCATCTCCCAGATCCGCGCCCATGGTCTGCATTCGCCCGAGCGGTGACGAGACTGCGTACCTGCCGGTCGATGGCGACTTCGGCCCTCTCACCCACCCAGGCTCAGGCGCGGTCCAACTGCGAGGTGAGGTGGTGGGTCATCGGCACACCGACCGCCGCCATCGCGAAGTCGGCGCGCAGGCTGTCGCCGTCGAGCCGATATCGACGTTCGGTTGCCTCCACCGATTTGGCCGTGGCCGTTGCGGTCACGACGCCGGACATCCTGAGTTCGACGACCCCGTCGATGACTTCCAGCGTGCCCGCGCACAGTTCGGTGTGCCCGGTCGGCTGTGCGAGGGTGAGTTCGACAACGCCGTCGGCCGGCACGCGCAGGAATCCGGATTCGGTGTGCAGCGGAACACCTGTCGCCGAGCGAGTGCGCTGGCGGTAGACCAGGAAGGGTTTGCCGATGTTCTCGACGGTGATCGTCTCGATGTAATCGAACGATTCGATCGTCGGATACTCACCGCTGCCCGGACCGGTCCAGGTGCCGACGAGAGAGGCGATAGGGGTCAGATTCGGGGCAAGATCCACCCTGCGAGGGTAATGCCGCACCGACGGCGAAACAGTGAGGCCCTCCCCGCAGAAAGCGGAAAGGGCCTCACTGGACTCCTGGTGGTCCCGGCTGGGATCGAACCAGCGACCTTCCCGGTGTGAACGGGACGCTCTTCCACTGAGCCACGGGACCGCGCGAGACGCCGTCGGCGCCTGTGCACGAGGCAGAAGATTACACGCTCACCACTCGCATCCCCAAATCGGCCCGTTGGGTGCGCCGAACATTCTCAAGCGGTCGGCGCCGCACATACGATTGGCCGCTCACAGCACTTTGACCAGGCGATTTGGCGAAGCGCGAGTACGTCGGATAGTGTTCCTCATCGCGTCGAGAGCAACAAAAGATCCACAAGATCGCTCCCGACCACGCGGATGTAGCGCAGCTGGTAGCGCATCACCTTGCCAAGGTGAGGGTCGCGGGTTCGAATCCCGTCATCCGCTCGAGGCGAGTCCTCTCGCATCTGGTGGTGTGGCCGAGTGGTGAGGCAACGGCCTGCAAAGCCGTGTACACGGGTTCGATTCCCGTCGCCACCTCCACACCAATTGCATATCCCGCGCGATTAGCTCAGTGGGAGAGCGCTTCCCTGACACGGAAGAGGTCACTGGTTCAATCCCAGTATCGCGCACCACGAAAAGCCCGCTGCCCCGCAGCGGGCTTTGTGCATCTGAAGGCTGGTGCGGCTCGAGCACCCCGGAAAGGCAACCGGGCCAAGGCCCTCGAGGATGTCGGACCCGACCTGGGGCCCGCCCCCTGACGCGCAAACCTTGAGTGGTTCAGCTCCCGATTCCCAAACCACCCGCGATCGTCGGCCACGCACGATGCAGGTCACGATTCCAGTAGCCCCACGAGTGCAGCCCCGGCCGGAAATCGTAGGTCGCGCTGACACCGGCTCTCTCGGCGCGCGCCTTGAAACCCAACGTGCACTGCAGGACGACACTTTCCAGGAGACCACCAACCGGCGACGCGAGGCCGGCGAGGCCCAGCGACGGGTCCGGCACGCCGTTGCCGCTGGAGATGTAGACGACCTTCCCTCGCAGGGCGGCCACATGAGCGGCAGGATCGTGGGCCGCCCACTCCGAGCCGCTCACCGGGCCCCACATGTTGTCCGGGTTGCCGCCGCGCGTTGCCACGGTCGCCGCGGTCGCCTGTCGGAACTCACTCGATCCCTGGTCGAGGCACCCGCTGAATGCGGCCACCGCCGTGTACAGGTCGGGATGGCGCACAGCGATCGACATGGCGCCGAGGGCGCCCATGGAGAGCCCACCGATGGCGTTCACGCCGTTACCCTGAAAACGCGAATCAATCAGTGGCGGCAACTCTTCGGTGAGAAACGTCTCCCACCGGTTGTTCCCGAGCACCGGGTCGGCCGTAGACCAGTCTGTGTAGTAGGAACCGGTACCGCCGATCGGCAGCACCACGTTGACCGCATTGTCAGCCATGAACTCGGCGATATCGGTCTGGGGGTCCAGCCGCTCTGGGTGTAATTGGTGTAGACGCCGCCGTCGATTCCGTCCAGGAGATACCAGGTCGGCCGCTCCCGGTCCCGCCGTTCGGGCACAAGAACCGACACGCGGATCGGTCGATCCATCGCCCGCGAATACACGGTCACCGTCGCGTGGTTAGGGGTCGTCATGGACATCGCGAGTATTCGAGACGGCCCGCGCGCATCGGGTACGGCCGCGGCGGGCCCGCCTTCCCATCCCCCCACGCCGATCATCAAACATGCTGCGACGACCAGAACGGCAGATCTCTGCCACATTGCTTGTCTCCCCCACAGAATCCCGACCACGGCCGGCCACCTCGCGGCCCCCACCGCCGAGATGATCAACGACAGTGAAACACGAATGCGTCGGCTCCGGGGGCAATACGGACATGCAGGCCCCACATGTCAACAGGGCCGACGATCATCCGAGTCAGTTGTCGGTCGCCAGACCCAGAGCGCCCAGGCACATCAGGTCGAGTGTGTCGAGCAGAGCGTCTTCGTCGGCGTCCTCCCCTTGGACGAGCCACAGGTAGAGCGTGTGGTCGACCATCGCCGCCATCGCGCGTGCCGCCATCACCGGATCCAGTGACGCCCGCACCCGACCCTGTTCCTGCCAGTGCGCGATGGCGCCGGCCGTCTTGTCGATCAGCGACGCACGATGCTCGTGGCGCAGGTGCCGGAACTCCTCGTTGAAGGTCGCCACCTGTTCGACGATGGCCATCATGCGAGCATGCCGCCGATACGCCTGGTAATAGGAACGATTGGTGGCGATGAGGCGCTCAGCTGGGGTCATTCCCGGAGCAGACGGTTCTTTGCGATGCACTTCGGTGAACAGTCGGGTGCTCAACTCCCGGAAGACGTCTTCCTTCGACACGAAGTATCGGTAAAAGGTCCCGTAGGAGACACCGGCCTCCTGAGCGATCAACTCCACTCGCGCATCGACGAATCCGATGCGCTCGAATACCCGCTGCGCACCGTCGAGCACGGCGTCGCGCGTGGCCCTGCCCCGCGGCGACAGAGCGTCGACCGGCGCCGGCACACCCGAGGTGCTTCCGGTGGACTTGTTGACAGCGAGCCTGGCCACGAACAAGACTCTTCAACAAGTTGACATGACAGTCAAGTCATGTCACGGGTCGCCGATCATCTCCGAAAGGACGCTCCACATGCCGACCAACCCCAACTTCGAACTCCGCGGCATCAACCACCTCGCGCTCGTCTGCGCCGATATGCGCAGGACCATCGACTTCTACTCCGGTGTCCTCGGCATGCCCCTGGTGAAGACCCTCGATCTGCCCGGCAACCTCGGACAGCATTTCTTTTTCGACTGCGGCGGCGGCAACACGGTGGCGTTCTTCTGGCTCGCCGACTCGCCGGACGCCGCCCCCGGTATCGCCGCCCCCAAAGGACGCCCCGATGAGGGCGAACTGGCCAGCGCCATCGGCTCGATGAACCACGTCGCCTTTGCCGTGCCGCCCGAGGACTTCGACGACTACCGCAGCCGTCTCGAGGCCGCCGGCGTCGCGGTCAGCCCCGTTCTCAACCACGACGACAGCGCCGCCGGCGTCTCCCGGCATGTACATCCGGGCACCTTCGTCCGCTCCTTCTACTTTCAGGACCCGGACGGAGTTCTGCTGGAGTTCGCTTGCTGGACGCGCGAATTCACCGACGCCGACGTCGCCCACGAACCGAAGACGGCAGCGGACCGCCGCGTCGCCACCCCCTCCTGAGCCCACCAGAACGCCCACCGAGAGGAACTCATGCCACGCCTGCCCGAGGTCCATCGCGCCGACGTCACCGACGACAAGATCCGGTACTTCTACGACCGCCTGTTCGGCCCCGACAAGGACCCCGCGACCGAGCACGGGACGATCCATGCGACCCCCGGTGATTGGTGGACGGTGTTCGCCAACTCCCCCGAGGTGTTCGGTCACGCAGTTCGCGGCTTTGCGCTCTACCGCAATGCGACACTCGATCCCCTGCTGCGCGAACTCGGTCAGGGCCGCGCGGGTTATGCGCGCGGCAGCCAGTTCGTGTTCTCCCAACACTGCAAGCAGATGCGGTCACTGGGTATGCCCGAGGAAAAGATCGCGGCGATCCCCGCGTGGCAGGTCAGCGATCTGTTCAGCCCCCTCGAACGTGCGGTGCTGGCCTACGCCGACGGTCTGGTGCTCGACGGTGGACGAGTCCCCGACGCGGTCTTCGCCGTGCTCACCGAGCACCTCCCGGCCAACCAGATCCTGGAACTGACCTACATCACCGCGCTGTACGACATGCACGCCACGATGGCCAAGGCACTGCGACTGGAGTTCGACGACGTCCCCGAACGCGTCGCAGAGGTCCGGATACCCGAGGGCGTCAAGGTCGCCGACCTCTCGGCGGATCTGTCCGGAGAGTAGCCGGGCCCGCCTCACCACCGGCGCGGCGTACGCTGCGCATGTGCGAGCGCCCACCGTGATCGAGATCGTCGACGACCCGCGCCACGCCGCGGAGATCGCCACGCTGGCGGCAGCCACCTTTCCGTTGGCCTGCCCGCCCCACTCGACGACCGCGGACATCGCCGAGCACATCCGTGAGCACCTGCAGCCGGCGAACTTCGACCATCACATCACCAGCGCCGACAGTGACGTCGTGGTGGCGCGCGACGGGATCGAGGGACCGGTCATCGGATACAGCCTGGTGCTGCACACCGCGCCGGTCCACCCAGATGTCGCGGCGGTGGTGACGCAACGGCCGGTCACCGAGATCTCCAAGATGTACGTGGCACCGGACCATCACGCCCGCGGACTCACCGAGGCGCCTTCGCACATGCTGATGCAGACCGCACTCGAGGTGTCACGCTCCCGAGGCAGCGTGCTGGCATGGCTTGGCGTCAATCAGGAAAACGAACGCGCACAACGCTTCTACACCAAAATGGGTTTCGCACGGGCCGGAGTCAAGACGTTCGATCTCAACGGCTCCGTCGAGCACGACTTCATCTTTGTTCAGCAGCTGTGAAATCCGCGACGGCCGGCGTCAGACTGCGCTCTCGGCGAACCGCGACAACGCCAACAACCGCGACGTCGCACGCAGGTACTTCTTCTTGTATCCACCGTTGAGCATCTCTTCGGTGAAGATCTCGTCGAGCTTGCTGCCAGAAACGGTGACCGGGATGTTGGCGTCGTAGAGACGGTCGGCGAGAACCACCATGCGCAGTGCCACCGACTGATCGCGTGCGGCGTGCACATCGCTGATGCAGACCAGCGAGACACCGTCGACGAGATCCTTGTACTTCGACGGATGCAGCGTGCTCAGGTGATCACACAACTCATCGAAGTCGTCGAGGGTGGCACCGTCGGTCGACTCGGCGAGTTCGGCGAGTTCGGCATCCGAGCGTGGATCGGGTGCCGGCGGCAGATCACGATGCCGGTAGTCGGGGCCGTCCACCCGGATCGTCTCGAACACCGCGGACAACTTGCGGATCTCGCGCAGGAAGTCCTGGGCGGCGAATCGCCCCTCGCCGAGCTGTCCCGGCAGCGTGTTGGATGTCGCCGCGATGGAGACCCCGTTCGCCGTCAACTCGGTCAGCAATCGAGACACCAGCATGGTGTCACCCGGGTCATCGAGTTCGAATTCGTCGATACAGAGCACCGTGTGCTGTGAGAGTCGTTCGACGGCGTTGACGAAACCGAGGGCTCCGACCACGTGGGTCACCTCGACGAAGGTCGCGAAGGCTTTCGGCTCCGGCATCGAGTGGTAGATCGAGGCCAGCAGATGGGTCTTGCCGACACCGAATCCGCCGTCGAGATAGAGCCCGACGCCCTGGCCGGTCTTCTTGCGGGAGAACAGGCCACCCTTACCGCCACGCACCTTGGCCGCCCGGGCCACGAAGTCGCGCCCCTTGGCGACCGCCTCGGCCTGTGAGGGCTCGGCCGGATCGGGGATATAGGAGTCGAAGCTGACCGAGTCGAACGTCGACGGGGGCACCATCTCGTCGATCAGCGCCTCGGGTGCAACCGTCGGATTGCGGTCGCAGAGTCGTGCGGTCATAAGGGGCAGCGTAACGACCTCGGCCATGATGGAGTCATGTTCGGTCTACAGAAAGCGACCCAGCTCACACCTGCCGATGACCAGGCCACAACCCTGCGGTGGCTCGCCCAGCAGTATGCCTACCCACCGCTTCCCTCCTCTCCGCCCTGCCTGCCCCGACCCTTCGTGCGAGCGAACATGGTCGGGTCCATCGATGGTGCGGTGACAGTGGACGGTCGCTCGGGCGGGCTCGGCGGACCCGGCGACAAGGCGGTGTTCCGTGTGCTGAGAGCACTCGCCGATGTCGTCGTGGTCGGCGCGAGCACCGCGGTCACCGAGGGCTACCGACAACCGTCGGCCGACGACGAGTTCACCGCTGACCGCACCGCGCGAGACCAGACGCCCGCACCCGCGCTGGCGTTGCTGTCGCGGTCGTTGTCGATCCCCGACGACTTCGCGCCCGTGGCTCAGCCGCAGACCCTCGTTCTGACCTGCGCGTCAGCTCCCGCGGACAGGCGCTCGGCCCTGACCGACATCGGCGCGACACTCATCGACTGCGGCGACGACACCGTCGACCCGCACGCCGTCCTCGATGTGTGTGCCGAGCGCGGTTGGGTCCGGGTGTTGACCGAGGGCGGGCCGTCGTTGCTCGGCTCGTTGGCGCAGGCAGATGCGCTCGACGAACTGTGTGTCACCACCGCCCCCGTCGTCGTCGGCGGCGATGCCGGCCGCATCGTCTCCCACCGTGACGCCCTACCGACTCGGCCGATGCGGCCGGTGTCGATCATCACCGACGACGACGGCTACGTCTTCACCCGATGGGCGCGCACACCCACCGAAGACACGTACGGGCACCGCACCGACACCGACTAGGCTCGCGGTCATGCGACGAGCATCCCGGCGGCGGACCCGCGGATCCGAACCGAGGCGCACGGCGATGCCGGCCATCGCTGCGGCGCTGGTGACCGTCCTCGGCCTCGGTGGGTGTGCGGTCGGCCCGGACACCGGACCTCAAGTGGTGCACGGCGGTGGGGGCGGCGGCGAGCAGCCGTCGTCATCGGCGGCACCGACGGGCCTTCCGCCGATTCAGGCGCCACGCAATGACCTCGACTGGACCGACTGCGCACCCCAGACCGCCACCCGGTGGGGTGTCGACCGGCCAGACGGTGTCACGGTGCAATGTGCGGATCTGACCGTCCCCGTCAACCCCTACCGACCCACCGGCGACACCCTCACGGTCGGCCTCACCCGGGCACAGGTGGCGACCACGCCCGACGACGCCGTGCCCGTCGTGTTGACCTCGGGTTCGGACCTGCCGTCCTCACGGACGCTGCTGATGCTGGCCGCCGGTCCGGGCCGCGCCCTGCTGGATCAGCATCCGGTGGTGGCAATCGACCGCCGTGGGGCACCGACCAGCGGCGAACTGGACTGTATGACCCGCGAGGAGCGGGCCGCGATGCGCAGCAACGGCCTGGCCGGCGACGCCGACGCCACCCAGCAGCAACGGATCGACCGGCTGGCGGGGTCGGCCTCATCAGCCGCAGGTGGATGCACCGAGACCCTCGAACCGCATCAACTCGACTTCGGCGAGGCATTCGCCGCCGCCGACATCGAGGCCTTGCGTATCCGGTGGGGCGTCGACCAACTGGCGCTGGCCGGGGTCGGCGAAGGCTCCGACGTCGTCCTCGCCTACGCCGGGAACTTCTC
This sequence comes from Gordonia aquimaris, assembly GCF_026262595.1. Classification (NCBI taxonomy): domain Bacteria; kingdom Bacillati; phylum Actinomycetota; class Actinomycetes; order Mycobacteriales; family Gordoniaceae; genus Gordonia; species Gordonia aquimaris. The sequence continues at coordinate 107,421 of NZ_JAPKFM010000016.1, read as the reverse complement.
GGGTCGCGCCGGACGCATCATCCTCGACACACCGACCCCGTTCGGCGCGAACGCCCGCGACCGCGCAGCCACCCGCGCTACCGGCGTACAGGCCGCCTTGCGGACCTTCGTCCAGCAGTGCAGCACCGCCGGCTCGTGCCCGCTCGGTGCCGACGGCACGGCCACCATCGCCGATGTCCTCGCCAAAGGCCGGGCCGGCCGGCTCGGCGGATTGTCCGACACGGAGGCATTGTCGGCGATCACCACGGCGGTGGCGCTGGCCCCCGACCGACCGGCCGCGACGACCGAGACCGCCGCGGCGATCGCGGCCGCCGATCGTGGCGACATCGGCGCGCTGACCACGCTGGCCGACCGCGCCGCCGCGCTGCGGCTCACCGACGGTCAGCTGGTCGCCCGCTGCAACGACGTGAGCGGGCCGGTGGGTCAGAACGAGGTCCCGGGACTGATCGACGCCTGGAGCAAGCAGAACCCGCTCACCGGCGCCGACACTGCGCTGTCGCTGATGCGATGCAACGCGTGGGCGTCGTCGACGCCCGTGAACCCGCCGAGCGCGTTACCGGTCGACCCGCTGGTACTCGACGGTGCCAACGACCCCATCAACGGCGGTGGCGGCGCCCAGGCACTCGGTGGTCTGTTCATCAGGGCCGGCACCACGCCGACGACGGTGAGCTGGGGTGGTCTGGGATATTCGGTCCTCGCCCGTAGTGCCTGCGCAGCCGACATCGTGACGCAGTACCTCGGTGACGAACCACTCGGTGAACCCACCGACCGTGGTTGCCCGAGCTGACTGCGGCGACGCGGCCCGCAACGTCGCAGGGCATGCGGTTTCGGCGCGCTGCTCGTAGTACGGTTCGCGGGTGGCGATTCTCGACAGGTACCTCCATCCGCAGATGACCTTTGACCGGATCATCCCGATGGTGCTGTGGCCGATCTCCATCATGATGGTCTTCCAGCGGTCGGTGATCCTTGCCGTCAACGGTGACCGGACCGACGATTTCCGGCCCGTATATCAGGCCGCCCTGCAGTTCCTCAACGGTCAACCCGTCTACGCCGAGAACCTCGACACCGTCGACCCCCACTACCTGTATCCCCCGTCGGGCACGCTACTGATGGCCCCGATCGCGGTGATCGATCCGGAGCGCTCGCGCTGGCTGTTCATCGTGCTCAGCGTGCTCGCGCTGATCGCCTCAGCCTTTCTGCTGGCCAAACTCTTCGGATTCGCCGGACGCTCGTGGGTCGTGCCGCTGATCCTGTTCTTCTTCTTCAGTACCGAAACCGTGTCCCACACCCTGATCTTCACGAACTTCAACTCGTTCGTGCTGTTGGGGATGCTCGCCTTCATGCTGCTGATGATGCGGCGGCACGACTGGTGGGCGGGCCTCGCGATCGGCGTGACCGTCGCGGTCAAACCGGTGCTGATCCCGTTGCTGTTGCTGCCACTGCTCAACCGTCAATGGCGGGTGCTGGTGACCGGCATCGGAACGCCGGTGATCCTCAACATCATCGCGTGGCCGTTGATCGCCGACCCCAATTCCTTCGTCACCCGCACGGTGCCTTACCTCGGGGAGGCGCGGGACTACTACAACAGCTCGATCGCCGGCAACGGCGCGTACTTCGGGGTCGCCGACTGGCTGGTGCTGCTGCTGCGCATCGCGTTCGTCCTGATGGCGGCGTTCAGCCTGTGGTTCCTCTACCGCTACTACCGTCGCACCGATGAACTGCTGTGGCTGGCGACCTCCACCGGCGTCCTGCTGGTCACTGAATTCCTGGTCGGCGCGCTCGGCCAGGGCTACTACTCGATGCTGCTGTTCCCGCTGCTGATGACCGTCTTCCTGCCCGGTTCGACGATGCGCAACTGGCCGGCCTGGCTGGGCGTCTACGGGTGTATGACCTTCGACTCCTACTACTCCGACGAATGGGACGCCTTCGGCCGGATGCTGGAGTTCAACAAGGTCACCTGGGGCTGGTCGCTGTTGATGATCGCGGTGTTCTGCTCGCTGCTGTTCCGCTACCTCGACATGCGACGCGACGGTGTCACGACCGTGTCGGCCGATGCCGGTTCCGGGGCGGTGGACCCCGCGCTGACCGCGCGCACCCGCGACGGTGGCGAGGGCGCCGACACAGTGGCTACCGTGGAGAAATGAGTTCGAACATCCCCGCCGAGTCCGGATCCGTGGATGCCGGTGAGATCACCGACGACCAGTGGCGGCAGCGACTGACCCCGGCCGAGTACCGGGTGCTGCGACAGGCCGGCACCGAAGCCCCCTTCACCGGCGAGTACACCGACACCAAGACCGTCGGTGTGTACCGCTGCCGGGCATGCGATGCCGAATTGTTCCGCAGCGAGCAGAAATTCGACTCACACTGCGGATGGCCGTCGTTCTTCTCCCCGCTGGCCGGCGACGCCATCATCGAGCGGGCCGACGACTCACTCGGCATGCGGCGTGTGGAGGTGCTGTGCGCCAACTGCGGCAGCCATCTGGGTCACGTCTTCTCCGGCGAGGGCTACAACACACCCACCGATCTGCGCTACTGCATCAACTCGATCAGCCTGAAACTCGAACCGGCCGAGGAGTGAGCGGGTTCGCCCTTCCGCAAGCTCCAGGGCCCCGCAGGGACCAGACTTCGTGACGCCCTTCCGCAAGCTCCAGGGCTCCTCAGGGACCAGGACAGGCTCTTCCGTTGTCCCGCGCTCCCTGACGAACCCGCGAAGAGGCGTCACGGAGGGCTCCTCCATCGACCCCGCCCGCTGATCGAGTAGCCGCCGAGCCCCTGGGCGAGGACGCGTATCGAGATCAGATCAGTGGGGTTCGATACGCGTCGGGCTCGCAAGCTCGCACGCCGCTACTCAACCAGCAGGTGGGCGTCGGCTCGCAAGCGCACGCCGCCACTCAGCCAGCGTCGTTACGGTGCACAGCCAGCAGCGCTCAGGGCAGCGCGTCGATCAGTGCGGTCGGCTCGACGCGCGGGCCGGTGAAGAACGGCGTCTCCTCGCGCACATGCATCCGTGCCTCGGTGGCGCGCAGATCGCGCATCAGGTCGACGATGCGGTGCAGCTCGGGCGCCTCGAAGGCGAGCAGCCACTCGTAGTCGCCGAGCGCGAACGACGAGACGGTGTTGGCACGGACATCCTTGTAGGCGCGTGCCGCCTTGCCGTGATCGGCCAGCATCTTGCGACGCTCCTCGTCCGGCAGCAGGTACCACTCGTAGGACCGCACGAACGGGTAGACGCAGATGTAGTTGCCGGGTTCCTCCCCCGCCAGGAACGCAGGGATGTGGCTTTTGTTGAACTCTGCGGGGCGGTGCAAGGCGACGTTGCTCCACACGGCGTCGCAGGCCCGACCGAGGATCGTCTCACGACGGAAGCGTGCATAGGCGGCCTGGAGCGCTTCGACCTCTTCGGCGTGCCACCAGATCATGAAGTCGGCATCGGCACGCAGACCCGAGACGTCGTAGATGCCGCGGACCACCACCCCGGAGTCCTCCAGCGACTTGAGGAAGTCGGTGGCATCGGCCTTCGCCTGATCCCGATCGGCGCCCAGTTCGCCGGGCCGCACGGCGAACACCGAGAACATCAGGTAGCGGATGGTGGAATTGAGTTCGGCGTAGTCCAAACGGCTCATGCGTTCATGGTGCCACCGTGACCGCACGCACGATCAGTCAGGTCAGGTCGGCCAGCAGCGCCGACACCGCGCGGCCGGCCTGGCCGATACAGGCGGGAACGCCGACTCCTGCATAGGCGGATCCGGCGAGCACCAGCCGACGGGGTCGCGCACGCTGCACCGCCGCCATCGCCGCCAGATGGCCGGGACGGTAGACGGGCAGCCCGCCCGGCCACCGCACGGCTTGCACCTCGACGATCCGCGCCGATGGCGCCACCACCCCCGCAGCTGCGCAGACTCGGTCGAGGTCCTCGACCGCCTGCTCGCGAATCCGCTCGTCGATCCCGGGCTGCTCCTGCGCTGACGGGACCGGCGCACCGTATCGCCCGAACGAGGCGCGAACCGACACCGGACCACCGTCGTCGGACAGATGCGCCCACTTCTGCGAACTGAACGTGAATGCCTTGGCGCGCAGCCCGGCGTCGGTGGCAACCAACACACCCGAGTGATCGGGCAACATCGTGCCCGGTGCCAATGCGATGGAGACCACCATCGACGACGCCCGCGGGACGTCCCAGAGAGGCCCTCCCACCTCGGGATGGTCCTCGGACAAGAGTGCACCCGCGATCCCGGCCGGCACCGCCAGAATCACGCCGTCGTAGGCGACAGGCGTCTCGCCGCGCACGCCCACGGTCCAGCCGGAGGCGTGCTCGCGTACCCAACTCACCGTCGCGCCGAATCTCGGCGTGATCTCCGCGTTCGCCAACAACGCCTCGACCAGCACACGGTAACCGCCGACCAACGTGCCGAACACCGGGCCGGTTGCGTCGGCACCGGCCGCCAGCACCGCGTCGACCGCGGCCGTCAACGAGGGTGCGCCGGCATCGAGCCGCGCGGCCAACGCCGGAATCGCTTCGCGTACACCGATGTCACGCGACAGGCTGGCATAGACGCCACCCAGCATCGGGTCCACGCTGCGCGACACCACCGACGGTCCGTACCTATCGGCCACGAGATCGCCGAGCGAGCGGTCCGTGCCGGCCTCCCACACCAGCGGTCGGTCCGGCTCGTCGGTCATACGCTGGAGGTCCGCGGAATCGGCCAAGCCGGTCACGGCGCCGGCAGTCGCCGGGATGCCCATCAGCGCGGGAGCCGGCAGCGAATGGAGGCGATCGCCCGACCACACCGCCGGCCGGCGCCCGGTGGGCGTCACCATCCGAGCTTCGAGACCCAATTCGCGGACCAGCTGCAGCGCTTCGGGGCGACGGACCACGAAGGCCTCGGCGCCCACATCGACCGTGCGTCCCCCGACATCGACGCTGCGCAGCAGGCCGCCCGGATGGGCATCGGCCTCGAGGACATCGATCACCGCGTCGGCACCGAGCTCGCGACGCAACCGGTAGGCCGCCGTCAGACCGGAGATCCCGGCGCCGATGATCGCGATGCGGGCGGTCATGACGTCGCGTCGGGCATCAGAGGCTGTGGACGAGCTCGACCGCGCGGGTGATCACATCGGGGTCGGTACTCGGCAACACGCCGTGGCCCAGGTTGAAGATGTGCCCGGTCGCGCCCGCGCGCACCGCGCGGTCCCCGTCGGCGACGACTCTGCGGACCTCACGTTCCACCACGTCAGACCCCGCGAACATCAACGTCGGGTCGAGATTGCCCTGAACCGCCTTGCCCGGGCCGACGCGGCGTACCGCTTCGTCGAGCGGCACGCGCCAGTCGACGCCGATCACATCGGCCCCGGCCTCGGCCATGGCTCCGAGCAACTCGCCAGTGCCCACTCCGAAGTGGATGCGCGGCACGTCGTGGTCGGCGACCTCGGCGAAGACGCGGGAACTGTGGGGGGCGACGTAGGTCTGATAATCGGCGAGTGACAGCATGCCCGCCCACGAGTCGAACAGCTGCAGTGCGTCGATCCCGGCATCGAGTTGGACCCGCAGGAAGGTGATCGTGATGTCGGCCAGACGCCCCATCAGTGCGTGCCAGGTCTCCGGATCGCCGTGCATGAGTGCCTTGGTGCGCTCGTAGTGCCGGCTCGGACCACCTTCGATCAGGTACGAGGCCAACGTGAACGGCGCACCGGCGAAACCGATGAGGGCGGCCTTGTCCGGCAGTTCGTCGAGAATCAGCTCGATCGCATGCGCGATGGCACCCACCGAGTGCTCCTCGAGCCGCGGCAGATTCGCCACGTCGGCGGCGTCCCTCACCGGGTTGGCGATCACCGGTCCGGTACCGGCGACGATGTCGAGATCGATGCCGGCCGCCTTCAACGGCACCACGATGTCGGAGAACAGGATGGCCGCATCCACATCGTGTCGACGGACCGGCTGCATGGTGATCTCGCAGACCAGTGCCGGGTCGAAGCAGGACTCCAGCATGCCGTGGTCGGCGCGGATGGCTCGGTACTCCGGCAGCGATCGACCCGCCTGCCGCATGAACCACACCGGCCGACGTTCCGGGGAGGCGCCGCGGGCCGCGGCGACCAGTGGGAGATCGTGTGCGCGACGGGCGCGGGAACGTGTTGTCTCGGACATCGCCTCTACTCTGCCACGTCTCGGCGCGCCTCCTACCACCGTGGGGCCACCGGACCTACCGTCGAGGCGTGACCTCTTCGGGAGCTCCGACGGAGCCTGCTGACTTCCGCGCCGCGGTGTCGTCATTGCATGCCGCGCGGATCCGACCGGAAATCGAGGTCGGACCGATCCGTCCGCCACAACGTCTCGCCCCGTACAGCTACGCGGTCGGTGCCGAGGTACGTAGCGCCGGCGACGCCGACGACGTACCGGTGGATTCCACGGGTAGCTCGTTCGGGCGGCTGATCCTGCTCTACGACCCCGCCGGCCAGGAAGCCTGGAACGGGACCATGCGGATGGTCGCCTACGTGCAGGCCGAGGTGGAGGCCGCGCTGGCGATGGACCCGCTGCTGCCGGAGGTGGCATGGAGCTGGCTGTCCGACGCGCTCGGCGTTCCGACCGGTGAGACCTCCGGGCACGCGCCGGCGAGCGGGGTGGCGGTGACCGCACTCGGCGGCACGGTGACCTCCACCACCTCGGTTCGCTACGGCGACATCGCGGGACCGCCGCGCGCCCACCAACTCGAGCTGCGCGCCTCATGGACCGCGGGGGGTCTGGAACTGGCCGGCCACCTCGAGGCGTTCTGCGAGGTGTTGTCGTCGGCCGCCGGTCTGCCACCCTCGGGTGTCACCGAACTGGGCCCGGCCTGATTCGGTGGCGGGTCCGATGACGAGCGGCGACGAGACGACCGGACCCTCTGATCCGACACCACCGGAGGCGGTGACCGAACCCCTCCTCCGTCCGGCCGAGGGCGTGCCGCCTGTGCTGACCAGCGCCGCCGAGTTCGCTGCGGCTGCCGAGTCCATCGCCGCCGCACATGGGCCGATCGCGGTGGACACCGAGCGCGCCTCCGGCTATCGCTACTCCCAACGGGCCTACCTGATCCAGATCCGCCGCACCGGTGCGGGCACCTTTCTGCTCGACCCGATCGAGGAGCCTGCCGCGCTGGCGCCGGTCATCGAAGCGCTGGACGGACCCGAGTGGGTCCTGCATGCCGCCGACCAGGACCTGCCCTGTCTGCGCGAGGTCGGCTTCGTCTGCCGCGAGCTCTACGACACCGAGTTGGCCGGACGCCTACTCGGCCTGAGCAAGGTGAATCTCGCCGCGATGGTGGCCGAGTTTCTCGGCCTCGGGCTCGTGAAGGGCCATGGCGCCGCCGATTGGTCGCGGCGACCGCTCCCCGCAGACTGGCTGAACTATGCCGCACTCGACGTGGAGGTCCTCGTCGAGCTGCGCGACGCGATGGATGCCGCCCTCGCCGCCGCCGGAAAGGACCAGTGGGCGCGCGAGGAGTTCCGGTTCGTGCTGGAGCGGCCACCTGCTCCCCCACGTCCCGACCGCTGGCGCAAGACGTCGAACATCCACACGATCAAGAACGTCCGGACCCTGGCCGCGATACGCGAACTGTGGACCGCTCGTGAGGAACTCGCGCAACGTCGAGACGTCGCACCCGGGCGGGTACTGCCCGATTCGGCCATCGTCACCGCCGCCACCGCCAACCCCACGTCACAAGCGGAACTCACGCGCCTGCCCGTGTTCGGGGGTCCCCGCCAACGCCGCCAGGCCCACATCTGGCTGCGCGCGCTGGACCGGGCCCGGGAGCTCGCTGATGCCGACCTGCCGCCGCGCCGGTCCCCGACGACCGGACTTCCGCCGATCAATCGGTGGGATCAGCGCAATCCCGACGCGGCGGCGCGGGCCGCGCGGGTACGTCCCGTGATCCGAGAGATCGCCGAAGCGCACCAGGTGCCGACGGAAAACCTGCTCGCCCCCGAGGTGGTGCGGCAGTTGTGCTGGGAGGGTGTACCTCTGCCGGCCACCGCCGGGTCGGTTGCTGCCCGCCAGGCTGACGAGGGAGCCCGTCGATGGCAACGCGATCTGACCGCAGCTGCGATCGCAGAGGCACTCAACAGCGTCGACGCCGAGCCCTCCGCCACGAACCAGACCCCCGACGCCGAACGCCGCGACTGAAACACTCGGCCTCTGGCGGCGTCAGCCCTCGGCCTCGGGGGCGGCCGACACATCCGACTGGGACAGCTCGGATCCGGACAGCTCGGACTCGTCCAACTCGCTATCGGCCGAGTCCCTCGCCGAGTGCATCTCGGCGACGGTCGCGGTGATGGTGCGCGCGAGATCCTGGGCGGTGAGACCGAAACCGGACAGCAGTTGTCCGCGGGAGGCATGTTCGACGAACCGTTGCGGAATGCCCCGGTGATGCACCGGGACCGCGACGCCCGCGTCGGACAACGCGTCACTGACCGCCGACCCGACTCCGCCGCGCACACCGCTGTCCTCGAGAGTCACCACCAGTCGATGACGTCGGGCGAGATCGGCGATCGACCCCGGGACCGGTAGCACCCAGCGCGGGTCCACGACAGTTGCGTCGATGCCCTGCCGTCCGAGCCGCTGCGCAGTGTCCACCGCGAGACCGCAGAAGGCACCGACCGCGACGATGAGCACATCCCCGGCCGCCGCACCGACACCCGGCGCCACCCGATGCAGCACGTCAACGCCGTCTTCAAGGCGCTCGACCGCCCGGATATCTTCGGGCACAGCGCCTTTGGAGAATCGCACGGCGGTCGGGCAGTCGCTGACCGCGAGGGCTTCGGCAAATTCCTCGCGCAGCCGCACGGCGTCGCGCGGCGCGGCGACCCGTAGGCCGGGCACCAACGACATCAAGGACAGATCCCACATGCCGTGATGGCTGGGGCCGTCGGGTCCGGTGATACCGGAGCGGTCCAGCACCAGGGTCACCGGCAGCTTCAGCAGCGCCACATCCATCAGCAACTGGTCGAAGGCGCGGTTGAGGAAGGTGGAGTAGATCGCGACGACCGGATGGAGCCCACCGAGCGCCAGCCCCGCGGCCGAGGTCATCGCATGCTGCTCGGCGATCCCGACATCGAACATCCGGTCAGGGAACTTCTCGCCGAACGGCGTCAGACCGGTGGGACCGGGCATGGCCGCGGTGATCGCGACGATGTCGTCGCGGCGCGAGCCGGCCTCGATCAACGCCGCGGAGAACACCGAGGTCCAGTCCTGTGGCGACACGCTGGTGGCGCGTCCGGTCCGCGGATCGATGATCCCGGTTGAGTGCATCTGGTCGGCTTCGTGGTTCTCGGCGGGCGCATACCCCATCCCCTTGCGGGTGACGGTGTGCACGATGACCGGGGCACCGAATGCCTTGGCCTGCCCGAACGCCGACTCCAGTGCCGCGATGTCATGACCGTCGACCGGGCCGACGTACTTGATTCCCAGGTCGGTGAACATGGCCTGCGGGGAGAGCAGATCTTTGAGGCCGCTTTTCATCCCGTGCAGCACCGCGTAGGCGGGTTCGCCGACCATCGGCAACTGCTTGACCGCGCGACGGCTCTCGTCGAGGAACCGCTCGTAGGCCGGCTGCAGCCGCAACCCGGACAGGTGACGGGCCAACCCGCCGATGGTGGGGGCATAGGACCGACCGTTGTCGTTGACCACGATCACCACCGGCCGGTCGCCACCGGCGATGTTGTTCAACGCTTCCCAGCACATACCGCCGGTCAGCGCGCCGTCGCCGACGACGGCCACCACGGTCCGGTCGGCCGAGCCGGTCAGCTCGAAGGATTTCGACAGTCCGTCGGCGTAGGACAGTGCCGCCGACGCATGCGAGGACTCGACCCAGTCGTGCTCGCTCTCGGCGCGCTCCTGGTAGCCGGTGAGTCCGCCCTGTTGGCGCAGTCCGTCGAAACCGTCCTGCCGGCCGGTGACGATTTTGTGGACGTAGCTCTGGTGTCCGGTGTCGAAGATAACCGGGTCGCGGGGGGACTCGAACACGCGGTGCAGCGCCAACGTCAGTTCCACGACCCCGAGATTGGGGCCGAGGTGCCCGCCGGTCGCGGACACCTTGTCGATGAGGAACGCCCGGATCTCGGCGGCCAGAGTGGTCATGTCCTCCGGCGACAGCGCCTGCAGATCGGTCGGCGAACCGATCTTCTCGAGCACGCCCATCGAGTCCTCCATCACATCCGTCGATTCAGATCAGCACGCCGGGCTGATGGCGTGCGTTCCATCGGGCGCTGTGGCCTCGATGGCTTTCCCGACAGTCTACGGACCGGACCCGGATCGTCGGATTCACGCCGACCGCCGCGCGCCCGTCGGATTGATCACACGCGGGTGGCGCGTCACCGTCGGCGATGTGCGGGCACCAAGGCGGCGATGGCCTCGATGTGATGGGTCAACGGGAACGCGTCGAACGCCCTGATCTCCTGCACCCGATATCCCTGGTCACCGAAGAGGGCCAGATCGCGAGCGAATCGCCCGATGTCGCATCCCACGTGCACGATCACATCCGGATCGGCATCGGCGACCACACCGATCACTGCCGCGCCGGCACCGGTGCGCGGCGGGTCCAGGATCACCACGTCGGGGGTCGGCAGTTGCGCGGCCACCGTCGCCACCTCACCGCGATGCACCTCGACGATGCCGTCGTCGAAGGTGGCCTCGGCAGCAGCGAGGGCGGCCGCGTCGGAATCCACGACATGCACCGTGGCCACCGACCCGAGGTCGGCCCGGCCTGCCACATCGATCATCGCTCCCGCCAACACACCGGCCCCGCCGTACAGATCCCACACGACACCGTCCCCGCAACCGCCCGCCGCTGCGACCAGGTCCACGACCGTCTGCCCGTACGTCGCGGGGGCGGCGCGGTGGGCCTGCCAGAAACCGGTCACGGGGATCTGCCAGATCCGGTCGCCGACACGATGTGGCGCGGTGGCCGAACCCTCGACCACGCGTTGCGCGCGGGGCTGCTCACGCCGCCGCCGCGTCGCCTGCGCCGCGCCGCGGGCACCACGGCGTGCACGCCGCACCGGCCGGGGAGGGGCGATTTCGATGATGTGGCGCCCACCGTCCATATCGGCGACGATCGCGAGGTCACCGCCCGGGGTCAGCTCGAGATCGTCGAGTCCGGCGAGCATCCCGGCCTCCGGGGCCGCACACGAATGGCCGGCGACGATGCCCGAGCCGTGCCGGGCGTGCATGCCCGCGCGGCCGGCGGAATCGATGCCGAGACGGGTCCGTACCCGCCAGCCGGTGCCGCTGTCACCCAGACCGGTCACCGGTGTGGACGCGATGCCGAGGTCGTCGAGCGCGTCAGCGCCGAATCCGCCGATCCGACCCAACGCGTCCCGCACGACCTGTGCCTTCAGGTCACGCGCATGCTCGAGCGAAACGAACGCGAGGTCACAACATCCGGCACCGTGTCGGGCGGCATCACAGATCGGCTCGACCCGGAAGGGCGAGGGTTCGATGATCTCAATGACCTCGGCTCGAACGAAGCGCTCCCGGCTGTCGTCGACGATCCGAGCCCGGACCAGTTCACCCGGGATCGCATCCCGGACGAAGACGACCCGACCGTCGAGTCGACCGACCGCCTCGCCACCGTTGGCCGGACGGTCGGGCCGCAGCACGATCTCGCGGGCATCGTCGTCGGTTGTGCTCACCGTGCTGTCACCGGTCGTCGAGGTCGCTGCCCAGGGCCCGGCGCGTGTCCCCCGGCGCCGAGTACTCGAGGTCACGATTCTTGAGTCGGATCGACGAGTTGAGCTGCCACGGCACAGACGTGACCATGACGCCCGGTTCGAACAGCAACCGTGTCTTGAGGCGCAGCGCCGACTGGTTGTGCAGGATCTGCTCCCACCAATGCCCGACCACGTATTCGGGAATGAAGACGGTGATCACGTCGCGCGGCGATTCGCGACGCACCCGACGTACATAGTCAATGACCGGGCGGGTGACCTCCCGGTACGGAGACGCAATCACCTTCAGCGGCACCGAGACCTCACTCGCCTCCCACTGCGATACCAGCTTGCGTGTATCGCGGTCGTCGACGTTGACGGTGATCGCCTCCAGGACGTCGGGTCGCGTTGCCCGGGCGTAGAGCACGGCGCGACGGGTGGCCAGATGCAGCGTGGAGACCAGCACGATCGAGTGGGTGCGGCTGGGCAGCACTGAATCCTCGTCGGCCCGCTCGAGTTCGCGCTGCACGGTCGAATAGTGCAGGTGGATCAGCTTCATCAACACGAACAACACCACCATCGCGAGGATCGCGATCCAGGCGCCCTGGGTGAACTTGGTCACCAGCACCACCACCAACACGGTCGCCGTCATCACCAGGCCGACAGCGTTGATTACCCGCGACCGCTGCATCCGGTGGCGCGCATGCGGGTCGGTCTCGGTCCGCAGGTGACGTGTCCAATGTCGGACCATGCCCGTCTGGCTGAGCGTGAACGAGACGAACACCCCGACGATGTAGAGCTGGATCAGCGACGTGACCTGCGCGCCGAACGCGATCACGAAGACCATCGCGGCGACCGCGAGGAACACGATGCCGTTGCTGAAAGCGAGCCGATCACCGCGGGTGTGCAGCTGACGCGGCAGGTACCGGTCCTGCGCGAGCACCGAGCCGAGCACGGGGAACCCGTTGAATGCAGTGTTGGCGGCCAAGATCAGGATCAGTGCGGTGACGGTCGCGACGAAGTAGAAGCCCGGCGTGAACGAGTCGAACACCGCATGTGCCAGCTGGGCGATCATCGCCTTCTGCTGATACCCCTCCGGGGCGCCGATGAGATCCTGCTCCGGGTTCTCGACGTACTTGGCGCCGATCTGCTGGGCGAGCAGGACGATACCCATCAGCAGCGTGATGGAAAAAGCTCCGAGCAGCAGCAGTGTGGTCGCCGCGTTGCGGGACTTGGGTTTCCGGAAGGCCGGAACGCCGTTGCTGATGGCCTCCACGCCGGTCAACGCGGCACATCCGGAGGAGAACGCCCGGGCGATCAGGAACACGAAAGCGATACCGACGAGGTGGCTGTCCTCGGCGCGGATCTCGAAATCGGCCGTCTCGGACTGGATGTCCTCACCCAGCACGAAGATCTCCAGGAATCCCCAGATCAGCATCGCGGAGACACCGAAGATGAAGGCGTAGGTGGGGATCGCGAGTACTGCCCCCGATTCCTTGATCCCGCGCAGGTTGACCGCGGCGAGCAACGCGATCGCGGCGACACTGAACCACACCTTGTGTTCGGAGACGAACGGGATGGCCGAGCCCACGTTCTCGGCGGCCGACGCGATCGACACCGCGACGGTGAGCACATAGTCGACCAGCAGCGCGCTGCCCACGGTGAGTCCGGCGTTGGGACCGAGGTTGACCGTCGCCACCTCGTAGTCACCGCCACCGGACGGATAGGCGTGCACGTTCTGCCGGTAGCTGGCCACCACCACGATCATCACGACGGCGACCGCTACTGCCACCCACGGGGTGAAGACCAGACCACTGAGTCCGGCGATGGACAGCACCAGGAAGATCTCCTGCGGTGCGTAGGCCACCGAAGACATCGCGTCGGAAGCGAACACCGGCAGCGCGATGCGCTTGGGCAGCAGGGTGTGACCCAGTTTGTCGCTGCGGAACGGGCGGCCGAGCAGAATCCGTTTGGTCGCTACGGACACCTTGGACACGGTGGACACCAGGCAACACTAGAGCGTGTAGTAGACAAAGGCCACAAGGGACCGGCCGCATCGATCCGGCCACCACGGATGTGTAACGTCGTCGCCCGACACGTCGGTGTGCGCGGTAGGTTCGATGGGTCCGTACCGCGCTTGCATCGTCGTCGCGGGATGTCCGCACAGTCGGAAGGGTGCACGTGCAGGTAGTCATCATGGGGTGCGGTCGCGTGGGTTCATCGCTGGCGATGGCCATGCAGAAGCGGGGCCACGACGTCGCGGTCATCGACCGTGACGAGTCGTCGTTCATCCGGCTGAGCCCGCAGTTCGTCGGCACCACCGTGGTGGGCGTCGGCTTCGACCGAGATGTACTGACGCGCGCGGGTATCGAGAAGGCCGACGCGTTCGCGGCGGTGTCCTCCGGGGACAACTCCAACATCATCTCCGCGCGTGTCGCGCGGGAGACCTTCGGGGTCGAACGCGTCGTCGCACGCATCTACGACGCCAAACGCGCGCAGGTCTACGAACGGCTCGGCATTCCCACCGTCGCCACCGTGCCGTGGACGACGGAGCGATTCGTCTCGGCGCTCGGCGAGACCTCCACCACCATCGAATGGCGAGATCCGTCGGGGTCGTTGGTCATCGCCGAACTCGAGGTCGACGAATCCTGGATCGGGGTGAAGGTCGGCAAGTTCCAGGAAGAGACCGGTGGGCGGATCGCCTTCCTGAACCGACTGGGGAACCCAATCCTTCCTGATGCGAAAACCGTTGTGCAGCAAGATGACCTCATCTATGCGGCGATCCCGACCGAGCAGCTCGATGCCGCTCGCGCCACTGCCCGGTCCCCGCGGATCACATCCGACTGACTCAGCTGAGGGAGAAGACGATGAAGGTTGCCATCGCCGGTGCGGGCGCGGTCGGGCGCTCGATCGCGCGGGAGTTGCTGGTCAACAGGCACGAGGTGACGCTGTTCGAACGCAAGTCGGCCCATATCGATCCCGGAGCCGTGCCCGACGCGAACTGGGTACAGGCCGATGCGTGCGAGCTCAGCAATCTCGAACGGGCCGAGCTGCAGACCTATGACGTGATGGTCGCGGCCACCGGCGACGACAAGGCGAACCTCGTGGTGAGCCTGCTCGCCAAGACCGAGTTCGCAGTCAATCGGGTGGTGGCACGTGTCAACGACCCCCGCAACGAGTGGTTGTTCGACGAGGACTGGGGCGTCGACGTCGCCGTCTCGACCCCCCGTATCCTGGCGTCCCTGGTCGAGGAGGCGGTGTCTGTCGGAGACCTGGTGCGTCTGATGACGTTTCGTCAGGGACAGGCCAACCTGGTGGAACTCACCTTGCCGGCCAACACACCGCTGGCGGGTAAACCCGTTCGCAAACTCGCGCTACCCCGCGACGCCGCACTCGTGACCATCCTGCGCGGCGGTCGGGTCATCGTGCCGCAGAACGACGACCCGATCGAGGGCGGCGACGAATTGGTTTTCATCGCTCCGGCCGAGGCGGAACCGGCGCTCTACGAAGCGATGCGCCTGGGTAACTGAACCGATCGAGGAGACCCGGCGCCGGGGTCAGTGCCGGCCGGTGTCGGTCTCGGCGACTTCGGGATCGGACTGCTCGTCGGCCACGATCCGATCCTCCTCCTTGCTCGCGCGGCGCACCAGCAGCACCGTCGCCAGCACCGCCAGCGCGGTCAGCGGCCACCCCATCGCGATCCGGGAGACCGCAAGCCAGCCGGTGCTGCCGTGATCGTAGAGTTCGGATTGCGTCAGATATCGGGCGGCGAAGACCAGTGCCCAGAAGGCCGTTGCGAGATCGTAGGCACGCAAGGTCTTGCGGTGTCGGCGCCAGTCCATACCCTCGCCGCTGATGAGATTCCAGATCACACCCACCAACGGCCACCGCACCAGGATCGACCCCACGAACACGATCGCGTAGGCCAGCGTGGTCCAGATGCCGAACAGGAAGTAACCCTTGGCGTCGCCGGTCCGGTAGGCGATGAACACACAGATCGCGACCCCGATCAGACCGGAGATCGCCGGGTTCAAGGGTTCGCGGCGGAGTAGCCGGATCACGAACACGGCCAGCGCCGCGATGAGCGCCGCAACTATCGCCGCCGTGAGTCCCCACGCGGAGTTGACGGGCACGAAGACGACGATGGGCACCGTCGAATAGATCAGCCCGGATACGCCACCCATCTGTTCCAGCACAGACGGGCGAACATCGGATTCGGGTGCGCCACCGAGTGTGGGTTCCGACGGGTCTGGCGACGACGTCATTCGTCGTCGGGGCCCTGGAGTTCGTAATACGGGTTGTAGATGAGCTTGGTGCCGTCATGTTCGGCCAGTCGACCCCGCACAGTGATCTTGCGGCCCGGTTCGATCCCCGGGATCCGATTGCGACCGAGCCATTTGAGCATCACGGTGTCCGACCCGTCGAAGAACTCCGCTTTGACGCCGACCTTTGCCGCACGTGAGCAGGTCTCCACTGACCGCAATTCGCCGTGCATCGTTACCTCGTCGCCACGACAGCACTCCGCGGCGCGCTGGGCGCCGGAGGCACGCGACTCCTCGGCGATCTCCACGGCGTCGGCGTCGCCGAGATCTTCGGTCAGCCTGCGGGTCAACCGCTTCAGGTAGCCGGTGGTAGGCATCGCACCCTCCCCTTGGGTGACGCGTCTCTCGTCGAGACATTGGTGAAACATTGTGGGGCGGATTCGCCGACCCTGCTTACAGTCGCCAGCGTAATCCCGTCCGTACTCTGGGTACAACGTCGGGCATGATCATGACATGCCCGCGACACGTCCGCCGGTTCGCCCGGTTGCGCAGAAGCTCGTGGCCATTCCCGGAACCGGTTCGGACGCCGATTTCGTCCGCCGGGCATTCGGCCCCGCCGCCGCTCGATGCGGATTGACACTGGTGGCGCTCGAACCCTCGACCGACCTCGTGGACGGACATCTCCGACGCCTCGACGAGGTGGCGGCGACGTCGGGTCCGCTCGTGGTCGGTGGGGTGTCGATCGGCGCGGCGATCGCGCTGGCCTGGGCGTTAAACCACGACTGCGCGGGAGTGTGGGCGGCGTTGCCGGCATGGAGTGGGGACCCCGCAAAGGCTCCGGGGGCAGCGGGGGCGGCGGCCACGGCCGCGGCCCTGGCACGTGACGGTCTGGAGACGACGATCGCGGCGATGGCAGCGTCGAGCCCGCCCTGGCTGGCGACCGAGCTGAGCCGGTCATGGCGCGCGCTGCATCCGGCGCTCGGCGGCCATCTGACCCAGGCTGCGCAATTCCACGGGCCGACGATGACCGAGATCTCGACACTGTCGGCGCCGCTCGCGGTGACCGCGGCCGTCGATGACCCGGTTCACCCGCTGGCGGTCGGTCGCTCCTGGGTGCGCGCGGCACCGCGTGCGGTGCTGAACGAGGTGACCCTCGACGAGTGGGGCAACGATCCGTCGACGCTCGGCTTGCGCTGTGCTCGCGGGTGGCAAACGCTGCGCTGATCACGTCCGGGCACGGCGAATCGGGACGATCAGCCTCGCCGGTCGCGCCGGAGGCGCTGCATCGCCGAACCGGATGAGCGCGGCATCGGTTCGGGGTCGTCGGACTGCGGCTGCGCGATGTCGGGCGCAGACGATTGCGGAGCGGCGCCGGGCGTCGACTCACCCTGCGAGCCGGCCTCCTGTTGTTGCGCCATCTGCTCTTGTGCCGCAGCGACCTGCTCCGCCAGCACCGGCGGCAACACCACCGGCAGCGGGTCGCGCGGCGGAAACGGTTCCGTGCCGCGGCGCACCACCGACTCGGCCAGCACCGCGCGCGCCAACCGGCCCAGTTCATCGGCGCGGTCATCGGGTCCGCTGGCGACGCAGCGGACCATCCACCGCGGCCCGTCCACACCGAGGAAACGATGCACGCCGCCGGGCACGGTGGCGACCACCTCCCTACCCCAGTGACCATCCTCGACCGCCACCGACGCACCCTCGTCACGCAGCGACTCGGCGAGCTCGCGCACCACTTCACGCCACAGGCCCGGTGATTTCGGTGCCGCGAAGGCGCTGACGTTGATGCGCCCATGTGGCGTCACCAGATAAACGGCTTCCGGCTGATGATCGGCCGACATCTCGACGGTCACCTGACCACCCTCGACCACCGGGACCAACACCGATCCGAGGTCGAGATGGGAGTTCCCGAGCTCCTCGGCCGGCGTCGTCAGCGCTTCGATGTCGTACGGCCCCTGGGCGGTGCCGATGCGCAGGTCGCCGTCGGTGTCATCGTCGTTGGCTGCCATGTCGTCTACTCCTCGATGTCACGTGTCGTCGGGTGATCCGGTCGGCGGTCACCATCGGGTGCCGCCGCGGCCAGAATCGCGTGTCCACCGCTGGAACCGTGTCCGCCGAGTCCACGGCTGGTCTCGTCGAGCTCGTCTACCTCGACGAAGTCCGGTAACTCGACGCGCTGCACGAGCAACTGCGCGATCCGGTCTCCGCGGGTGATCACGATCGACTGGTCGGGGTCGAGGTTGATCAGGCACACCTTGATCTCGCCGCGGTAGCCGGCATCGATGGTGCCCGGGCTGTTGACGATGGACAGGCCGGCGCGTGCGGCGAGCCCAGACCGCGGATGGACCAGCCCGACCGTGCCGATCGGCAACGCCACCGCGATCCCGGTACCGACCAGCTGCCGCCGACCGGGCGGCAACTCGAGGTCGATCGTCGAACACAAGTCGACACCGGCGTCGCCGGCATGCGCGCGGGTGGGCACAGGAATGTCGGGGTCGAGTCGGCGGAGGGCGATCGGTTCGCTCGCGTCGCCCCGGTCGTTTGTCACGGTGGGAGAATTCGGCGCCACGAGGGCAGACTACGCTGGTCGCGTGACTCCCCCTGAAGCAGCTGATGATCCGGCCGGTCGTCCCTCCGGCGACGGCCCAGGTGAGTCGAGAAATGGCGCGCAGCACCCGGCGACAGAACGCCATCCGGCGTCGGACCGGTTCGCCGAACGCCTGAGGGTGCCCTGGTGGTGGTGGCTGGCCGCCGCCGTGGTGACCGGCGTCGTCGGCTACGAGATTCAGCTGTCCGCGCACCGGTCGGCGTGGAGTGTCGCAGGCTACGTCGTGGTGGGCGTGTTGTGTGCCTCGGTGCTGTGGTCGATGGGGCGGGTCTCGGTCCGGGTCACCGCCGAGCGGGAGCTACACGCCGGCCGGGCGCGCCTGCCGCGCGGCGTCATCGCACGCGGCGCAACCGTGCCGGCGACCGCCAAGAGTGCCGCACTCGGTCGACAACTGGATCCGGCCGCGTTCCTCATGCACCGCGCCTGGGTGAAGACGATGGTGTTGCTCGTGCTCGACGACCCGGACGACCCCACCCCGTACTGGCTGGTGTCCACGCGCGACCCGGCCGGACTGCTCGCCGCGCTCGACGTGCCGGACGCCGCCGCCGAGGCCGGTATCGCCGACTGACCCGGCGGGGATGAACAAGAGGGCGGGATGAACGACGGGGCGGGCCCGATTTCGGTCGGCCCGCCCCATTCATTCTGGGTGCATTTGTGGGGCTGAGCCGCGAGTCTGCGGCGCTCGTCAGGCGCAGTCCACGCAGATCCGCGAGTTGCCGTTCTCCCGCGCCAGCCGGCTGCGGTGATAGACGAGAAAGCAGCTGGTGCAGGTGAATTCGTCGGCCTGCTTCGGGATGACCCGAACCGAGAGCTCCTCGCCCGAGAGATCGGCGCCGGGGAGTTCGAAGGATTCCGCGGTGTCGCCCTCATCGACGTCGACGGCAGCCGCCTGCGCCTCGCTGCGGCGGGCCTTCAGCTCCTCGAGCGAGTCCTCGTTCAGATCCTCGGTGTCTGTGCGACGTGGCGCGTCATAATCAGTAGCCATTGTGTGCCTTACCTATGTGAGAGTGTGCGAGCGCTCTCGGTTGTCCAGGCTTGTGGCCGGACAAACGTAGGTGCGCGGACCCGCCGGGATTGTCTTGCCGTCGGGCGTCACTTCAACGTCATGACCGGTGCAATTCGTTACCCAGGACCCTGCAGATCGGAGTGATTTTCATCACATCCGACTCGCATGCCTTCCGTCTGCTTCGGAGGGCGGGCGCCCGAAGCCTAGTGCACCGATGCCGCTGGGTCAACGGCGGAGCCATTCGGATCATTCCCTGGCGTGGTCCATCGGCGAAGCCGGCCCGTTCGGCCGAGACAACGGGTCCACCGGCCTGTCTACGCCGAGCGCCGGCGCCGACCCTCTAGAGTGGTGCCGCAGGTCGAGGTGAGAAGGAGCCGATTCGCGGTGGTGTCGCAAATTACCGGGGGAACATCGGTTGACGCCAGAGGTCGTCCGTTCCGGCGGCGCCGGGCACGTCCGGCGATCATCGCCGCAGTCGTGCTGCTGGTGGCCGCGGTGATCACGTGGGCGGTGGCATTGGGCGAATCGGGGCCCGCCGCGATCCCCACCGCATGCAACCAACCGACACCCGCATCAGCGGATCCGTCCG
Source organism: Gordonia aquimaris (assembly GCF_026262595.1). Classification (NCBI taxonomy): domain Bacteria; kingdom Bacillati; phylum Actinomycetota; class Actinomycetes; order Mycobacteriales; family Gordoniaceae; genus Gordonia; species Gordonia aquimaris. The sequence goes on along the minus strand of NZ_JAPKFM010000016.1, from coordinate 87,283 downwards.
CTCCGCCCCCGGCGACTCCGGCCGCGGAGCCGCCGGAGCTTGCCGCGGCCGACCGGGACGAGATGCTCGAGGTGACCCCGGCGGCGCTGTCCACCTTCCAGGTCCGTGTGCTCAACGCGTCGTCTCAGCGCGGTGCCGCCCGGTCGGTGTCCGATGACCTGACGGCCCAGGGCTTCACCCCGGTCGCCGATGCCCCGTATGCCGACGACACCGTGTATCCCAATCGCGACCTGGCGTGCTATGCGCAGATTCGATTCGGGCCGGCCGGCCAGTCCGCCGCCGCGGCGGTGTGGCTGGCACTACCCTGCGCGCAGCCCGTCCTCGACGGCCGAACCGACAATTCCGTCGATGTCGCGCTCGGCGAGTACTACGAGGCCCGGGAACAATCCCAGGACGCGCAGGCCGCATTGGAGGCTCTACGCTCGGCCGATCCGAAGAACCCCCAGACCGGTGCGGACCCCGGTCTCGTCAAGGCAGTGCACTCCTCGTCCTGCTGACCGCCCTCGACCGAGCGGCCAGTCCCACCTACCCGAGCGTTGACTGGGCACCATTTCCCGTTGACTGGGCACTGGGTAGCGCAGAGCCACCCGACGTCGACTCCGGCCTTCCGCGCACTCGACCAGAATCAGCGCCCTCGACGCGGTGGAGCGCGTCCCTAGTGTCCCGCGTCGGCGGACATGGTCCTGCGTGCCCCGAGTCGGTCGAGAACCTCGATGAAGTCGTCGGCGATGCCGGGCGCACACGCGATAGTGACGTGACCGTCCGACGAGCGCGAATCCGGTGGCGGGGTGTGCACCACTGCGCCCGCCTCGGCGGCAATCAATCCGCCGGCCGCCCAGTCCCACGGGCTCAATCCGTGTTCGAAATGCGCATCCACCGCACCACTTGCGACCATGCACAGATCCAAGGCGGCCGCGCCGACCCGCCGCAGATCACGAACCTGCGGCAGCAACTCGGCGACGATGGCCCCTTGCTCGGCCCGACGGCGCGCGTCATAGGAGAAACCCGTCGCGACCAGGGCGAGCTCGACACGATCGATCGGGTTACAGGCCAGCGCAATCGGCCCGGTGCCGGCGTCGAGGCGTGCACCTGCGCCGAGCGACGCGGAGTACGTGATCGCACGCGCCACATCCACCACCGCACCGGCAACCGAACGACCGTCCACCTGGGCGGCAACCGAGACCGCATAGGCCGGGATGCCGTACATGAAGTTCACGGTTCCGTCGATGGGGTCCACCACCCAGCGCACTCCGGACGGCACATCGACCGAGCCACCCGCTTCCTCGCCCAACACCTCGTCGCCGGGCCGGCGTGCGCGCAATTCGGATCGGACGAGCTGTTCGGTCTCGGTGTCGGCGAGCGTCACCGGATCAGTGGGCGTCGATTTGGTGCTGACGGCCGGCGCCTGGGTGGATCGGTCCGATCCGGTATCGACCGTGCCGGGGTCGTGACCGGGCCGGGCGCCGAACAACTCGGATCGCCGGACCCGTACATGGGCGGCGGCACGTTGTGCCACATCGATTGCGACACGCTCGAGTTCGTCGAAGCCGGGATCATCGGTCACGCCACCATGTCAGCACACCGACACCGGCCGCGTCGCGGCGGGATGAGCGGTGAACACCGGGACCGGCAACGATGACGAGTTGGTGTCCACCACAGCGTCGCGTCCGCGCGCTGGATAGCCTAGGTCGCACACGATTTCCCCGAGTACGGGGAACCCGACGGTTCGATCAGAGAGGACCCGGACATGAGCGATGCCGAGGCAGCGAGCACCGAGACAGCCACCCCCACCAACCTCGGATTCGGCGTCGACGTCGGTGGTTCCGGAATCAAGGGCGGCATCGTCGACCTCGACAGCGGCGAGCTGGTCGGCGAGCGCTTCAAAGTGCTCACACCTCAGCCCTCGACGCCAGAGGCCGTGGCCGGCGGTGTGGCCGAGGTCGTCGAACACTTCGGGTGGACCGGACCGGTCGGCATCACCCTGCCCGGCGTGGTCACCGACGGCATCATGCGCACCGCAGCCAACATCGACAAGGGCTGGATCGACACCGACGTCTACGAGCTGTTCAGCTCGCATCTGGGGGGTCGGCAGGTCTCGGTGCTCAACGACGCCGACGCCGCCGGGATGGCCGAGGACCGCTACGGTGCGGCGGCCGATGTGGACGGCGTCGTGATGCTGCTGACTCTGGGCACCGGCATCGGCTCGGCGATCCTGATCGACGGCACGCTGGTACCCAACACCGAGCTCGGGCACATGATCGTCGACGGCAAAGAAGCCGAACACCGGGCGTCGTCGAAGGTGAAAGAAGACAAGGGCTGGAGCTATGAGAAGTGGGCCGGCAAGGTCTCCAAGGTTCTCGAGGCCTACGAAGTTCTGTTCTGGCCCAAGGTCTTCGTGATCGGCGGTGGTATCAGTCGCAAGAGTGACAAATGGGTGCCGTTCCTCACCAACTCGACACCGGTCGTGCCCGCGACGTTGAAGAACACCGCGGGTATCGTCGGCGCGGCGATGGCGGTGACCGCCGGGCTACGCGCCTGACCGCCTCGTGGAGGTGATCGGGGCGGATCGCGACGTGGCCTGACCAGGGCTTTGCCACATGGTGCGAGGCGATGTCGTTACAATGGTCCACACCGGTCATCGCGCACCGAGAAATCAAGCCCCTGATCCGCGTCGGCGTGCGCCGCCGTCGGTGGATACACGAGTCAGTTCCGAAAGGTTGTACGTGGCAGCCACCAAGACCCGACAGGCCGACGTCGACGAATCGACAGACGCAACTACCGCCACGGAGCCTGCGCCGGCCCAACGGACCGCCAAGAAAGCCGCCAAGAAGGCCACCGCCCGCAAGGCACCCGCGAAAAAGGCAGCAAAGAAGGCGGCGAGCAAGCGCGCCCCGAAGAAGGGCACCAAGCCTGCCGAATCCGACGGCGAGTCGACCGAAGATCTCGACGACAGCGGCACCATCGACGACATCGATGGTCCCGATACCGAACTCGGCGACGATGTCGAGATCGACGACATCGAGGTCGACGAGGACGATGACGCCTCCGACGACGACTCCTCCGATGATGACGAGGACGACGACACGGCCGACGCCGAGACCGCACCTGCGGCGACGAAGGCCACCGGCACCAAGGCCAAAGCGGACAGCAAGGAGAAGACCTCCGGTGACTTCGTCTGGGACGAAGAAGAATCCGAGGCACTCCGCCAGGCCCGCAAGGACGCCGAACTCACCGCGTCGGCCGACTCCGTCCGCGCCTATCTGAAGCAGATCGGCAAGGTCGCCCTGCTCAACGCCGAGGAGGAGGTCGAACTCGCCAAGCGCATCGAAGCCGGCCTGTTCGCAACCGAGCGGCTGCGCCGGATCGTCGATTCCGGCGAGAAGATCAGCACCGCCGCCAAACGCGACCTGAACTGGATCTCCCGCGACGGAAACCGTGCCAAGAACCACCTGCTCGAGGCAAACCTCCGGCTCGTGGTGTCGCTGGCCAAGCGCTACACCGGTCGCGGTATGGCGTTCCTGGATCTCATCCAAGAGGGCAACCTCGGTCTGATCCGCGCCGTGGAGAAGTTCGACTACACCAAGGGCTACAAGTTCTCCACCTACGCGACGTGGTGGATCCGGCAGGCGATCACCCGTGCGATGGCCGACCAGGCACGCACCATCCGCATCCCGGTGCACATGGTGGAGGTCATCAACAAGCTGGGCCGGATCCAGCGCGAACTGCTCCAGGATCTCGGCCGCGAGCCCACCCCGGAGGAGCTCGCCAAGGAGATGGACATCACGCCGGAGAAGGTGCTGGAGATCCAGCAGTACGCGCGTGAACCGATCTCACTGGACCAGACCATCGGCGACGAGGGCGACAGCCAACTCGGTGACTTCATCGAGGACTCCGAGGCCGTGGTCGCGGTGGACGCCGTGAGTTTCACCCTGCTGCAAGACCAGCTGCAGTCGGTGCTGGAGACGCTGTCCGAACGCGAGGCCGGTGTGGTCCGGCTACGCTTCGGTCTCACCGACGGCCAGCCACGGACCCTCGACGAGATCGGTCAGGTCTACGGCGTGACGCGCGAACGTATCCGCCAGATCGAGTCGAAGACGATGTCGAAGTTGCGGCACCCGTCGCGGTCGCAGGTGCTGCGCGACTACCTGGACTGATCTCGGCTCGATGGGTCCGAATCCGACCCGGAGATCTTCGTCACGAACGCGGGCGGTGCGAAAGCACCGTCCGCGTTCGCCTTATATGGGTGTACGTCGATGACGGCATCGACCGGCAATGCGCCGTAGAGATGGGGGAACCGCATCCCCTCAGGATCAGACGGCACTCCCGGTTCCCAGACGACCGGCGCCGACAGCCGGTCCGGGTCGATGACGAGCAGCACGAGGTCGTCGCGTCCGGCATACAGCCGGTTGGCCGGGAGATGGACCTGAGCGGGCCCAGAGAGGTGGATGAACCCGACTTCGGTGAGCGACGGCGGTTCGTGAGATCCGGCCCGGCGCGACTGCTCCCATTCGACGCGGGCACACAGGTGCAGCAGCACAGGCTCGGAGTCGACATTCATAGGTCGTTGCTTAAACCATCCGGCAGCCGGCTTGTCAAGAGTTGTGCGCGGTCGGATTCTCCCGACCGTGCCAAATGCACGGATCGGGTCGGTCTGCCCTTACGATTCTCCGCATGCTGGTGACCCGACGAGCCATCGACCTCCTGAGGGTGGCGTCGATGCTGTGTCTGCGGCGCCGCGGCCCGATCTGATCGAGATGCCGCGGCGCGTACCCCATCGCGCCAGCGTCTGCCAGGGTTTCCCGGCTACCGGGTGCGTGTCCGCACAACCCCGAGTCATTTGAACCGAAAGTTCTCATCGCATGCGCACCATCGTCCTGATCGGCCTGGTCGGTCTCGCCGCTCAACTCGTCGACGGCAGCCTCGGCATGGCCTACGGCGTCACCACCACCACCCTGTTGTTGGCCATCGGGGCCAACCCCGCCGCCGCGTCGGCCACGGTCCACCTGGCCGAGATCGGGACCACACTCGTGTCCGGGGTATCGCATTGGCGCTTCGGCAACGTCGACTGGAAGGTCGTCCGACGCATCGCCCTGCCCGGCGCGATCGGCGCGTTTCTCGGCGCGACCGTGTTGTCGAATCTCTCCACCGAGGCTGCGGCTCCGCTGATGGCCATCATCCTGTTGCTGCTGGGTCTGTACATCCTGACCCGGTTCACCTTCCAGGGCATCCCGCGTCAGCATCTCGGCAAGCCGCTGCGCAAGCGGTTCCTGTCCCCGCTGGGACTCGTCGCCGGTTTCGTCGATGCCACCGGTGGCGGCGGTTGGGGGCCCGTCGGCACCCCGGCCATACTCGCCAGCGGGCGACTCGAACCGCGCAAGGTCATCGGTTCCATCGACACCAGCGAGTTCATCATCGCGGTGGCCGCGAGTCTGGGCTTCCTGGTGAGTCTGGGCTCGCAAGGGATCAACTTTGCATGGGTCGGCGCGATCCTGGTCGGTGGAATCATCGCTGCCCCGATCGCGGCCTGGTTGGTCCGGCACATCCCGCCGCGACTGCTCGGCGCCTCGGTCGGTGGTCTGATCGTGCTCACCAACACCCGCAGCCTGCTGCGCAGCGATCTCGTCGACGTCCAGTCGACCGCACAGACGGGCATCTACCTCACGATCATCGTGCTGTGGGTGGCCGCCTTCGCGTACTCGCTGCGGGAGTACCTGCGTGACCGCGAGAACGAGTCGTCGGACGCCGTCAGTCGGCTGCGTGCCGAGCAGGCCGAGGCTGTGGAGCGCGAACCCGATGAGGCCGCTGAGCCGACCGGTACCCCGGCCGTGGGCTGATGCGACTCCGAGCGCACATGGTCGACGACGATGTGCTGGGCTCGTGTGAGCGTTGTCTCAGCACACGTAAACTCGGATTGAGCGCGTGTTGCCGCTGGAGCAGCACGTGTTAACGGTGAGTGACGACACACCCGGGCGACCCGCGGAACAATACGAAACGCTCATACGTCTGAAAGGGTGAGGGTGACGCATCAGACCGATGTGTCGGCTCACGAAGGGAAAGGCGACCGGCAACGACGCCACCGCCGGACCGGGACGGAGGAACTATGTCAGACACAGCCACCACAGCCCCGATCTCCATGCCGCTGACCGCCGCCGATCGCTGTGATCGTTGCGGAGCGGCCGCCAAGGTGCGGGCTGTACTGCCCGCCGGTGGCGAGCTTCTCTTCTGCCGCCACCACTTCAACGAGCACGAGGCCAAGCTCGTGGAGCTGTCCGCAGTCGTGGAGTCGAGCGAAGAATTGGTCTGAATCGTCCACACGATGTCGCGACCCGGTCGGAGTGATCCGGCCGGGTCGCTGTCGTATCACCGTCGAATGGGCACCGTTTCCTCGAGTGGGCGCCTTTTTGTCGTCGAGTGGGCGCCTCTTGTCGTCGAGGTTGCGCCCAACCGCGGGTACCTAATTCAGCGCCACTCACGCAGCGCGGAGATCCGCTCACGGAGTTGCTCGGCGGTGGCCATCGCCGTGGGTGGACCACCGAGACGCTCGCGAAGTTCGTTGTGAACCATGCCGTGTGGCTTACCGGTGCGATGGTGGTGCATCGCGACCAGCGTGTTGAGCTCCTTGCGCAGGGCGTGCAGATTCTCCCCGGTCGGGCGCGCAGGCGCAGCGGTCTCGATCACCTGGGCAGGACCGGCCGCCGACCGCTGTGACACCTGCTCGGCCTGCCGTTTGCGAAGCAGCTCACGCACCTGATCGGCATCAAGGAGCCCTGGTAGACCCAGATAGTCCTCTTCCTCGTCGCTGCCCGAGAACGTCGCCGTCCCGTAGGAGGCGCCGTCGAAGATGAGTTGGTCCAGTTCGGCGTCGGCGTGCAGCGACTGGAAGGCCTTCTCGTCCTCGCCTTCTTCGTCCTTTTGCTTGTTGGCATCGATCAACAGCGCGTCATCGAGGCCGTCGCTGTCCCGATGTGGTTTACCCAGGACGTGATCGCGTTCGGCCTCCATCTTGGAGGCCAGGTCGAGCAGCACCGGAACCGACGGCAGGAACACACTGGCGGTTTCGCCCGGGCGCCGGGAGCGGACGAAGCGACCGATCGCCTGAGCGAAGAACAGAGGCGTCGACGAGCTCGTCGCGTACACGCCCACCGCCAGCCGAGGCACGTCGACTCCCTCGGACACCATGCGCACCGCCACCATCCACTCGTCGCGCGATGCCGCGAACTCGGCGATACGTGAGGACGACTTGGGATCGTCGGACAGCACCAGCGTCGGCCGGGTACCGGTGATCGCGGTGAGTAATTCCGCGTAGTCGCGGGCGACGGTCTGGTCGGTCGCGATGACCAACCCGCCGGCATCGGGCATTCCGCCGGCGCGAAGCTGTCGCAGCCGCGTGCTGGCGGCCTCGAGTACCGACGGAATCCAGTCCCCATGCGGGTCCAACGCGGTCCGCCAGGCGCGGGCGGTGTGTTCGGCCGACAGGGGCTCACCCAACCGCGCCGTGAACTCCTCCCCCGCGCTGGTACGCCAGCTGGCCTGCCCGCTGTACGCGAGGAACATGACCGGACGGACGACGCCGTCGGCCAGTGCGTCGGCGTAACCGTAGGTGTGATCGGCCACCGACCGCAGCACCCCGCCCGGCTCGGGCTCATACGTCACGAACGGGATGGGCGAGTCGTCGGAACGGAATGGCGTTCCCGTCAGCGACAGGCGGCGGGTGGCGTCGGAGAAGGCCTCGCGAATCGCGTCTCCCCACGACTTCGCGTCCCCGCCATGGTGGATCTCGTCGAGGATCACCAGCGTGCGCCTGTTCTCCGTGCGCACCCGGTGCCGCGACGGGTGCGCGGCGACCTGCGCATAGGTCAGCGCCACACCGTGATAGTCCGAACTGGTCTGGCCGGTCGCGTTGCGGAACCTCGAGTCCAACGCGATGCCCACCCGGGCGGCCGCCTCGGCCCACTGGTGCTTGAGGTGTTCGGTCGGGGCCACCACGGCGATCTGCTCGACGGTGCGGTCGTCGAGGAGCTCACGCGCCACGCGCAGGCCGAACGTGGTCTTACCCGCACCCGGCGTCGCGACGGCCATGAAGTCGACCGGTCGGCGGGTGAGGTATTTCGTCAACGCCCGCCGCTGCCACGCGCGCAGTGGCGGACCTGGGGGGATGGTTGCCTCTTCGGCTGCCGTGCCGTCGGCTGCTGAAGTCACTCGTGCACTGCTCCTGACACCTGGTCTGACCGGACTGTCCGTTCGGGACACATTCGGGACATGAAATGTCCCCTCGGGGTGAGAACCGTCGGAGGGGACGCGAGCAATGGTACTCCGGACCACCGAGCGGCTACCCGATCGACTCGCGCAGCGTCCCCGACGGGTGGTGAATCGACGACGGCACACCACCGGGGGCCCGGTTGCCCCGTTTCGTCGCCGGATCAGGGATGCTGGAGCCATCAGCAGTCGAAACCGGAACCCCGTACCGATCACCGAGGACACCACGTCGTCGGCAGGTACTCCCTATCCGGCATCGGCGGCCCCGATCCCACCCGACCGATCGCGACCGCGTCGACGTCCGGCCCCGTCACCGACGCCACCGGATGGCCCGCCGATGGCAGCGACGCCGACCACCCCGATAGACGACACCCATCCCACCCGCCCCCTGGCGGCCCGGCCGGGCATGGACCGGTCTCGACCACAGGCCGCTCCCCCGGCCGCGGCACCACCGGACGGCCCGGAGCCGGCGACTCCCGACACGGACATGCCGGACTCGGGCACGGGGACAAGGCCGGGGCGTTCCCATGCCGATCGAGGCGTCGACGACCCGGCCGCCGAGACACCGCCGTCGGTCGGTCGACCTGTGCTGCCGAATCTGCACCGCCTGGTGTGGCGCACCATCGTCAAGGCGTGGGACGACGGCATCGTGGGTTGGGCGGCCCAAGCCGCGTTCTGGCAGGCACTGTCGCTACCGCCACTACTGCTGGGTCTGCTCGGCAGTGTCGGCTACATCGCCGGCTGGTTCGGTCCGGACACGGTCGACGTCATCTACGAACGCATCGTGGCCTTCGCCGACCGTACGTTCTCCGCCAACGTCGTCGACGAGATCATCCGACCCACGGTCGACAACGTCCTCGGCCGTGGCCGGGTGGTCGTCATCTCGGCGGGCTTCGTGATCTCGCTGTGGGCCGGGTCGTCGGCGGTGTCTTGTTTCGTCGCGTCGATCGTGCGCGCCCACGGACAGCACGAGGTCCGCAACCCCGTATGGCAACGATTCTTCGCGCTGTTCGTCTACATGGGATTCCTGGTGGCGTCGGTGTTCGTGTTGCCGCTGGTCGCCCTCGGGCCCAATTACCTCCACGAGATAGTGCCGGACTCGTGGGACCCGATCGTCACCCACCTGATCGATTACGGCTACTTCCCGTTCGTGGCCGTACTACTGCTGGTCATGCTGACCACGCTTTACCATCTGGCGCTGCCCAACCCGCTGCCGTGGCACCGGCTGGTGGGCGGAGCGGTGGTCGCCGGAATCTTCTTCTGGGTCGCCAGCTACATACTGCGCATCTACCTGACCGAGCTCACCCGCGCCGGGTACAGCTATGGCGCGTTGGCGACGCCGGTGGCGTTCCTGCTGTTCACGTTCTTCCTCGGCTTCGCCATCGTCGTCGGCGCCGAGTTCAATGCCGCGGTACAGGAGTTCTGGCCGGCGAAACCGCCGGTGTCAGCGCAGATGCGCGATTGGGTTTCGTCGCAGACCGCGGAGGTGACCGGTCAACTCAAGACGTTGCCCGACCGGCTGGCGTCCGGACCGATCCGGCGGGGGCGTACGGCCGGGCCGTCACGCCGGCCGCCTCCATCGCCACCGACCTCGGAGTGAGCCGGCCGCACGCCAGGCGAGCTCACTCCCCTTTGCGCATCCGGCTGTAGATCTTCTTGCATTTCGGGCAGACCGGCGATCCGGGTTTGGCCGAGCGGGTGACGGGGAATGTCTCACCACACAAGGCCACCACGTGATTTCCCATGACCGCGCTCTCGGCGATCTTGTCCTTCTTCACGTAGTGGAAGAACTTGGGGCGATCGTCGTCGCCGTGGTCGGTGGTGTCGGCATCGGGCCGTTCGTCGACGTCTGTCCGCTCGTCGAGGTCCGGCCGCTCGATTGTCTCAGTTCCCATACCGACCATTGTGCGCCACGACGACGGGCGAGGGACAACGCCGAAAGGGGTACAGCTCCGAATGACCTACATGAGACCTCGATCGGCGAGTTCGATTCGGATGGCCCGTCGGTGCATCCGCCGCGGCGAAGTGGGATGGTGGACGTATGAGCAGACAAGGATCATCGGGGCACCGTACCGACCCCCAGACCTTTCTGATCACCGGTGCGCAGCAGTCGCTCGACGATCAGCACCGGGCACGTGTGCGCAAGTATCTGACCCTGATGGCGTTTCGTGTGCCGGCGCTGGTGATCGCCGGAATTGTGTACAGCGCCACCGGAAACGGACTGCTCGCGCTCGCCATCGTCGCCGCGTCCATCCCGATTCCATGGGTCGCGGTCCTCATCGCGAACGACCGGCCGCCGCGCAAGCGCGGCGAGGTGGCGCAATACAAATACGGCGTCGATCACTCGGTGCTCGGCCCGGCCGGGATCGAGGGGCATCGGCAGACCCTCGATCCGACGATCGTCGAGGGCACCGCCGAGTCGTCGGACGAACCGTCGCGCTCCGATCGCGATCGTCGTTCCCACTGACCGACACTCTCAGCAACTTCTCATGTACTCGGCTGCATCTGCCGGGAAAAACGCTGGTCACACCACCCACGGTCGACGCCGGGGGTCGGCGTCCCCGGGAACTTTCCCCTACCCGTTCGCGTTGAACCGGGTGTACGCACTCACGTCAGGAGGCCGAATGTCACGCTCGACAGTTGCACGCCCGACCACGACCACTGCAACCACGACCACTGGAGTAGCCGACGATCCCGCACGCATCCGTCCGGCGATGACGGAGCAGGATCTCGACGCGCAGTCCCCGGCAGCTGATCTTGTTCGCGTCTATCTCAACGGCATCGGTCGCACCGCACTGCTCAATGCCGAGCAAGAGGTCGAACTGGCCAAGCAGATCGAGGCCGGCCTCTACGCCAAGCATCTGCTGGCCACCAAGAAGCGACTCTCGGCCACCAAGAAGCGCGACCTCGCCGTGATCGTTCGCGAGGGCGAGTACGCGCGTGCGCACCTGCTCGAGGCCAACCTCCGCCTCGTGGTGTCGCTGGCCAAGCGCTACACCGGACGCGGGATGCCGTTGCTCGATCTCATCCAGGAAGGCAACCTGGGTCTGATCCGTGCGATGGAGAAGTTCGACTACGCCAAGGGATTCAAGTTCTCCACGTACGCGACCTGGTGGATTCGTCAAGCGATCACCCGCGGTATGGCCGATCAGAGCCGCACGATCCGGCTCCCGGTCCATCTCGTGGAGCAGGTGAACAAGCTCGCCCGCATCAAACGTGAACTTCATCAGCAACTCGGCCGTGAGGCCACCGACGACGAACTGGCCAACGAGTCGGGCATCCCGGCGGAAAAGATCGCCGACCTCCTCGATCACAGCCGTGACCCGGTGAGCCTCGACATGCCTGTGGGCAATGACGAAGAGGCGCCGCTCGGAGACTTCATCGAAGACGCTGAAGCGACTTCGGCGGAGAATGCGGTGATAGCCGGCCTGCTGCACTCCGACATCCGGTCGGTGCTGTCCACTCTCGATGAGCGCGAACAGCAGGTCATCCGGATGCGCTACGGGCTCGACGACGGCCAACCGCGCACACTCGATCAGATCGGTCGGATGTTCGGGTTGTCCCGCGAACGTGTGCGGCAGATCGAGCGCGAGGTCATGGGCAAACTGCGTCAGGGCGAGCGCGCCGAACGCTTGCGCGCGTACGCCAGCTGATTTACCTACGCCAGTCGTCTCGGTCCGGTGTCCGCGCGTGTGGGCACCGGACCGATTCGTATCAGGGCGTTGAGCACCGCCGCACCGTCGGGCGAGGCCAGGATGGGGTCGCAGTGCACCTCGCGTACCTCGGGAATGTCATCGACCAGCGTGGATATGCGCACCAGCAAGTCCGTGAGCGCCGACCGGTCCACGGGTGGCTCGCCGGCGTACCCGGCCAGCAAGGGCGCCGACCGCGGTTCGTCGATCAGTTCTTCCGCGTCGAGCGGCGTCAGGGGTGTCGCCCGATAGCCGTGGTCACCGAGCAGCTCGAAGGTTCGCCCGGACAGTCCGAACGAGATGAGCGAGCCGAACGAGCGGTCGTCGCGCACCCGGATCATCGTGCCGATGCCCTTGGGTGCCATCTTCTGGACGTGTAGGACCTCGTCGCCGGTCAATTGGCTCAGCTCGGAGAAGGCGGTGATCACCGCCGTCGCATCGGGCAGATCGAGCCGCGCACCTTCCCGGTCGAGTCGGCCGCGCCAGGACGCCGAGGTGGCCTTGACCGCGACCGGGAAGCCGAAACGTTCGGCGGCCGCGGCCGCCTCGTGCATCGTCGACACCTCCGCGAAGGGCACCACGTCGATGCCGTAGGAGCGCAGGAGCGTTGCCGACTCGACCGGCCCGAGCGCGCGCGTGGCCTCCGCGTCTGCGTCGCCACCCATCGCTTCGCGCACGAACATCCGCGCACCCTCGGGGTCGGTGCCGTCCGGACGGTGGATCTCCGGTTCCGGGCGTTGCCGCCACCGCGCGTACTGCCACGCCCGCACCAGCGCATTGGCCGCTCGCTCCGGGCTGCCGTAGGACGGGATCGAACCATTGGCCGGAAGACCGTTGTGGCCGGGCTTCATCAGCCCCGGCGGGATGCCCTCGACCGCCAGGAACGTCGTCACGATGGGTTTCGGGCCATCGGCGTCGGGTGTGTTGGCCGCTGCCATCAGCGCACGCGCATGCCAGTCGGCGTCCACCGCCACCGGTGGCACGAACACCACGATCACCGCGTCCACGGCCGGGTCGCGCATCGCGCCGGTGACCGCCGATTCGAACTCGTCTTCGCTGGCTCCCGCCCCGAGGTCGATCGTGTCGGTCACCGTCAGTCCCCCACCTCGGGCGGTGTCGCCCGCCAGGCTGCCCAGGACCGAGGAATTGCCGATGATCCGGGTGCGCGGACCGCGCGGCAGCGGCTGGTAGGCAAACAGTGTCGCGCAGTCGAATAGTTCGGAGATCGTGTGCACTTGGATCACGCCGGCCTGTTCGAGCACCATCTGCGCGATCCGATCGTCCAGGCTGGCCGCCGACGACCGTTCGGCACGCGCGGCGGTCATCGCACCCTTACCCGACTTCACCGCGACAATCGGCTTCGATCGAGACACCCGTCGCGCGATCCGGGAGAACTTGCGTGGGTTTCCGAAGCTCTCCAAGTAGAGCAGCACGACATCGGTGTCGGTGTCGGAATCCCAGTACTGCAACAGGTCGTTACCCGAAACGTCGGCGCGGTTACCCGCCGACACGAACGTCGACAACCCGATCTGCCGGCGCGCCGCGGTGTCGAGGATCGCGATCCCCAGAGCACCGGACTGGCAGAAGAAGCCGACGCGACCAGCGGCCGGAATCCGCGGTGCCAAAGTGGCGTTCAGCGCGATCGACGCGCTGTTGTTGGCCACCCCGAGCGCATTCGGACCGACCAGCCGCATCCCGTGCTCCCGCGCCTGCTCGACGAGACGCCGCTCGCTCTGCAGTCCGGCCGCACCACTCTCACCAAAACCCGAAGACACCACGACCAGCGTGCGCACGCCTTTGACCAGACAATCGTCGAGGACGTCGTCGACGACTGCTGCCGGCACCGCGACGACCGCGAGGTCGACCGGATCCGGCACGTCCCGCACGGTGGGATAGGCCCGGATACCGCGGACCGACGGCGGCCTCGGGTGAGCGTGCTGCCGCCCGCTGCGCCGCGTGTGGCCGTGGCCGGGCGCGAGCGCGTCCGCATCCGAATCCGCCTCCGGCTCCTCGGGTCCGGGACCGTTGACCGGGAACACGGGCCCGGTGAAGCCACCGGCGATGATGTTCGCGAGCAACGCATTGCCGACCTTCTTCGGATCGGTGGACGCGCCGATGACGGCAACCGAGGACGGTCGCAGCAGGTTGGCGACGCTGCGGGCCTCCGACGCCCGCTCACGGGCGTTGCGCACCGAGAGGAGAGCCTCGGTGGGGTCGATCAAGAACTCCACATGCACCGTGCTGCCGTCGAAGTTGCGTGACAACTGGTAACCGGCGTCGCGGAACACCGCGACCATGTTCGGATTCTCGCTGAGCACCTCGGCCTCGAAACGGGTGAAGCCGTTCTCGGCGGCGGCGCCGGCGAGATGTTCGAGAAGAATGGGTCCGAGTCCGCGGCCCTGATGGTCGTCCGCGACGACGAAGGCCACCTCCGCCGACTCCGGTTTGCCGTCGAATCCGAGGCCCTCGTACAGGCCGATCGCGATGATGTCGCCACCGAGAACGGCGACGAGCGCTACCCGCTTCTGGTAGTCGACGGTGGTCATCCGGGCCAGCTCCCGGGGCGGCAGGGTCGGAGTCGGTCCGAAGTACCGCATGTACCGGGTGCGCTCGGAGAGCCCGCCGTGGAAGCGGACGACACGGTCGGCATCGTCGGGCACGATCGGCCGCAGGTGGACGACACCGCCGTCGGAAGCCAGCACGTCGGCGATCCAGTGTCGCGGGTAATCCCAGGGATCACGCTGTCGCGACGGTTCTGCGAGGTTCGCTGCGGCGACGTGCGCTGCCGGCGATGCCGACTGATCGGTCTGATCCTGCTCAGTCACGGGGGTCCTCCGGATCGAGTCCGTGCAGCGGGTACACGGCGCGGCGGGTGGCGAGGATGGCCCGGTCGGTCTGGCGCTGCGCGGCTCCGGTGATGCCCTCGGGTGGGTCCTGCCCGGTGTCACCGTCCCAGGCGATGTAGTCGACATCGCCGCCGTCACCCATCACACCCACCGGCGGCTGGGAGTAGTCGGTGTGCACGGTCTCGGCGATCTGTTCGGCTGTGGCATACCACGATTCGTTGATCGCGGTGTCGGTGTCGACATCCCGATCGAGTACCACGGCCAGCAGGTGGGTCCAACTGCGTGGTACCACGTTGACCACCCCGTAACCGCCTCCGCCGACGGCGATCCATCGGCCATCGCAGTATTTCTCGGCAAGGTCGCGCATTGCCTGCATCGCGGCTCGCTGGCCGTCGACGGTCAGCGCGAGATCGGTCAACGGGTCCGCCCGATGGCTGTCCACGCCGCACTGGCTGATCAGGATCTGCGGCCGGAACTGGTCGAGCACCGACGGAACGACGGCGTGAAAGGCGCGCAGCCAGAGCCGATCGGACACCTCCGGCATCAGCGCGATGTTCACTGCTGACCCGGCCGCCGCGCCGTCACCGACCTCGGTGGGCCAACCGGTGCCGGGCCACAGGGTGGCCGGATGCTGATGCAACGACACGGTCAGCACGCGTGGGTCGTCGGCGAACTCGACCTGCACACCGTCACCGTGGTGGGCGTCGATGTCGACGTACGCGATCCGGTCGTACCCGTTGTCCAGCAGCCAGCGTATGGCGATCGCGCAATCGTTGTAGATACAGAAGCCGGCGGCGCGAGCCTTCATCGCATGGTGCATACCGCCGCCGATGTTGACCGCGCGCCGCACCGATCCGGAGCCGACGGCCTGCGCGGCCGCCAGGGTTCCGCCGACCAGCAGACGGGCGGCCTCGTGCATCCCCTCGAACACGGGGTTGTCGGCGTCGCCGAGGCCGAACAGTCTCTCGAGCAGCGGACCGGCCAACGATGCCGTGCCGGATCCGACCGCTCGCACGGCGTCGATGTACTCGGTGGAATGGACCACCGTCAACGCCGAGTCGTCGATCGCCAGGGGTGCGCGGCTGTCCACTCCGTCGAGGACCCCCAGGCTCTGCGCGAGCGTCATGGTCAGCGCCAGCCGGACCGGATTCATCGGGTGGGTGTGGGCCCACTTGTAGGTCAGGAAGTCCTCACTCCAGATGACTGCCGCCGCTTCGTCGCCCGTGCTCCGCGTCACGGTTTCAGGCTAGGGCATGTCCCTCGATTCCACCGCGAGGAATCGAGGGAGTGGTGTGCGCGCGGCAACCGACGGTGACGACACGCAGGACCCGAACCGGTGGGCAGGTCAAGGTACCCTTGGGACAGACGAAGGGACTGCGTACCGTGAACGATCTGGTTGACACCACCGAGATGTACTTGCGGACGATCTACGACCTCGAAGAGGAAGGCATCGTCCCCCTGCGCGCACGTATCGCCGAGCGGCTCGAGCAGAGCGGCCCGACCGTGTCACAGACGGTCGCCCGCATGGAGCGGGACGGCCTCTTGCATGTGGCCGGCGACCGGCACCTCGAACTCACCGAGAAGGGCCGCGAGCTCGCTGTGGCGGTGATGCGCAAGCACCGGCTCGCCGAGCGGCTGCTCGTCGACGTCATCGGTATGCCCTGGGACCAGGTCCACGAGGAGGCCTGCCGCTGGGAGCACGTCATGAGCGAGAACGTCGAGCGGCGTCTGCTGGCCGTGCTGGACAACCCGACGACATCGCCGTACGGCAATCCCATCCCGGGTCTGGACCAGCTGGGCATGGACAAGGCTCCGGCCACCGACGGCGCCACCCGCCTGTCCGACCTTCCCCAGGGCGATCCGGTGGTCGTCATCGTCCGGCGGCTGTCCGAGCACGCCCAATCCGATGCGGCGCTGATCAGCGATCTGCGTGAGGCCGGCGTGGTGCCCAACGCCCGCGTGACGGTGACCATCAGCCCCGGCCGCGCCGTGGTGAACTCCCCCGGTCACGACGGTCTCGAGCTGGCCGAGGACATGGCACACGCGGTGTTCGTCGAGAAGGTCTGAGGTCGGTTCCACTCAGGTCCCCGGCGATGACACGGTCCGGTCAGCTCACCTCACGGTCGACGCTGGGCCCGGGCATCGCGACACCGAGCGAATCGGCGACGTCGTAGCCCATCGGGATCATCTCCCGCATCGCGGTGGGGTGTATCCCGCCGCGCAGCGCCGTGTCGAGCAGGTCCGCCAGATGCCACTGCGGGTCCGCGGCCAACGCATGATCAAAGGCGACGCCGGCGTATCCGCCTTCGCCATTGACGTAATGCAGATGCCCGAGCATCGTGGCCGCGCTTGCGGACCTCGAGCCCCTCAACCGCCGGGCGAGTTGGCGCCACAGGGCCTCCGCGGCGTGGCGCAGATCGGTGACCGCCAGCACGAGGGCGGCATCGCGGACCTGCAGCCGCAACAACGCATCGCCGAGGAGCGTGACCGCGGCGCAATCGAGTTCTGGTGGGTGGCGAGGCGACGCGAAGGCGATCACGTGCCCGACCAGCTCACGCAACAGCACTCCGTCGTCGATGCCGTCTATCTCGTCGATGCCGTCTATGTCGTCACCGAACTCGCGGTGCGGGCCCACGCAATGAGGCAACGGCCGCAACATCTCCTGCATCTCCGAACGTCGGGCGAGCACTCGCCGGCCGCTCTCGACGGCATGTCGGACAGCCGTCGGACTGGTGTGTGGGTCGCCCATCCGCCCCCGCAATGCTCCGGCGCGCGTCAGCGGTATATACGTGCCGGCGGTTTGCGGAGCGTCCCACACCCGCTGCCAACGCGCATTGTCGGCGAACTGCTCGACCACGAATCCGGCAACGGCACCACCGATCCCGGCGAAACACCGGTCCGCGGTCACGCACACCCGTCGGTACCGATCGTCACCGATCGGATACCGATCGTCGGCGATCACCAGGATGACGGCGTGTGCTTGCTCGCGCGCGCAGATCTCCGCGAGTCCGTCGAGGACCGTGACCAACGGTGCCGCGAGGTCGCCGTTCTCGTCGAAGATCAGGTCGTGACGCATGGTGGTCCGCACGGTGTGCGGGTCGGCTCCGAAGGCAAGAACGATCAACGATCGTTCGGGGATGAATCCGAGGAGGCCGGGTAGTGCCGTCAGGAGCGACGACGGGGTGAGCGGGCGTGGGCGCTGTGAGGTCGACATGACCCCATCCTCAGGTGATTCGGAGCATGCCCACGCCCCCAATCACCCGCTGTGCACAACCGAATCGGTCCTCCACAGGTGGCCTTCGGCTCGGCGGTCGCCCAGGCCGATCGCCTCACCCGAAGGCAGCAGTGATCGCCGAGTCGAACAATGCGTCCAGCGATGCCCCGGCCTCGGCCGACATCTCGTCCGCGCCCTGATGCCGGTACTCGACGATCACCCGGAGCCCGTCCTGCTGCGCCATCAGACCAGTGGTGCCGGTGATCAGGGGCGACTCGGCACCGCCGGTGGTCATCGTCCGCCGCAACGCGGCGGTCTGGTTACCGGACCGGTCCGGCGCCGGCAGCACCTCGGTGGTGACGACAGTGACCGCGGTCGGCGCGGACCCGGTGACCGTTCGTGGGCACCGACGTGCCAGTCCGGTCACCTGATCGAGCGAGTCGTCGACGTGCACGACCGCCGAGGTGAACGTGGCCGTCGAGGTGTCCGGGTCGGGGCCGACGATCACAACGGCGCCGTCCGGCGAGATCAGCCGGGGCGTGCATTCGGCCGGGGTGACGCTGCCGTGCAGGGGGCGCCCGGAGAGATCGGCCAGCGCTGCCGGGACGGCGGGGGCGGGCAGCCGGGTCGCGGTGTGACCCGGGAAGTCGGCCGGCGCGAGCGAGCGGGCGGTGAGATCCTCACTTCCACCGGCAGTTGCCTGGCCATCGACCGAACAACCCGCCGTAAGCAGTGCGAGCGCCGCAAGAAGGACCGGCCCCCGGCCGCCGCGCCGCCGGGGTTGCCCGAACTCGACCCGGTCCAGCTCGCAACGCCCCGCTTCCGACGTTGGGCGGTCGGGCCGGTCACGCTCCGGTGACACGACACGCAGCGCAGACGACGCACGACGCAGCCATTCCATCACAACGACCTACTGTGCCACCGTCTACTCTCCGGGACCGGTCGCGACACCCGCAGCCTCGGGTGCCACCCGGGAATCCTCATCCCGGTCGTGGTGTTGAAACCGGTGACAGCAGCCATGGGAGGTGGCGGACCGGCGGCGCGTGATTGGCCCCGGAGACCACCGATGCGAGACACTTGAGACAACCGACACGAGGAGGCACGACCATGGACGAGCGGCCCGCCGAGCACAGCGCGCTGTACTCGCTGGAGTTCCCCGCGCCCCAGGTCTCCAATGACGAGGGCACGGGGCCGGTACTGGTCCACGCGCTCGAGGGCTTCGCCGATGCCGGCCATGCCGTCGCGCTGGCTGCGCGGCATCTGCGTGACGCGCTTGACTCCGAACTCGTCGCGACCTTTTCCACCGACGAATTGATCGATTACCGGTCGCGGCGGCCCACCGTCACCTTCGACGGGAACACCTTCACCGATATCGAGATGCCGTCGCTGACGATGCACGCGATCCGGGACACCACCGGACGCCCTTTCCTGCTTCTGGCCGGTTCCGAACCCGACCTGCGTTGGGAACAGTTCGTCGAAGCGGTGCGCAGGCTGGTGGAACACTTCGGTGTCACCGATGTCATCGGGCTCAACGCGATACCGATGGCGGTGCCCCACACGCGCCCGGCGTCGCTCACCGCACACGGCAACGAGCCCGACCGGCTCGGCGACCTGCCGCGGTGGGGCTCGGAGATGAAGCTGCCGGCGAGTGCGTCGATGCTGCTCGAGCTGCGAATGAGCCAGCACGATCATCGCGCGTCGGGGCTGTCGGTGCATGTACCGCACTACCTGTCGCAGACCGACTATCCGGCTGCGTCTGCGCGACTGCTGACTGCGGTCGGCGAACTCACCGGCCTGCAGATCCCGGTCGCCGCACTGGACAACGCCGCCGCCAAGGTACGCGAACAGGTAGACAAGGAAGTCGACGGCAACGCCGAGATCGAAGGCGTCGTCCAAGCCCTCGAGTCGCAATACGACACCTTTGCCCAGGCTCAGGCCCAGCGAGCCTCGCTGCTGGCGGCAGAGGCCGACCTGCCGACCGGCGACGAACTCGGCGCGGAGCTGGAACGTTTCCTGGCCCAGCAGACCAGCGACGTCGGACAAGGAGGCCAGGAACCGGGCGCGAACGGGGAACCGGGCCGCGAAGATGAGCCGGACGACGACGAACCGGGCGACGACGGACCGGGCGGTTCGCCATCGCCGATCTGAGCGAGACGACCACCCGGCACCTCGTACCCGTCGACGACGAGGACACCGCATTCGAGGTATTCGCCGGCTGGTGGGATGAACGTGGGATTGCGCTGTACCCCCACCAAGAGGAATCGCTGCTGGAGTTGATCTCAGGCAACAACGTGATCCTCGCGACCCCGACCGGCTCGGGGAAGTCGCTCGTGGCGGCCGGCGCCATCTATTTCGCCCGCTGCCGCGGGGAACGCGCCTATTACACGGCGCCGATCAAGGCGTTGGTCAGCGAAAAGTTCTTCGACCTGTGCGCGACCTTCGGCGCCGACTCTGTCGGGCTGTTGACCGGCGACGCCGCGGTCAACGCGGACGCCCCGATCATCTGCGCGACGGCCGAGATCGTGGCAAATCTGGCCTTGCGCGACGGCGACCGCAGCGACATCGGCGCACTCGTCGCCGATGAATTCCATTACTACGGCGAGCCCGACCGCGGTTGGGCCTGGCAGGTGCCACTCGTCGAACTCCCCCACACCCAGTTCCTGCTGATGTCGGCGACCCTCGGCGACACCTCGTTCTTCGTCGACGATCTGCAGCGGCGCACCGGCCGCGACACCACCGCGGTCACCGGTACCGAACGGCCCGTACCGCTCGATCACAGCTACGCGATCACGCCGATCCACGAAACAATCGAGAATCTCGTCACCGCCGGCCGCGCACCGATCTACGTGGTGCACTTCACCCAGGCCGCCGCCGTGGAACGCGCGCAGGCGCTGATGTCGGTGAAGATCGCCGACAAGGCCGATCGCGCCGCGATCGCTGAGGCGATCGGAGACTTCCGATTCCACACCGGATTCGGTGCGACACTGTCGAAACTGCTACGGGCCGGCATCGGCGTCCACCACGCCGGCATGCTCCCCCGCTACCGCCGCCTCGTCGAGCGTCTCGCCCAGCAAGGGCTACTGAAGGTGATCGCGGGCACCGACACCCTCGGCGTGGGCATCAACGTACCCATCCGGACGGTCCTGTTCGCCGGGCTCAGCAAGTACGACGGCACCCGGGTGCGCCGGCTGCGCGCCCGCGAGTTCCACCAGATCGCCGGTCGAGCGGGTCGTGCCGGATTCGATACCGTCGGTTATGTGGTGGCGCAGGCCCCCGAGCACGATGTCGAGAACGCACGCGCCGTCGCCAAGGCCGGCGATGACCCGAAGAAGCTTCGCAAACTCGTCCGGAAGAAACCGCCAGAGGGCTTCGTGTCGTGGGGCGAGAAGACCTTCACCCAGCTCGTCGACGCCCCGGACGAACCATTGCGATCCCATTTCCGGATGACCACGGCCATCCTGATGGAGGTGCTGGCACGGCCGGGCGACTGTTTCGCGGCCTTGCGGCATCTACTCGAAGACAACCACGAACCGCGCAGTCGTCAGCTCCGACAGATCCGCCACACGATCGAGTTGTTCCGCGGCTTGCGAGATTCCGGCATCGTCGTACAACTCGACGCCCCGGACGCCGACGGAAAGAACGTCGCACTCTCGGTGGATATGCCGGAGAACTTCGCGTTGACCAACCCGCTCTCGTCGTTCGCGCTGGCGGCGTTCGAGATCCTCGATCCCGACTCGTCGACGTACGCTCTCGATGTCATCTCGATCCTGGAGTCCACCCTGGAGGATCCACGGCAGGTGTTGTTCGCCCAGCGCAAGGTGGCTCGCGACGCCGCGGTCGCCGAGATGAAGGCCGACGGTATCGAGTACGAAGAACGCATGGCACGGCTGGAGGAGATCACCTGGCCGCGCCCAC
Organism: Gordonia aquimaris; assembly: GCF_026262595.1. Classification (NCBI taxonomy): domain Bacteria; kingdom Bacillati; phylum Actinomycetota; class Actinomycetes; order Mycobacteriales; family Gordoniaceae; genus Gordonia; species Gordonia aquimaris. Next base: position 65,360 of record NZ_JAPKFM010000016.1, on the reverse strand, counting down.
TTTTCGACGAGATCGAGTTCGCGTTCTCCGTCTACCGGCGCGGCCACCCATGGGTGGCGTCCTCTCCACCGTCGCCGAAATCGGTGCTGCGCGAGATGCTGGAGCGCTCGATGACCTTCACCGAACTCATCTCCGGCTACGGCCTCGCCCGCAGCGAGGGCGTGGTTCTCCGCTATCTGTCTGACTGTTATCGGGTTCTGCGCCAAGGTCTTCCGAACACCGTCAGCACCGACGAGATAGCCGAGATCACCGAACACGTGGGCACGATGGTGCGCTCGGTGGACTCCAGCCTCGTCGACGAATGGGAGCAGCTGACCCACTCGGAGGCCTGAATCGCAGCGCCGCGGTCCGGACCGAGCCCCCCTGGGCCACGTCTCACCTGTCGACCAGCGCGTCCCGGGCCACCACGTCGGAAATGACGTCCGCCAATACGCGGTAGGCGTCTGCGCGAGAACTCGACTCACGAAACACGAGCCCGATCCGTCGGCCGGGCCGTGGCCGCGCAAACATGGCGGTCGCCAGGCCACCGCCGCCGGTCTCGACCGCCACCGCGGTCTGCGGTATCAACGTCACACCGAGCCCGCCTTCGACACACTGGACCGCCGTGGCCAGCGATGCCGCGCGCGTCTGCCCGACCTCGGGCCGCACGCCGGCCAACCGGCAGACCTCCAACGCCTGATCGCGCAGACAGTGCCCTTCGTCGAGCAACAACAACGGTAGATCGGCGAGTTGGTCCGGATTCACGCGTTTGCGCGCGGCAAGCGGGTGATCACGGGGCAGGGCGAGGACAAAATCTTCGCGGTACATCGGGATCTCGCCGAGGCCGGATTCATTGGTGGGCAACGCCATGACGGCGACGTCGAGTGATCCCTCTCTCAGCTGACCCACCAACCTGGTGGTCTGGTCCTCCACCACCTGCACGCCGAGCTCGGGTAGCCGATCGGCCAGTTCGCGCAGCACAGCGGGCAGAATGTACGGCGCCACAGTCGGAATGAGTCCGAGCCGCACCGTCGACGCCAGCGGGTCACCGTTACCCGACGCCGCCGAGACCAGTTCGTCGACCGCATCGATCACCGCGAGCGCCTTGGGTAGCAGACGCTGGCCTTCGGGCGTCAAGAAGACACGCCGGGTGGTGCGTTCGACGAGTTGTAGCCCGAGCCCCGCCTCGAGGCCACCGAGACCCTGCGACAAGGTTGGCTGGCTGACACCAAGATTCGCAGCGGCAGAACCGAAATGGCGATCCTTGGCGATCGCGGCGAATGCGCGCAACGCAGCGATCGAGGGCTGATAACTCTTATTGGTCATACCTATCAATATAGTGCGTATCATCACGTTTCACTTTCGCCGAGAATTCGGCACGATAGTGCATGTCTGACGAAAACCTTCGCGCAAGACAACAGAATCACCGCCACGTAGAGGAGCGACTCAACCCATGCCACTGTTGACCATCGGCGACCAGTTCCCGGCCTACAACCTCACCGCGGTCATCGGCGGCGACCTCTCGAAGGTGAACGCCCAGCAGCCCGACGACTACTTCACCACCGTCACCAGCGAGGACCACCCGGGCAAGTGGCGCATCGTCTTCTTCTGGCCCAAGGACTTCACCTTCGTGTGCCCGACCGAGATCGCTGCGTTCGGCAAACTCGAGGACGAGTTCGCCGACCGCGACGCACAGGTGCTCGGCGCCTCGGTGGACAACGAGTTCGTGCACTTCCAGTGGCGCGCGCAGCACGAGGATCTCAAAACCCTCCCGTTCCCCATGCTCAGTGACCTGAAGCGTGAACTCGCCTCCGCAGCAGGCGTTCTCAATGCAGACGGCGTCGCCGACCGCGCCACCTTCATCGTCGACCCAAACAACGAGATCCAGTTCGTCTCGGTGACGGCCGGATCCGTCGGACGCAACGTCGACGAGGTGCTGCGCGTTCTCGACGCGCTGCAGTCCGACGAACTGTGCGCATGCAATTGGAAGAAGGGCGATCCGACGCTCGACGCCGGCGAACTGCTGACCGCAAGCGTCTGAGAGGACAGCACATGAGCATCGACAATCTCAAGGAAGCACTTCCGGAGTACGCCAAGGACCTCAAGCTGAACCTCGGTTCGCTCGCCCGGTCCACCGAGCTCACCGAGCAGCAGCTGTGGGGCACCTTCCTCGCCACCGCCGCGGCTGCGCGAAACCCGCAGGTGCTCAACGAGATCGCGAGCGAGGCCGCCGACATTCTTTCGGCGGAGGCGTACAACGCGGCGCTCGGCGCCGCATCGATCATGGGCATGAACAACGTCGCCTACCGGGCCAAGAGTTTCCTCGACGACGATTACGCCGGAGTCCGGATGGGCCTGCGGATGAACATCATCGGCAACCCAGGCGTCGAGAAGGCAGATTTCGAGCTGTGGAGCCTGGCGGTCTCAACCATCAACGGCTGTCACGACTGCACCAGCGCCCACGCCGACGTGGTACGCAAGGCCGGGCTGACCAAGGAGCAGGTCTGGGAGGCCGTGAAGGTCGCCGCAACCATCGAGGGCGTGGCGCAGGCCCTGACGACCACACAGGTCCTGACCGGGGTCTGACTCCCCTCGCCATCGCAGCAGGCCCGGTCGCCCTCGAGGGTGGCCGGGCCTGCTGTTCGTCTGTGCCGTACTGGTCTGTGCCGTACTGGTTTGTGCCGTACTGGTTTGTGCCGTGCTCGTCGGCGCGCTGTTTCGCGGATGCGCGTGGCAGCTCAGGACAACGCCGCGCGCATCCGCTCGGCCAGTTCACCGACCTCGTCGGTGGTCATGACGAAGGCCGGGGAGATCTGCAAGGCGCCCTGACCCGCGGCCCGCCCGCTCACACCGTGCTCGCGCAACCGGCCCACCATCGGCAGCGCCTGCGCCGGATCGGCGAGCTGCACCGCGGTGACCGCACCCAACCCGGTCCGCACTTCGGCGACGGCGTCCAACTGCGCCAACGGGCTCAACAGCGCGGCCAGATCCGCCTCCAGCCGCGCAGCCTCCGCCAGCAAACCTTCGCGTTCGATGATGTCGAGGTTGGCCATCGCTGCCGCCGCGGCACCGGCGTGCCCGCCGTAGGTGTAGCCGTGCCGCCACCAGGTACCGCCGGCGTAGAAGGGCTCGGCAACATGCGGTGCGATGAACACCGCCCCCATTGGGACGTACCCCGACGTCAACCCCTTCGCGGTGGTCATCATGTCCGGCGCCAGATCGAATCGCGACGAGGCGAACCATGACTGCCCACCGATGCGGCCGAAACCGGTGACCACCTCGTCGGCGACGAACAACACATCGTGATCGCGGCAGATCTGGCGTACCTCGGCGAGATATCCCTCCGGCGGCAGATAGATACCGCCGGCACCGATGATCGGCTCACAGAAGAACGCCGCGACCCGCTCCGCCCCGACTCGCTCGATCAGACCGAGCAGGCTCTTGGCGTTGTCCCACTCCACGGTCTCCGCATCCGCCATCAGCTCCCCGTAGCCCTCGCGGTTCACCCCGATTCCGGCGAGCGCGGTTCCGGCGACGTGCATTCCGTGGTAGGCCTTGGTGCGGCCGACGACGATGTTCTTCTCCGGCTTGCCCACCTCGTGCCAGTACCGCCGGGCCAGTTTGGCCGCGGTGTCCACCGAATCGCTGCCACCGGAGGTGAAGAAGATCTTGCTACCGGCTACCGGAGCGATCCCGGCCAACCGTTCGGCGAGCTCGGCGGTCACGTCCGCGGTGAGGTCACCGAAGCCGGAGTAATGCGCGAGCCGGCCCAGCTGGTCGGCCACGGCGTCAGCGACCTCGGTGCGCCCATGGCCGATGTTGGTGAACCACAGACCGGCGGTCGCGTCGAGGTACTCGCGTCCCTGTCCGTCCCAGATCCGGGTACCGCTTCCGCGGGTCACCACGAACGGTCCGTTCGCGGTGACCGATCCCATGTCGGCGAATCCATGCCAAAGTGAGCCTGCCATGGCTCAATCATGCCGGTCGTCGGCATCGCCGGAGGACGCAGGTCGTCCGGCGCCGATGATGCGGACGTGCGCGACCCCACTCGTGGCCACCCCATATCCTGTATGCATCATGTCCGCACCGACTTCCGCAGACCGCCGCGCGTTGCTCGACACGCTCGATGAACTGACCATCGTCGATGCACACCGGCTGCGCCGCCGGATCGACAAGCTCGGGCGCCATCCCGGGGCCACGGCTTGGCAGCGGCTCGCCGCGGACGTGGCTTCGGCACAATCACGTGTGGACCGACGGCGCGCATCGCTCCCGCTACTCGAGTTCCCGCCCGAACTGCCCATATCCGAGGCGCGCTCCGCCATCGCCGGCGCCATCGCCGAGCATCAGGTGGTGGTCGTGGCGGGCGAGACCGGTTCGGGTAAGACGACGCAGCTTCCCAAGATCTGTCTGGAACTCGGCCGTGGAGTGCGCGGCGCGATCGGGCACACCCAACCTCGCCGGATCGCGGCGAGTTCGGTGGCGCGTCGCATCGCCGACGAAACCGCGTCGCAGATCGGCGACGCGATCGGCTACTCCGTGCGCTTCACCGACCGTGCCGGCGCCGACACCATGGTCAAGGTCATGACCGACGGCATCCTGCTCCGCGAGATCGCCGGCGACCCGTTGCTGCGCAGCTACGACACGCTGATCATCGACGAGGCCCACGAACGCAGTCTGAACATCGATTTCATCCTCGGCTACCTCCGCCGGCTACTGCCCCGACGCCGTGACCTCAAGGTGATCATCACCTCTGCCACGATCGAGCCGGATCGGTTCGCCCGGCATTTCGCGGACGCCGTCGACGGCGCAGAGGTGCCGATTCTCGAGGTGTCCGGTCGGACCTACCCCGTGGAGGTCCGCTATCGGCCGTTCGGTGACGCACGCGACCCGGACAGTGACCATCGCGACCTCGATCAGGCACAGGCGATCGACGCCGCGGTCGGCGAGTTGTGGGCCGGTCGGCGCAGCGGCGACATCCTGGTGTTCCTGCCGACCGAACGTGACATCCGCGAGACGGCCGATGCACTGCGGCATCGTGCCTCGGCCGGGGCCGAGATCGTGCCCCTGTTCGCCCGTCTGTCCATCGCCGATCAGCAACGGGTGTTCGTGCCGTCGTCGGGACACCGCATCGTGCTTGCCACCAATGTCGCCGAGACCTCGTTGACCGTCCCGGGCATCCGCTACGTGATCGACCCCGGCACCGCGCGAATCTCCCGCTACTCCACCCGGTCCAAGGTGAACCGACTTCCGGTGGAAGCGATCTCACAGGCCAGTGCCCGCCAGCGTGCGGGACGGTGCGGCCGCGTGGCGCCGGGCGTGTGCATCCGGCTCTACGCGGAGGAGGATTTCGACGCCCGCGCCGCGTTCACCGATCCGGAGATCCTGCGCACAAACCTCGCCGCGGTCATCCTGCAGATGGCCTCCTTGCGCATCGGCGACGTCTCGCAGTTCCCGTTCGTCCAACCCCCGGACGCTCGCGCAATCCGCGACGGCATGGCCGTGCTCACCGAGCTCGGCGCAATACACGAGACGCAACGCGACGACCACGAACCCGTGCTCACCCAGGTCGGCCGCCAGATGGCCCGCATCCCGGTGGATCCACGACTGGCCCGCATGCTCATCGCGGCGCGTGACGGCGGGTGCCTCGACCATGTTCTGGTCATCGCCGCGGCGCTGTCGATTCCTGATGTGCGCGAGCGCCCTGCCGACCAGCGCGAGGCAGCCGACGCCGCTCACCGGCGGTTCGCCGTGCCGGGCTCGGAGTTCCTGGCCCACCTCGAGCTCTGGTCGTATCTGACCGAGCGCCGCAAAGAGCTGTCCGGGAATCAGTTCCGGAGACTCTGCGAACGCGAGTTCCTTCACTTTCTGCGGATCCGGGAATGGCAGGAACTGCATCGACAGCTGACCCGGGTGGTGACCGACCTCGACTGGTCTGTTCCGGCAACCGAACGCGATGCCGATGCCATCCACCGCGCCATCTTGGCCGGCCTGCTGGGCAACATAGCCGTGCGGCAGGGTGATTCACGCGAATACCTGGGCGCACGCAACACCACCATGGCGATCTTCCCGGGTTCGGCGCTGGCCCGGAAGCCGCCCGCGTTCCTGATGGCCGCCGAGCTCGTGGAGACCTCCCGGCTGTTCGCGCACACGGTGGCGGCGATCGATCCGCTGTGGGTCGAGCAACTCGCCGGAGATCTGGTTCGCCGCAGCTACAGCGAGCCGCACTGGTCGGCGAAACGTGGCGCCGCGTTGGCCTACGAGCGGGTGACGCTCTATGGCGTCCCGCTGGTGGCACGACGCCGGGTGCAGTTCGGGCCCATTGATCCACCGACCGCACGAGAGATGTTCATCCGTCACGCCCTCGTCGAGGGTGACTGGCGCACCGAGCACACGTTCTTCCACAACAACCGTGCTCTGCTCGAGGCCGCGGCCGATGTGGAACACCGTGCACGGCGTCGCGATGTGGTGATCAGCGAACAGCAACTGTTCGACTTCTACGACGCGCGTATCGGTGACGAGGTCGTCTCGGCCCGACATTTTGACAGCTGGTGGAAGAAGGCCCGGCGCGCGCAGCCAGACCTGCTCGATCTCCGCCCGGAGGATGTGGCCACCGACGTCGCTGTCGCCGACACCGACTTCCCCGGCGCCTGGCAGCAGGGCGAAACCCGCCTCGAGCTGCGGTACCGGTTCGAACCGGGTGCGCCCGATGACGGTGTCACCGTGGTGATCCCGCGGCCGCTGCTCGACCATGTGCGGCCGGCAGGCTTCGACTGGTCGGTTCCGGGCCTGCGCAGCGAGCTCGCGACCGAACTCGTCCGGTCACTCCCCAAGTCGCTACGCAAGTCGATGGCGCCGGCGCAGCGTTTCGCCGATCTCGCGTTGTCCCGATTGACACCGCGCGCCGAGCCCCTCGTCGCCGGCCTCGCCCGCGAACTGTCGACGATCACGACCATGACGGTGTCTCCCGACGACTTCGCACCCGAGCGGATTCCACCCCACCTCACGATGAATTTTGCCGTGGTCGACCGTGACGGCACCGTGCTCACGACCGGGAAGTCGCTGCACCGGCTGAAGCAGGAGTTCGACGGGTCGCACGAGGCCGCCCGGCCCGTCGAGGTCGTCACGGACTGGACCGCCACCGGCATCGGCGAGCTACCGCCCACGGTGACGACAACTGTTGCCGGACAGCAGATAACCCATTATGTGGGACTCGACGCTGTTCGTGACGCAGCCGGCCGGACGGTTGGGGTGACCCGAGTCGAGCTGAGCACCGAGGCCGAACGCGACCGCCGTCACAGCGCAGCGGTGGTGGCACTCCTCGACCTGACCATCCCACCGCTGACCCGCAAGATCACCGCGACCCTTGATGCCGCCGGTCGGTTGGCGATGAGTCAGAGCCCCTACCGCGATGTCGAACATCTCGTGGGCGACTGCACCCGACGCGCCATCCGCGACCTCGCGGCAGACCGGAACCTTCGTGCCGTGCGATCGGCGACCGAATTCCGGCGACTCCGCGACGATCTGCGCCCCCGGGTGGCGCAACAGGCTCCCGATTACTTCACCCTGAGCGTTGACGTGCTCCGCCGCGTGGCCCCGCTGCGCGCGCAGATGGACCGGCTCAGCGGCTCGGTGGCCGCCGATGACGTCGCCGAGCAGTTGGACAATCTGGTCTTCGACGGATTCGTCGTCGCGACCCCGCACGACCGCCTTGTCCATGTGCCGCGCTACCTCGAGGCCGCGACCGTTCGCCTCACGGAGTTGCCCGCAGCTGCCGGCCGCGACAGTACCGCCCTGGCATCCATCGATCGTGTTGTGACGCATTGGAATCAGCGTGCAACGCACCTCGCTGCGGCGCGCCGGGATGCGTTCGACGAACACGCGCACTGGCTTGTCGAGGAACTGCGGGTGGGACTGTTCGCGCAGCGGTTGGGCACCGCACGGCCGATCTCGGAGAAGCGGGCGATCCGCGCCCTCGATCAGTTCAGCTGAGACCGTCGGTGACGCTGACCCGCTCATCAACCACCCCGGAATCGGCCTCGGAGCGGTGGGTGAGATTGCCCTGCAGGTCGTCGATCTCTCGCTGAAAGTCCTCCAGCGAGTCGAATGACCGGTAGACCGAGGCGAAGCGCAGATAGGCCACCTCGTCGAGATCACGCAGCGGACCGAGGATCGCCAACCCCACCTCATTGCTGGGAATCTCGGCCGATCCCGATGCGCGGACCGCATCCTCGACCTGCTGGGCCAACTTGGCGAGCGCGTCCTCGGCGACGTCTCGGCCCTGGCAGGCCCGACGAACCCCGCGCATCACCTTCTCCCGACTGAACGGCTCGGTGACCCCGTTGCGTTTGGCGACCGACAGCACGGCACTCTCGACGGTCGAGAATCGGCGACCGCACTCCGCACACGAACGGCGCCGTCGGATCGCCTGCCCCTCGTCGGCGACACGCGAGTCGATGACCTTGGTGTCTTCGTTCTTGCAAAACGGGCAGCGCATGTCATCCTCACGCACGTCTCTGGACACACCGGCGTACCGGTCACCCGTCACGCCGTGCCGGTTCCCGGCCGGACCCTGTGCCATCGAGGATACCGTCAGGCCCTCAGCTGTATGCGGGTGCGATCAAAGCCTGCCCCACCCGCAGGCCGGAGCCGGCGAGTTTGTTGCGTTCGACGATCTGCTCGATGACGGCCTGGCGTGGCACATCCGGCGCGATGCGATCGGCGATGGAGCTCAACGAATCACCCTGCCGCACGTGGACCACCTCGGTCCCGGTAGGGCTCGGTTGCACCGACGCGGCATAGTTGGAGCCGACGATGGCGACCGCCCACACCAGCACCGCGAGCGCCCCACCGAGCACCACGGCTGCGGCCGTCGCGCGTCGACGCACGAACCTACGGTCGACTCCCGGCGACGCACAACTCGTCCCCGACACCCGTGCCGCGGGGGCACCGGACCCGCCCGGTCGACGCCTCGTGGGCCCAGTGGAGTCATATCGCCCCCGCCGCCGCGGTCGGGAGACATGCCCGGCCGGGACTCTGTCGCGCGTCGGGACGTCTGCAGGGCGCCCGGATGCCGGGTGCATCGGGGACGCAGCCGGTGCGTACTGCGTCTGCCGATGAAGGGTCGCTGTGCTCATCGTGTCCTCCTGGGAACGAGTCGGATCGAACCTCGGGCGCCTCTCGAACGCACGTCGCTCATGTGTTCGAGAGAACGCATGTTCGATTTGTAGCACGTGGGTCCGACAATGTCTCGACACACGTCGAACACATGTTTGAACATGTCAAAATGTTCGGCTACTGTCGGCGACATGGTGACGTGCGTGGATGGGCCCTGAACAGCAGCTCCGAACCAGCCGAGCAGTCTCCCCGAACAGACCAGCAGTTTTTCGATCCAGACCGGCAACCCGTAATCGGCCACTGCCGGTTTCGGCGACAGGAAGGACTCGACCGATGAGCGACAAAGCCGGCGGGCGGCGCGGCGCGTCCCGCGGGATCAGCAGCAAGCCGAAACCCGAGGCGCAGGCGCCGACCGGAGCCGATACGGAGGCGTCGGATAGCGCGGTCGCCGATCCGGAAGTCGTCGAGGCTAGCCTGACCCCTCGTCAGCGAGGCGTGCTCGAGTACATCCGCGCCTCGGTCCGCGAGCGCGGATATCCGCCGAGCATCCGGGAGATCGGCGATGCCGTCGGCCTCACCTCGACGTCGTCGGTGGCCCACCAGCTGCGGACCCTGGAACGCAAAGGTCTACTCAAGCGCGACCACAACCGCCCACGCGCGGTCAACATCCAAGACGGCGACCAGCACATCCCACCGGGCGGTACGGCCGCATCCGGCGATGGCGCGCAGTTGCCCACCCCGACGTTCGTACCGGTCCTCGGCCGGATCGCGGCGGGTGGACCCATTCTCGCCGAGGAAGCCGTCGAGGACGTGTTCCCGCTGCCCCGCGAACTCGTCGGTGAGGGCTCACTGTTCCTGCTCCGCGTGGTCGGCGAGTCGATGATCGACGCGGCGATCTGCGACGGCGACTGGGTGGTCGTACGCCAGCAGAGTGTCGCCGACAACGGCGACATCGTGGCAGCGATGATCGACGGCGAGGCCACGGTCAAGACCTTCAAGCGCAAGGACGGCCACGTCTGGCTGATGCCGCACAACGATCTGTTCGACCCGATCTCGGGCGATGACGCAGCCATTCTCGGCAAGGTCGTCACCGTGATGCGTCGGGTCTGAACCCGAGCGGGCCGGCCGCTCAGCCGACCACTGCGCCGGCCAGCACCGCAGTCGCAGCAGCACGCGCCGCGGCGGGTTCGGCCGTCGCCAGGGCAGCCTCGGCGGCCGCACGACATTGCTCGACGGTCACCTCCGCGAGCCTGGCGCCGACCGCGGCCGAGGCCGCGGGCGCAGTCGACAGGGACGTGACCCCGAGTCCGACCAGCACACACGCGAGCAACGGATCGGCTGCCGCCTCGCCGCAGACCCCGACGGGTTTGTCGGCGGCCTGACCGGCGCGCGCCACGCCGGCGATAAGGGTGAGCACCGCGGGCTGCCAGGGATCGGTGAGAGCGGCGAGCTCCGCCGACATCCGGTCGGCGGCCATCGTGTACTGGGTCAGGTCGTTGGTTCCGATCGACACGAAGTCGACCTCCGCCAGGATCGATTCGGCGAGGATCGCTGCCGCCGGCACCTCGATCATCACACCGGCGATCAGTCCGCGTCGGCGTACCTCCCCGGCGAACTCCGCGGCCTCGGTCGCCGAGGCGATCATCGGCGCCATCACCCACGGCGTCGGTTGATGTCCGTCGGCGGCTGCCGCGATCGCGTCGAGCTGGGCCGCCCGGATGCCCGGATGAGCATCGACGATCCGGTTGCCACGCACGCCGAGTGCCGGATTGGTCTCCTCGATCTGCGTGACGAACTTCAGCGGCTTGTCGGAGCCCGCATCGAGGGTCCGGATCACCACCTTGCGCCCCTCGAAGGCGTCGAGCACCTCGCGATAGAGCCGCGTCTGCTCCTCCACCGAGGGCTCGTCCGCGCGGTCGAGAAACGCCAACTCCGTGCGGAACAGGCCGACACCCTCTACCGGGTGGGAGGTCGCCGACCGGGCCGACGTGCCATCGGCGACATTGGCGAGGACCGCGATCGGTCGCCCGTCGGCGGTCACTCCCGGTCCGGCCCAGGCCGCCACCAATTCCGCCATCCGCCGGCTCTCGGCCACGCGCGCGGCGGCGTCGTCGGGATCCGGCTCGACCTCCAGGGTGCCCGCGGTACCGTCGACCAGCACCGTCGTCCCGGCGGCCACCTCACCGAGGCCGGATACCGCCACCACACACGGAATCCCGAGTTGTCGCGCGATGATCGCGGTGTGACTGGTCGGGCCGCCCAGCCGTGTGACCAGCGCGGTGACCTTTGTCGGGTCCAGTCCCGCCGTGTCGGCCGGAGCAAGATCGTCGGCCAACAGCACAGACGGTTCGGCGGGTTCCGGAACCCCGGGTTCGGGGACTCCCAGTAGTTCGGCGACCACGCGGTCCCGGACATCGTTGAGATCCGTGACGCGCTCGGCCATGAGGCCGCCGAGCTTGGTGAACATCTCCGCGAACTGGTCGGTCGCGGCGACCGCTGCCGCCGGCGCTGGCGTCCCTGTCGTGATGAGTTTCGAGGCCGCGCCGGTCCACCCGCGGTCCTCGGCGAGACCCGCCGTCGCCGACAACACCTCCGCCGCGGCACCCGAGGCGTGTGATGCCCGCTCCCGCAGCCTCCCCGCGACCGCGGCCGCCGCGTCGGTGAACCGCTTGATCTCCACGTCGCGTTCGTCCTCGAGGACTGGGGCGGCGACGGCCGGATCATACACCGGACGCTCACCCGGCCAGATCGCGGGCCCGTAGGCGTGTCCGCCGACGACCGGCGTTCCGTTCAGTACGTGTGTGTGCTCCACCGAGATCCTCACTTGTCCGACGGGCTGGGCCACGGTGTGCCGCCACGATCCACTGGTCACCGTTGTGATCCAAGTTACAAGAAAACCTTGACTTGTCAACATAAACAGGCGTAAACACAGATATACCCACATCCAACGCCAATCAAATCAACAGACGAGGACATCGTGTACGCGGAAGAACGTCAGCAGGCGATCGCCAACCAGGTACGGGTCAACGGCCGCGCCTCGGTCACCGCTTTGGCCTCGTTGTTCGACGTGACGAGCGAGACCGTCCGCCGCGATCTCGCTGTGCTGGAACGCAACGGACACCTCCAGCGCGTCCATGGTGGCGCCGTACGTCCCGGCGCGACGCCGGTCGTCGGCGAACAGGGCATCGACGAACGCCTGATGTCGCACACCGACCAGAAGCTCGCGATCGGTGCGGCCGCGTCGCGCTTCCTCCCACCCGACGGCGGGTCGGTGTTCATCGACGCCGGCACCACCACCTACCAGGCCGCCCTCGCACTCCCCCGTGACCGCCGACTGACGTTGATGACCCACAGCATTCCCATCGCCGGCGCCCTGGCCGCACAGGGCGCCGAGACCCTGCATGTGCTCGGCGGCCGAGTCCGCGGACTCACCCAGGCGATGGTCGGCGCCGACACCGTCGCCGCACTCGAACGGCTGCGCATCACCACGGCCTTCGTCGGCACCAACGGCATCAGCATCGCCCACGGTCTGTCCACCCCGGATCCGGACGAGGCAGCGATCAAGTCGGCGATCGTCCGTTCCGCCCACCGCGTCGTCGTTCTGGCGGACTCGTCGAAGGCGGGCCATGAAGATCTCACGTCCTTCGCCGCGCTCGCCGACATCGACGTACTGATCACCGACACCGGTATCGACCCCGACTTCGCGGGGGCACTCGCCGACCACGGCATCGAGACGGTGATCGCGTGATCACCGACCACACCACGGAGAGGGAATCCATGACAGACCCCCACCCGGCTTCGGCCGCCGGCCGGGTCGACCCCGGCCGTTCGCCGGCGATCGTGACCGTGACAGCAAATCCGAGTCTGGACCGGACGCTGGAACTGACCGCGCCGTTGAGCCATGGCGCGGTCCAGCGTGCGAGCAACGTCCGCACCGAACCGGGCGGCAAGGGCGTCAACGTCGCCCGGGTGGCATCCGCTGCGGGTATCGGAACGCGGGCACTGCTCCCGGCGCGCGCCGGTGACCCGCTGCTCGCGGCGCTCGACTCGGTCGCGTTGCCCTACCTGACACTCGCGATCGACGGTGAGGTCCGGTCCAACGTCACCATCGTCGACCCCGACGGCACCACCACGAAGGTCAACGCACCCGGTTTCGTGCTCGACGACGCGTCGGCCGCCGAACTGACCGAGCTGGTCCTCGCCAATGCCGGCGATGCCCGCTGGGTGGCGTTGTGCGGCTCGCTGCCGCCGGGGCTGCCGCACAACTGGTACCGCACGGTCGTCGACGCACTTGCCGATACGGGTTGCCGGGTGGCGGTGGACACCTCCGGCGCTCCGCTCGCCGCGGCGGTCACCGGGCCGGTCGATCTGCTCAAGCCCAACGAGGAAGAGCTCGCCGAGGCCACCGGTGTCGACCCGGCGGAGTTGTCGACGGCATCCGCGCGTGGCGACCACGCTCCCCTGGTCGCCGCCGCCACCGTGCTGGCGCACCGCACCGGGGCGGCGATCCTCGCCACTCTCGGCGCCGCCGGCGCCCTGTTGGTCACCTCGACAGGCGCATGGTTCGCGACCCCACCGCCCATCGTGCCGCGCAGCACCGTCGGCGCCGGCGACGCTGCCCTCACCGGTTATCTCATCGCCGAGTGCGGTGGTGCCGAGGAACCCGAACGGCTCCGGATGGCCGTGGCGTACGGCTCTGCGGCCACCGCTCTGGCCGGCACTCAACCGCCCTATCCCGATCAGATCGATCCGGACAACGTCTCCGTCACCGACCTCACCGGGGCCGCCAGTGCAGGTTGACGATCCCCTTGCGTTGACACCGAAGCAAATCCACCTTCCGACAAGCACCCGCACGAAGGAAAACCCATGTCAGAACAGATCATCACCCCACAGACGGTGAGCCTCGACGTGGACGCCGGCGACGACCCGGCGGCCGTGATCGGTTACCTCGCCGATCGGCTGGCCTCGGCCGGCCGCACCACCGACGCCACCGTGCTGGCCCGCGGCGCGCTCGATCGCGAGGCCAAGTCCGCCACCGGACTGCCCGGCGGAATCGCGATCCCGCACGCGCGCGCCGCGTCGGTCACCGCAGCCTCCCTCGCGATGGCGCGCCTGTCGCGAAAGGTCGACTTCGGCGCCCCGGACGGTCCCGCCGACCTGGTGTTCCTCATCGCCGCACCCGAAGGCGGCGCCTCCGAGCACATGAAGCTGCTCAGCTCGCTGGCCCGGTCGCTGGTGCGTCCGGAGTTCGTCGACTCGCTGCGGGCGGCCGACAGCGACGAGCGCGTCGTACAACTCGTCGACGAGGCCATCAACCCGCAGCCCACCCAGACGCCGGCGGCGACATCCACGGTGGCGACCCCCGAGACAACGCCCACGGCACCAGACGCCGGCGACGCCGATCGACGGCCGTCTGTCGTGGCGATCACCGCCTGCCCCACCGGTATCGCCCACACCTACATGGCCGCCGACGCACTCAAGTACGCGGCCGAACGCGCCGACGTCGACTTCCACGTGGAAACCCAGGGTTCCTCAGCGACCACCTCGTTCGATCCCCAGGTCATCGCCGATGCCGACGCCGTGATCTTCGCCACCGATGTCGGGGTGAAGGGCAAGGATCGTTTCCGCGGCAAACCCGTGGTCGCCTCGGGCGTCAAACGCGCGATCAACGAACCCGACGCGATGATCGCCGAAGCGGTTGCCGCGTCGAAGAATCCGTCGGCGACCGTGGTCAGCGGCGCCGCCGACGACGACGGCGCCGAAACGGAGGCATCCGGGACTGCGGGCGTCGGTCTCGGCGGCCAGGTCCGACAGGCGCTGATGACGGGTGTGAGCTACATGATCCCGTTCGTCGCGGCCGGCGGCTTGCTCATCGCATTGGGCTTCCTGCCCTTCCTCGGCGGTTACGAGATCGCCAACAGCACCCTCGATGAAGCCGGCTCACTGTCCGACGGCGCTTTCATCGCACTGAACAACAGTCTCTGGGACCTCCCGGCCGGCGGACTCGGCCAGTACATCGGCGCCGTACTCTTCGCAGTCGGCTCGCTGGCCATGGGCATGCTGGTCCCGGTGTTGGCCGGCTACATCTCGTTCGCCATCGCCGACCGACCGGGCATCGCGCCGGGATTCGTGGCCGGCCTGGTCTCGGTCGCCGTGGGCGCGAGCTTCATCGGCGGACTGGTCGGCGGCCTCATCGCCGGTGTCGTGTGCTTGTGGATCGCCCGGATCCCGTTGCCGCAGTGGGCACGCGGACTGCAACCGGTGGTCATCATCCCACTGCTGGGCAGCATGGTGATCGGCGTGCTGCTCTACATGCTCCTCGGCAAGCCGCTGGCCTGGGTGACCGACCAGATGACCGACGCACTCAACAGCATGTCGGGAGGCTCCGCAGTGGTGTTGGGCGTGGTCCTCGGCCTGATGATGTGCTTCGACCTCGGTGGACCCGTCAACAAGGCGGCCTATCTGTTCGCCACCACCGGCCTGGCCATCGGCGGACCCGCACAGCTGCAGATCATGGCGGCGGTGATGTGTGCCGGCATGGTGCCGCCGCTGGCCATGGCACTGGCCACGGTGCTGCGTCCGCAGCTGTTCACCGAGCCCGAGCGTGAAAACGGCAAGGCCGCATGGCTGCTCGGCGCCTCGTTCATCTCCGAGGGAGCCATCCCGTTCGCCGCCACCGACCCGTTCCGGGTGATCCCCTCGATGATGGCCGGCGGAGCGCTCGCGGGCGGCCTGGTGATGGCATTCGGTGTCGAACTGCGCGCACCGCACGGCGGTATCTTCGTGTTCTTCGCCATGAACAACTGGATTCTGTTCCTCGTCGCCCTGGCCGCCGGAACCGTCCTGAGCGCGTTCGCCGTCATCACAGCCAAGCAGTGGCATGCCAACCGGCAACACGCCGGACGCTTCGAAGACGTCCAAACCGTCCCCGCTTGAGCGCTGTTCGGGCAGACTCAGTCGACATCGACCGCAACATTCCCGACCGCGACGATCCCGACTGCAACGCACCCGGCTCGAGATTTGAACCCACAAGCAAAGGAGTATCACCAATGCCCAGCACCACAGTCACCGTCGGCTCGGCCGTCGGCCTGCACGCCCGTCCCGCGACGATCATCGCCGAGGCGGTGGCCGACACCGGCGCCACCGTCACTCTGTCACTCGAGGGCGGTGACCCGGTGGATGCCGGTTCGGCGCTGATGATCATGACCCTGGGGGCGGAGAAGGGTACGGATGTGGTGGTGACCGCCGACGATCAGAGCACCCTCGACGCGATCGCCGCACTTGTCGCCAAGGATCTCGACGCAGACTGACCGCAACGTCGACCACGGCCCCGTCGCATGACCTGCGGCGGGGTCGTCTGCTGTCCGGTCAGGCCCGCAACGGCTCCAGGATGCCCGCGAACGCGGCCGGGACCCGGACCCGCATGGTGGTGCCGTCGGCGGTGTGCTCGCTGGTCAGCACCTCACCCTCCTCGTGGATACGCGAGATGAGGTCGCCACGGGTGTAGGGCACGTCGATGGTCAGTTCCACGTCGGACCGACCGATGAACTCGCGCACCTGCTCGAACAGTTCCGGCAAACCTTCGCCGGTGCGCGCGGACACGAAAACCGCGTCGCCGAGCGCGCCCCGCAACTCCGCCATCCGAGTGGCATCGATTGCGTCGATCTTGTTGACCACCAACAGTTCGGGCGGCGCGGTGGCACCCTCCTCGGCGACGACCTCGTTGATGACGCGGCGCACCGCGGAGATCTGCTCGACCGGGAACGGGTCGGCACCGTCGACGACGTGGAGCAGCAGATCAGCGTCCACCACTTCTTCCAGAGTCGACCGGAACGCCTCGACCAGCTGTGTGGGCAGATGTCGGACGAACCCGACGGTGTCGGTGAACACCACTGCTCGACCATCATCGAGTGTGGCGCGGCGGGTGGTCGGATCCAGGGTGGCGAACAGCGCATCCTGCACCAGGACACCCGAGCCGGTCATCGCATTGACCAGGCTGGACTTACCCGCGTTGGTGTAGCCGGCCACGGTGAGCCGCGGAATCTCGTTGCGCTCGCGGGCCGCACGCATCACCGTGCGGGACTTCTTCATCGCGCGGATCTCGCGGCGCAACTTGGCCATCCGTTCGCGAATCCGCCTGCGGTCGGTCTCGATCTTCGTCTCACCCGGTCCACGCAGACCGACACCACCGTTGCTGCCCGCACGACCGCCGGCCTGCCGCGACATCGACTCACCCCAACCACGCAGTCGCGGGAGCATGTATTCCATCTGTGCCAGCGACACCTGGGCCTTGCCTTCCCGCGAAGTCGCGTGCTGCGCGAAAATGTCGAGGATCAGCGCGGTACGGTCGATGACTTTGACCTTGACCACCTTCTCCAGGGCGGTCAGCTGTGCCGGGGTGAGTTCACCATCGCAGATCACCGTGTCCGCACCCGTCTCCAAGACGGCCGCGCGCAGTTCGTCGGCCTTTCCCGAACCGATGTAGGTGGCCGAGTCGGGCCGCGAACGTCGCTGGATCAACGCGTCGAGTACCTGCGAGCCCGCGGTCTCGGCCAGCGCGGCGAGTTCGGTCATGCTGGCCCGGGCCTGGGCGGCGGTGCCCTCGGTCCAGACGCCTACCAATACCACCCGCTCGAGGCGCAGTTGGCGGTACTCGACCTCGGTGACGTCGGTGAGTTCGGTGGAGAGACCGGCGACACGCTGCAGAGACGCGCGTTCCTCGAGCTGGAGCTCACCGGTGGTCGGTCGGGACAACCCCGCCAAGATGTCGCGCCCGGTGGTGCCGTCATCGGATGTGTCGGGCAGGTCGGCCAGATCGGAGTCGGCCAGATCTCGGTTGGCCGGATGAGGTGGTGGTGTGATCGCTGATTTTGTCATGGGTGACATCCATGATGTCACGCTCGACGTGCGGGAAGCATCCCGTTTTCCGCGCGGTGGCCGGACGTGGTGCCGCCGTCAGCTCGCGGGCCGATCCCATCCCGGCCGCAGGTGGCCTTCGGCGACCAGCATCGACGGGCCACGGAGATGGGAACCGTCCGCCCGGATACCCACCTCGACCCGACCTCCCGGCACGGTGATGCACAGCGTGCCCGCCGACTCGCCCTGATGTGCCAGCACTGCGGCACCGGCAGCCACCAGACCGGTCCCGCAGCTCCGAGTCTCCCCGACACCGCGTTCGAACACCCGCATCGACGCCGGTAGCCGGCCCTGGCCGTCGGGGGTGCCGGGGGCGGTCACGATCTCGACGTTCGCGCCGTGCGCGAACGCATCCGGCTCGAGGACCACCCCGTCGGAGAAATCGATGGCCGCCAGGTCGGTCGCGGTCAGATCCGGTACCACGCAGGCCAGGTGCGGGTTGCCGACGTCGATCATCACACCGCGATAGACGTCGTCGCCGATTCGCACCAGCGAGTCGCCGTCGCGGCGGACCGTCCCCATCTCGACGGTGACGTCGGCGTGGACGGCGTCGTGGGCATGGACGACAACCGGTCGAGCGCCGGCGCGTGATCCGACCGTGAAGCGGTCCGCGGCGACCAGACCGGAGGCGCGCAGGTGATGGGCGAAGACCCGCACCCCGTTTCCGCACATCTCGGCGACGGAGCCGTCGGCGTTGCGATAGTCCATGAACCAGTCATCGGGCGCGACCCCATCCGGGAGGGCGTCGAGCACTCCGCGTTCCACCAGTGCGGCCGACCGAACCACCCGCAGCAGCCCGTCCGCACCGATTCCACGCCGCCGGTCACACAATGCCGCGACGTGGGCTTGGGTCAGGTCGAGGTGCGCCGCCGGATCGGTCAGGATGACGAAATCGTTCTGGGTCCCGTGGCCCTTCACGAAATGCAGGGCGGGCGTCTGGTCACCCGAGGTTGTGGCCGTCACCCCACCAGCGTACGAGGCGAAGCCTAAGCCTCCACAATCCGCAGGGCTTGCGCCGGCACATCGTCCTGGGCGGCGTCGAGCCAGGTGATGCGGTGGTCGCGTCGAAACCATGACCGTTGCCTGCGGACGTACCGGCGCGTGCCGATGAAGGTCAACTCCTCGGCGGTGTCCATGTCGTACTCGCCGTCCAACGCGGCGAGGACCTGCGCATAGCCGATGGCTCGGGACGCCGTGCGCCCCGAGCGCAGACCGGCCAGACACAACTGCGCCACCTCGTCGACGAGGCCGAGCGCGAACATCTGCCGGGTGCGCACCCGGATGCGTGCGTCGAGATCGGCGGTGTCCCGGTCGAGGGCCAGGATGCGCGTGTGCCAGCGTGGCTCCCCGATCTTCGGCGCCGACGCCGCGAACGGCGCGCCGGTCAGTTCGACCACCTCCAGGGCCCGCACGATACGCCGACCGTCGGTGGCGAGAATGGATGCGGCCGCGTCCGGATCCACCTCGGCCAGACGCCGGTGCAGCGCCGCGACACCGATCTCATCGAGCAGCGCCTCGTACCGGCCACGTACCTGCGGATCGGTCGCGGGGAACCGCCAGTCGTCGAGCAGGCCCTGGATGTACATCATCGATCCGCCGACGAGGACCGGCACCCGTCCCGCGGCCCGCACGCGGTCGACGTCGGCTCCGGCGCCACGTTGGTGACGCGCGACGGTGGCGGTCTCGGTCACATCGAGCACGTCGATCTGATGATGAGGGATGCCGCGGCGGTCGGCGACGGGCACCTTCGCGGTACCGATGTCCATCCCGCGGTATTGCTGCATCGCATCGAGGTTGACGATCTCGCCGCCGACGTGTTCGGCGATGTCGAGGGCGAGATCGGATTTGCCGCTCGCCGTCGGACCCACGATCGCGATCGGAACGGGCCCGCTGGAACCGGTCATCGCGGCGTCCACGTGACCACCGTGTAGCCGACCCCGAACGGCGCATCGCGATAGGCGAGCCGCGAGGCGAACTGCCGACCCGAACACAGTGCGGCGGCGACCTGCCACGCCGGACGGCCCGCGACACCCGCGTGAGCACATGCCGTCGGGTCCAACGCCGCGAGCGTGTCGGTGTCGGCAGCCGCCAGGGCTTGGTCGATGCGTCGCTGCATGTCCACCGCACCGGGTCGCAGGCCGCCACCAGGTGCTCGCGCCGACAGTGCGGTAGCGCCGTCGGCCACCACCAGCACCCCCACCCGACCGGGATCGGCGTCTATCCGCCTCCGTAGTTCGGCGCCCACCCGCGCACAGTCGGCCGGCAGGGCATCGCGCGCCACCGTGACCGGTTCGACGGCCTCGATGCCGGACTCGGCACGTAACCACCCCGCGATCAGCATCGACAGCGGCAGATCCGACGGCGACAGATCGAGCGTGTCCTTGCGTGCGGTACCGGACTGAACCGCGACAGCGGCCGGACGGCGCAGTGTCACCGCCATGGGCACCCCGAACCGTCCGAAGTCGCCGTCCACCCCGATCTCGGCCGCCGAATCATCGTCGCGCGCGCCGATCGCCACGAACTCTGTGGCCGCGGCGGCCAGTTCCCGACCGGCCGTGCGGGTCGCTTCCCGTACCGCCTCGGTGTCGGTGGCGCCCGGCCCCGCGACCTGTGGCACCAGCAGCGGAGCACTCGGGACGAAGACCACGGACGCCAGCACGTTCACGACGCTAGTCGACCCGTTAGGCCACCAGCGCACCGCGTCCGGCCGCAATGTCACCGCAGCGCCCACACGGCACACCCTGACCTGGTTCAATGGGGGCAGCCTGTGGCGTCGGTACGTCGGTGCAGGCCTCGACGTGACGGCAGCCGTGGCGCGCGGCATCAACCTGCGGGAGAGGGCACCTGCACATGACGAATCCGACAGATCCCACTCCAGCCGATCCGGGGGGCGCCGATCCGGGGCGTGTCGAGCCCGCGGCATCCCGACCCGCCGAGCCGACCGCGCCGACCCCGGGCCCGCCCAAGCCGCATCCGATGCCCAAGCCGGGCCCCAAGCCCGGACCTCGCCCCGGGCCGCGCCCACGCGCCGCCGATGTGCACCCGGTGCCCACGCCTGTACCGTGCGGCGACCCGCACGAGTTCGGCCGAATCGACGCCGACGGTGTGGTGTGGCTGAAGACCACCGACGGCGAGCGTCAGATCGGTTCCTGGCAAGCAGGTTCCATCGAGGATGGACTGGCGCATTTCTCCCGCAAGTTCGATGACCTCGCCACCGAGGTGGAGATCCTCGAGGAACGTCTGGCGGCACGGTCGGGTGATCCACGCAAGGCGCAGACCGCCGCGCGCCATCTGCTCGATGCGCTACCGACCGCCGCAGTGATCGGTGATGTCGCCGCCCTCGAGCAGCGGCTGACGGTAATCGTGGGCAGCGCCGACGAGGTGGCCGACTCGATCAAGGCCGAACGAGAGCAGGCCCGCGCCACGGCCATCGCCCGCAAGGAGGCGTTGGCCGCCGAGGCCGAGGACATCGGCGCCGAATCCACCCAGTGGAAGGTGGCCGGGGATCGGTTGCGGGCCATCCTCGATGAATGGAAGTCCATCAAGGGTGTCGACCGCAAGACCGACGATGCGTTGTGGAAGCGCTACGCGAAGGCGCGTGACGCGTTCAATCGGCGGCGGGGCGCCCATTTCGCCGAGCTCGACCGTGAACGAGCGGGCGCGAAGGCCCGCAAGGAAGAGCTGATCACGCGCGCCGAGGAACTGTCCACATCCACCGATTGGGGCGCCACCTCGGCACGCTTCCGTGAACTGCTCACCGAGTGGAAGGCCGCCGGACGCGCACCGCGCGACGCCGACGACGCTTTGTGGCAGCGGTTCAAAGCCGCCCAGGACGTGTTCTTCTCGGCCCGCAACGCCGCCACATCGGAGCGCGACAACGAATTCGCGGCAAACGGGGCCGCGAAGCTGGCACTGTTGGAGCACGCCGAGAAGTCCATCGACCCGGCCGCCGACCTCGATGCCGCGCGACGCGAATTTCGCGCCTTCCGCGACCAGTGGGACGAGATCGGCAAGGTTCCGCGCGATCAGATGGGTTCACTCGAGGGACGCGCACGCGCCCTCGAGAAGCGCATCCGCGACGCGGAGGATGCACAATGGCAGCGAACCGATCCGGAGGCACAGGCGCGCGCCGCACAATTCGCCGACCGCGCCGCGCAACTCGAGGATCAGGCCCGCAAGGCCGATGACCGTGGCAAGGCCAAGGACGCCGTGAAGCTTCGGGAACAGGCTGCGCAGTGGCGAGAGTGGGCAGACGCCGCAGCCAGCGCCATCGCCGACCGCTGAGGGACGCACGCCGGGCGGTCGGCGCTCAGTTCGTCGACCCACCCGACGTCGTTTCGTCCGTCGTCGAGCCACCTGCCGTCGACACGGTCAGGTCACGCAGGATCGTCACGGCGGATTCCGGGAGCGGTCGGGACCGGCGAGTGGAGTCGTCGAAGGCGACGATGACGGTCGTGGCAGTCGCCACGCACGTATCAGCCTGGAATATGCCCTGTTCGAGCACGATGGAACTGCGACCGAGTGAGGCCACGCGGGTACCGACAATGATGTCACCCGGCCAGGTCATCTCGGCACGGAAGTCCAGCTCGAGCCGAGCGATCACGAATGAGGTGCCGGGCCCGGCCAGCGGTGCCTGCGGGTCGTAGAGCACCGCCACCCGCCCGGATTCGAGGAACGTCGCGAACACGGCGTTGTTGACATGACCTTGGCGATCGGTGTCGGCGTACCGAACCTTTTCGGTGACGTGCGCGCGATAATCCGCGACGCTCGGAAGTCTGGCGGATGTGTGCTCGCCCACGTCAGGCGTCTCGGTCCGGCTTGAGCTGCAAGGATCGCGCCACCGCGTCGCGCGTGGCCGCCTCTTTGCGCCGTTGCTCCTCGAGCGCCAGATGGTAGGTGCTGCGGGCCCAGACGACACGCGCCCAGTGGAAGGTCAGCACCAGAACGGCGAGCCAGCCGATGATCAGTCCGATGCCCACCCCGGACGGTGGCTCGATGCCTCCGACGCCGGGAGTGTTGCGTGACCACCACGCCAGCATGCCGGCCACGCAGGCGACGGCGTTGCCGCACAGCGCTATCCACGCCAGCAGCCACCGTCGGGTCAGCAGGGCGAATGCCGACACACCGATGCCGAAGATCGTCAACAGGTAGACGAACACCTCCGAGGTGATGGTGACGCGTTCGGCGTCGGCGTCCGGGGCGAAGGTGAGCACCTCGATCCCACTGGCGGTACCGGTGTGCGGCAACACCATCGACAGCATCGCTACCAGCACACCTACCGCGACGACCACCGCACGCAGACCGGGATCGATCTCCCCGGCGACCTTACGTTCAGCTCGACGCAGATCGCTTTCGTAGGCGGCGAGGCCGCCGGCGGCGTCCTGACCGTGGTCGACCTCTTGGTCCTTGTCGGCAGTCATCAGCCGCATCCTCCTGAACATCCCACGCCGACCGATTCTGCGGGCGCCGCTCCGATACCGGGCATCCCCAGCCCCACCCCGACCGGTGCCGTCGTCGGCATCCGGCTGGCAGCATGGGCGTCCCCGGCCCGGGTCCGCCGATGACTGTCCACCCCGGCGTCGGCGATCAGATGGTGCGGAGCAGCGCCGGTGACCCGGGTGGTCACCACGTCGCCCGGACGGATCGTCTCGTCGTCGCCGTGAGGTGCCGGCGCGAAGTGCACCAGTCGACCGTCGCGAGCGCGCCCGGTGCGACGTCCGGTGTGGGCCGACTTGCGGCCCTCGTCGGCCACCACCAACAGCTCCACCTCGGTACCGAGCAACTTCTGATTCTCCGTGAGGCAGATCTGTTCCTGTAGATCGATGAGTCGGCGATACCGCTCCCCCACGACCTCCGGCGGAACCTGGTCGGGCATCGTCGCGGCCGGGGTACCGGGCCGCGGTGAGTACTGGAAGGTGAATGCGCTCGAGAACCGTGCGGCGGCAACCACATCCAGTGTCTGCTGGAAGTCCTCTTCGGTCTCACCGGGGAATCCGACGATGATGTCGGTGGTGATGGCCGCATGGGGCATCGCTGCTCGCACCTTCTCCAGGATGCCGAGGAACTTGCGTTGCCGATAGCTGCGGCGCATCGACTTCAGAACACGGTCGGAACCCGATTGCAGCGGCATGTGCAGCTGTGGGCAGACGTTGGGTGTCTCGGCCATGGCATCGATGACGTCATCGGTGAACTCGGCCGGATGCGGCGAGGTGAACCTGACACGCTCGAGACCATCGATCTCACCGCAGGCCCGCAGCAGTTCGGCGAAGGCACCGCGGTTACGCGGTTGGTCCGGATCGGCGAACGACGTACCGTAGGCGTTCACGTTCTGACCCAGCAGGGTCACCTCCAGCACACCCTGCTCGACCAGCGCCGACACCTCGGCGAGCACGTCACCGGGGCGACGGTCGACCTCTTTGCCACGCAGCGACGGCACGATGCAGAAGGTGCAGGTGTTGTTGCATCCCACCGACACCGAGACCCACCCGGAGTACGCCGAGTCCCGCTTGGCGGGCAGCGTGGACGGGAAGCGTTCCAGCGACTCCAGGATCTCGACCTGCGCCGACTCGTTGTGACGGGCTCGTTCCAGCAGCGCGGGCAGCGAACCGATGTTGTGGGTGCCGAACACCACGTCCACCCAGGGCGCCTTGCGCAGCACCGAGTCCTTGTCCTTCTGCGCCAGGCAGCCACCGACGGCGATCTGCATTCCCGGCCGCTCGGACTTCACCGGCGCGAGGTGCGAGAGATTGCCATAGAGTTTGTTGTCGGCATTTTCGCGGATCGCGCACGTGTTGAACACCACGAGATCGGGGTCGTCACCGTCGTCGGCCTTGACATACCCGGCGTCTTCGAGCAGTCCGGCGATGCGTTCGGAATCGTGCACGTTCATCTGGCAGCCGTAGGTCCGCACCTGATAGCTGCGGCCACTGCCCGCGGACACGTCGTCGGCCAGGGCCGCCCGGACACCCTTCCGAGCGGCAACATGCCGATCGGACAACTCGATACTCACGGCTTCCAGGGTACGGGCGTGGGCAAATCGGTCCCAAATACGCGCACGGTTCACCGATGAACAGGACGAGTCGCATCCATCACACTAGTGTGAGCCACTATGACCGAATCGCCGACGGACGACTCCACAACGGCCGTGCCCACCTCCCGGCCACAGCCGATGATCGCGATGAAGAACGTACAGAAGCACTTCGGTGATCTGCATGTGCTGCGTGACATCGATTTCGAGGTTCCGGCCGGACAGGTCGTCGTGGTCCTCGGCCCGTCGGGATCGGGCAAGTCAACTCTGTGCCGCACCATCAACCGCCTGGAACCGGTCGACAGCGGCGTGATCGAGGTCGAGGGCCGCACACTTCCCGACGAGGGCCGCGATCTGGCCCGGCTACGTGCCGACGTGGGGATGGTCTTCCAGTCCTTCAACCTCTTCGCCCACAAAACAATCCTGGAGAACGTGACCCTCGCTCCGATCAAGGTGCGTAAGAAGAACAAGGCTGACGCGAACAAGCGAGCACTCGAACTTCTCGAACGGGTCGGGATAGCAAGCCAGAAGGACAAATACCCGGCCCAGTTGTCGGGTGGTCAGCAGCAACGTGTGGCGATCGCCCGGTCGCTGGCCATGGACCCGAAGATCATGTTGTTCGACGAACCGACCTCGGCACTCGATCCCGAGATGGTCAACGAGGTTCTCGACGTCATGGTGTCGCTCGCCAAGGAGGGCATGACCATGCTCGTGGTGACCCACGAGATGGGTTTTGCCCGCAAAGCAGCCGATCGCGTCATCTTCATGGCCGACGGCGCGATCGTGGAGGATTCAGATCCCGAAAGCTTCTTCTCGCAACCGAAGTCCGAACGCGCACGAGATTTCCTTGGAAAGATCCTCGGTCACTGAGATGAACAGATCACCAGTGACATCACGCAGACGTGTACCGCGCACCTCCACCCTCGGCCTGTTCGCGGTAGTTGCTGCCCTCCTGGCCGCGACACTCGCGGGATGCGGCAGCTCTGAGCCGCGCAATCTCGTCGACTCGATACGCGAGGGCACCGTGGTGCTCGGAACAAAATACGATCAGCCCGGCCTCGGCATCCGAAACCCCGACAAATCCGTGACCGGGTTCGATCCCGCGGTTTCGACCTATGTGGTCAACAGCATCGCCGATTCCCTCGGGGTGGAGCACCCGGAGATCCAGTGGCGGGAGACGCCATCGGCACAGCGCGAGACGCTCATCAAGAACGGCGAGGTCGACATGATCGCGGCCACCTATTCGATCACCTCGTCGCGCGCGAACGAAGTCGATTTCGCCGGTCCGTACCTGATCAATTACCAGGGTCTACTGGTCCGCGATGACGACGATTCGATCACCACGCTGACCGACCTCAACAAGGGCAAGAAGCTGTGCTCGGTCACCGGCTCCACGTCCGCTCAGAACGTGAAGGCGCAGCTTCCATCGGTCCAGCTCCAGGAGTACGACTCCTATTCGAGTTGTGTGGAGGCGCTGCGGCGCGGCAAGGTCGACGCGTTGACCACCGACGAGGTCATTCTCGCCGGGTATGCCAACTTCTTTCCCGACGAATTCAAACTCGTCGACATGAACTATCCGCAGGACGCCTGCGTGAAGGACGCCCTCAAAACAGCGGGTACCCCGTTCTCCACCGAGTACTACGGAATCGGCCTCGCGAAGGACAGCCCGGAGGTCGTCACCGCGGTCAACGAGGCCCTGGACGAGATGATGCAGCCGGGTCCCGACGGGACGTCCCCGTGGGATGCGGCGCTGCGTGACGCCATCGGCGACGAAGAGGTCGACCGGATGATGGCCCGCGCCGAGGAGCCCGATTCGCAGTACGAGTTCACGCCGACACCCGGGGACCTGGATTTCCTGGACTCGGAACCCACACCGTGCCCACCGGGCCTGAGCTGACGAGGGAGGTGGAGCACCGACATGAGTGAACTCTGGGCGGATATGGGGCCACAATTGTGGCCGGCTTTCTGGGTGACGCTGAAACTCACGTTCTTCTCGGCGATCGGGGCGCTCATCTGGGGCACCCTGCTGGCTGCGATGCGGGTGTCGCCGGTTCCGGTGATGCGCGGGTTCGCCGACGTGTACGTCAACGTGGTGCGCAACACCCCGTTGACACTGATCGTGCTGTTCTGCTCGATCGGCCTTTATCAGAACCTCGGTCTCGCGCTGGCACCCGACAACGAGAACTTCATCGAGAACAACAACTTCTGGCTCGCGGTGTTGGCGTTCATCCTCTACACGGCGACCTTCGTGTGCGAGACCCTCCGGTCGGGCTTCAACACGGTGCCCCTCGGACAGGCCGAGGCGGCGCGTTCTCTGGGTCTCACCTTTCCTCAGGTCTTCGGGATCATCGTGCTGCCGCAGGCGATTCGTTCCGTCATCGGCCCGTTGGGCAGCGTTCTCATCGCGCTCACGAAGAACACCACGGTGGCCTCGGTGATCGGTGTCGCGGAGGCATCGCTGCTGATGAAGGAAGAGATCGAGACGTTTTCTGACCAGATCATCGCGGTGTTCGCGATCATCGCCATCGGTTTCATGATCATCACGCTGACGGAGGGATTCGTGTTCGGTTACCTCGCCAAGCGTCTGGCGGTGAAGCGATGAGCGCCAACGCCACCGTCCTCTACGACGCACCGGGCCCGAAGGCACGACGCCGCAACGCGATCATCGCCGTGGTGTTCATCGCCATCTTGGTGGCGGTCGCGGCCTACGTGATCTATGTTCTGGCCGGCAACGATCAGCTCACCGCGGACAAATGGAACCCGTTCATCAAGTCGACGACGTGGACCACGTACATCCTGCCGGGGTTGTGGGGCACTCTGAAAGCTGCCGCGCTGTCGATCGTGTTCGCGCTGATCTTCGGTGCGGTGCTCGGCATCGGGCGACTCTCCGACCACACCTGGGTACGCGCCGTCTCCGGACTGATCGTCGAAGTGTTCCGTGCGATCCCGGTGCTGATCCTGATGATCTTCGCGTACTACCTGTTCGCCGACTACGCGATCTTCCCGTCGTCACAACTGGCCTTCGCGGCGGTGGTCACCGGGCTGACGCTGTACAACGGCTCGGTGATCGCCGAGATCATTCGTTCGGGTATCAATTCGTTGCCGAAGGGTCAGACCGAGGCATCGCAGGCCCTGGGCTTGCGCAAGAGTCAGATGATGCGGGTGATTCTGCTGCCGCAGGCGGTGACCGCGATGCTGCCCGCCCTCATCTCGCAGATGGTGATCGCACTCAAGGACAGTGCGCTCGGTTATGCCATCGGCTATGTCGAGGTGGTCCGCTCGGGCATCCAATCCGCGTCGTACTACGGCAACTACCTCCCGGCGCTCGTCGTGGTGGCCATTGTGATGATCCTCATCAACTTCGGATTGTCGTCGTTCGCCACCTACCTCGAGGCGCGACTGCGTGGTGGGCGACGAAAGACCGCCGTGGCCGACCACGAGGAGGCCGACCAGGCCGCCGCCGAGAACATGCCAACCTTCGGCAAGAAGTAGCGCAACCGGATTCGGTGTCGAGCCGATCGATCAGTCCGTCGAGGTGGTCACTGCATCCAGCGATTCGGTGACCACCTCGATGGCCAGGGACTGGGCATACCCACGGCGCATCAGCATGCCGACGAGCCGACGGAACACGGCGTCACGCGATGCCGGGTCTTCCTGAAGTCGATCGACCTGACTCGGCGTGAGCTTCTTGGCGATCAGGTCGGTGGCCGCCACACGCTCGTCCTCGGGGTCGAGGTCGGCCAGGGCGGACTCCACGATGCCGGCGTCGATTCCCTTTGCCCGCAGTTCCTGTCGTAGCGCGACACGTCCGCGTGCCGAATGGGCATGCCGCGAACGCACCCACTCGGCGGCGAAATCCTCGTCGTCGATGAGATGATGTTTGTCGAGCCGGGCCATCACCTCGTCGACGGTGTCGCTGTCGAAGCCTTTACGCGCGAGCCGGTCGATCATCTCGTGGCGGGAACGAGCTCGGACCCCGAGAAGACGGAGTGCCGCATCCCAGGCGCTGGGTCCGGTTCGTTCCTCGGGGTCCGAAGTGGTGCTCATCGGTGGTATCCGAACGTCGGTGATATCAGAACTCCACCGGCGCCGGAGCGACGTCGTCGGCATCGACCACCGCGCCGATACCCAGCTTCTCCTTGATCTTCTTCTCGATCTCGTCGCGGATGTCGTCGTTCTCGATCAAGAACTTGCGCGCGTTCTCCTTGCCCTGACCGAGCTGATCGCCCTCGTAGGTGAACCACGATCCGGACTTGCGGATGAATCCCTCGGCCACACCCATGTCGATCAGCGAGCCCTCCTTGCTGATGCCGTGGCCGTAGAGGATGTCGAACTCGGCCTGTTTGAACGGCGGGGCCACCTTGTTCTTGACGATCTTCACCCGCGTGCGGTTGCCCACCGCGTCGGTGCCGTCCTTGAGCGTCTCGATACGCCGAACATCCAGGCGGACAGAGGAGTAGAACTTCAGCGCCTTACCGCCGGTGGTGGTCTCCGGCGAGCCGAACATCACACCGATCTTCTCGCGCAACTGGTTGATGAAGATGGCCGTGGTCTTGGAGTTGCTCAGCGCAGAGGTCATCTTGCGCAACGCCTGGCTCATCAATCGCGCCTGCAGACCCACGTGACTGTCACCCATCTCGCCCTCGATCTCCGCACGCGGCACCAGCGCGGCCACGGAGTCGATGACCAGGATGTCCAGCGCACCGGAGCGAATCAGCATGTCGGCGATCTCGAGAGCCTGCTCACCGGTGTCGGGCTGCGACACCAGCAGCGCGTCGGTGTCCACCCCGAGCTTGGCGGCGTAGTCGGGATCGAGCGCGTGCTCGGCGTCGATGAACGCCGCGATCCCGCCCTGCGCCTGGGCATTGGCGACCGCATGCAGCGCCACGGTCGTCTTGCCCGACGACTCCGGGCCGTAGACCTCGATGATCCGGCCACGCGGCAGACCGCCGATGCCGAGCGCCACGTCGAGCGAGATGGAGCCGGTGGGGATCACCTCGATCGGCTGGCGGGTCTCCTCGCCGAGTCGCATGACCGACCCCTTGCCGAAGCTCTTGTCGATCTGGGCGAGGGCCAGATCGAGTGCCTTCTCCCGATCCTGCGGTGCTGGTGCCATGAGATTCTCCTCCGAACTCTGACCGGTGGCCGGTCGTGGATGTGGTGGTCTGCTGAAGTTGCTGACGTGATGTGCACGCTAGCCACGGGGTCTGACAAGTTTGCTGAACAGGCCGGGGACGGCTGCTCTCGGTTCGTGGGTTGGCTCGTGTCCCGTGGTTATGACGCACCGGAGGCGAGCGCGGTTCCTTCTGGATTCAGAATGGACGAACATGTGTTCGATGGCAAGCGTGACACGCCCGCGATCACCAGCGGTGGCGCGGGACGTCGAAATCCCGGCAGATGGCCACCCATACGTCGCGCGGGTCGATCCCGTCGTCGATGGCCTGCGCCCCGGTCCGACCGCCGAAATCAATCAGCACGTGGTCCAGAAGGATCGAATCGGCCGACTGTGCGCCGAATTCCTCGGTCATCAGCTCGGTGAACTCGGTGAGACGCATCGCCGTCAGCCTACGCGAAGCCGATCACCCGTCCGATCGGGCAGCCATCCGACCCAGCAGCCACTGCACGATGCGGACCGGATCGGCGACCTCCCGCGCCGAACCCGACGCCTGTGCGGCCGCGGCGGCGAATCCCGGATCGGACAGCACCTGCCGCACCGCGGCCGCCATCGACCCGACATCCAACGGCCGAACCAGCACACCACTGCCCTGCCGGCGGACACGATTGGCCAGTTCCCACTGATCCCCACCACCGGGCACCGTCACCACCGGCACGGCGGCCTTCAATGCCTTGGCCAACATTCCGTGTCCGCCACCGCAGATCGCCAAGGTCGCGTCGGTGAGCACCTCGTCCTGGCGGGCGGTGCCCACCGTCACCTGCGCCGTAGGTTCGACCCCGTCGGGGATCTGCAGCGCAGAGACCACCACCCGCACCGAAAGATCGGCGAGTTCGCCGGTCAGCGCCGCCAGAGACGTCGACACCATGTCCGCCGCACCGGTGACCGCCGTGGACGGCGCCACGAGCACCACGGGTCCGTCGCCCACGGGTCGATCGAAGACCACGTCGGTGGGTTCCCACAGCAATGGGCCGATCAGATGTGTGTCGGCGGGCCAATCCGGTCGCCACACCTCCAGGGCAGGCAGAGTGGCCACCAGACGTGCGATCGGTTCCCCGCTGGGGCCGGACAGTCCGATCGTCGCCCGCGACCGGGCTCGTTGCCGTTCACCCGACCGCACCGAACGCGCCGTGGCCGCACGCATGGCCGTGTCGCGCAGGCGACCCACCCGTCCCACGCCCGGTTCGAGACCGGCCCCGATCGGCGGGCGACCGGCCGACGCCCGGTACAGCGGGTGCGGCGACAACTCGATCCACGGAACACCCGCCAATTCGGCCGCCCACGCTCCGCCAACGGTGATCACATCGGAGATGACCAGGTCGACGCATGTGGTGGTGAGGATCGGCGCCAAGGCCGACGCTATCCGCGCTGCACGGTGGCTCAATTTGGCGCCGGCATCGGTGTCATCGTCGGTGGGGAGTGCGGCCAGTCCGGGTAGTACCTCGACACGGACGTCCCGGGTCCCGGCGTCTGCGCACCACCGCGCACCGGTGTACACGACAGCCTCGATCCCCGCGGCGGTCAGCCGCTCGGCGAGTGCGAACGCCGGAAACGCATGCCCGGCATCAGGTCCCGCGACGATGGCGACTCGTGCCACAACCCTCCTCGGCGGGAAATCGGATTCGAACACCGACCGCACACGACGACGGCCCCCCACGTCGGTAGGAGGCCGTCGGTGCGGTCATGCTCAGATGTTCGTCTGTCAGTTGCCCGTTTGAGGGGGCTGTTCGGTGCCCGGCTGCGCGGTCGGCTGCGCCGGCGCGGCGGTTTCGGCCGATCCCGAGGACGGCAGCGCGCCGCCGGACATACTGGCGCGGATCTGCTCGAGACGCGCATGGCCGGCCATCTGGACCCCGGCTTGTTCGACCTCGTGCATCCGCCCCTGCACCGAGTTGCGGGCGAGGTCGGCCTGGCCGAGTGCGTTGGCGTAGCGGCGTTCGATCTTGTCGCGGACCTGATCGAGGTTGGGTGTGTTACCCGGCACCGACAGTTCGCTCATCTGGTTGAGCGACGCACTGACCTGCTCCTGCATCTTCGCCTGTTCGAGCTGGCTGAGCAGCTTGGACCGCTCCGCCAGCTTCTGCTGCAGCATCATCGCATTGCGCTCGACGGCCTGTTTGGCCTGTTCAGCAGCCTGCAACGACTGATCGTGGAGCACCTTGAGATCCTCTACGCTCTGCTCCGCGGTGACGAGCTGCGCGGCGAAGGCCTCTGCGGCGTTGGTGTACTCCTGAGTCTTCTGCGTGTCACCGGCCGAGCTGGCCTGATCGGCCAGGGTCAGCGCCTGGCGCGTGTTGGCCTGCAGCTTCTCGATCTCCTCGAGCTGCCGGTTGAGTTTCATCTCCAGTTGTCGCTGGTTGCCGATCACGGAGGCGGCCTGTTGCGACAGCGCCTGATGCTGTCGTTGCGCATCCTCGATGGCCTGCTGGATCTGGACCTTCGGATCCGCGTTCTCGTCGATCTTCGCGTTGCCGAGTGCCATCAGATAGCGCCACAACTTCACGAACGGGTTCGCCATACTTGCGTCAACTCCATAGTCCGGTATTCGCCTGCGGTGTGTAACCAATCTAGCCGTTGTGGCCGACGCGGGGCGACGGGTCGGGTCGGTTCGACAACCGACCTCACGCCGCTGCCAGTGCCGCCTCGGTACGACCACCGGGGCCGGGGATGACGACCTTCGCATCGAGCACACCCATCTCGCCCGCAGCCACCGGGTCCGTGGAACCGACGAGGTGTTCGTCGCCGGCGGGCAGCATCGCGTGCCCCACGTCGAGCAGGAGTTCGGCGATCTCGACGTCGAGCGCATCACAGATGGAGGCCAGCAGTTCGCTCGACGCCTCCTTCTGACCTCGCTCGACCTCCGAGAGATACCCGAGGCTGACCCGGGCATCGGTGGACACCTCACGCAGGGTCCGGCCCTGCGCGGTGCGCACCCGGCGCAGGCTGTCTCCCAGCGCCTCACGCAGTAGCACTGCCATCGAGGTCCTCCTCACTGCTTACCGTCCGCGACTGCTCACCGGCCGTACTGCACATCGTGACGACTCTGCACATCATGACATCGGGTGGTTCGTGACGTCCGACGTGTCCATGACGTCGGATCGGTTCGACGCCCCGGGGTACATCACATCAACGCGTCGACCCCGCGGCGAGTTCCGCCGACCTCTCCGCCGTCCGTGCCACGACAGTAGTCGAAGTTCACCGCCGCTGCCGCACTGCGCACCGCGAGCCGATTGCGCCAGGGGCGAACACGCCGGGCGTGTCAGTCGGGCGTCCTCGCGCGCCCCTCATCGGTCCGACCGGCGAGCGAGCGTCGGCGCAGGACGAGCGCCTGCCACACGTAGTCACCGCCGGTGAAGACGGTGGCGATCACGGCGGTCCCCATGGTCACCGCGGCCGCCACATGCCACAGTCCGGCCAACGGCAACAGATACAGCCCGATGGCCACCGCCTGCAGCAACGTCTTGAGCTTCCCACCGCGACTGGCCGGGATGACGCCGTGGCGTAGAACCCAGAACCGCAGGGCGGTGACCCCGAGTTCACGGATGAGGATCACGATGGTGACCCACCACGACAGATCTCCGAGGATCGACAAGCCCACCAGTGCCGAACCGATGAGCGCCTTGTCCGCGATCGGGTCGGCCATCTTGCCGAAGTCGGTGACGAGACCGCGCTCGCGGGCCAGGCGGCCGTCATAACGATCGGTGATCGCGGCGATGCCGAAAATCACTGCGGCCGCGATGCGCCAACCGGTGTCGTGACCGCCGCCGAGAAACAACGCCACAATGAAGACCGGGACGAGAACGATCCGGAAGACGGTGAGCGCGTTGGCGATGTTGACGACCGGAACCGGGTCGACCGGGTCGGTGATGTGATCGGGACCGCGCCCGGCATTCGCGAGACCGCTCTCCTCGACTGCACGACGCACACGATCGGTCATGATGCCCGGATCCGTTGTGGTTGCGTCGGTTGTGGCCGCACGCTGACCCGACGATACTGCTCCCACACGATGCCAGCCTATCTGGCCGATGTCGCCGGTCCGTGCGCCCGGGTCACGTTCGCGACTACTGTGTGATGCCATGCCTCCTGTCGCCCCCGAGCCGGCGTCGTCGCCCGCGGACCCCACATCGTCGGAATCGAGTGCGGCGGGCCCGGACTCGGCCCGCGCGGTGGCCATCCGCCGGGCCCGTACCTCCGATGTCCCGCGGATCAAGGAACTCATCGATCAGTACGCCGGGCGGATCCTGCTCGAGAAGAACCTCGTCACGCTCTACGAGTCGGTCCAGGAGTTCTGGGTCGCCGACATCGACGGTGTGGTGGTCGGGTGCGGTGCACTGCATGTCCTGTGGGCCGACCTCGGCGAGGTGCGCACGGTCGCCGTCGACACCGGGTATGCCGGCCGCGGCATCGGCCACCGACTGGTCGCCCGGCTGATGGATGTCGCACGTGAACTGCAACTGTCGCGCGTGTTCGTGCTCACCTTCGAGACGTCCTTCTTCGCGCGGCACGGCTTCGCCGAGATCGACGGGACGCCGGTGACCCGGGAGGTGTTCGAGGAGATGTGCCGCTCCTACGACACCGGCGTCGCCGAGTTCCTGGACCTGAGCTATGTCAAGCCCAACACCCTGGGTAACACCCGCATGCTGGCCGCGCTCGACTGATCCGACCGCACCGATCCGACCGCACTGAACCAACAGGAGTCGACGATGACCATCTTCGCCGTGCACTACACCTACGAACCCGCCAAGGCTGCCGTCCGCGACGAACACCGGCCGCTGCACCGCGAATGGCTCGGTGAGGAGTTCCGCGCGGGCAACGTACTGGCCTGCGGCCCCTACCCGGACGGCTCCGGCGCGCTGATCCTCATCCAGGCCGCGTCGCTCGACGCCGCCGAGGCGTTCCTGGCCAACGACCCGTTCAACGCGCACCGGGCCGTCGACGGGATCCGAGTGGTGGAGTGGACCGAGGTTTTCGGTCCGTTCGGTTCCTGATACGTCAACGGCACCGGCGCCGCGTTGGGTCAGGGCTCCGAGGACTCCGACTGTTTCGGCTTCTTCGAACTCATCAGGCTTGCGACGGTGGTGATGACCAGCGTCAGCACGATGACCCCCAGCGACACCGGGGTGGTGATCTCGGGCACCGACACGTGCTCACCGCCGTTGATGAACGGCAGGGTGTTCTCGTGCAGGGCGTGCAGCACCAGCTTGACGCCGATGAACGCCAGGATGAACGAGAGTCCGTAGGACAGGTACACCAGCCGGTCGAGGAGCCCGCCGAGCAGGAAGTACAGCTGTCGCAGCCCCATCAGCGCGAATGCGTTTGCGGTGAACACCAGGTAGGGCTCCTGGGTTAGCCCATAGATAGCCGGGATGGAATCCAGGGCGAACAGGATGTCGGTGAAGCCTATGACGATGAGCACCATCAGCATCGGGGTGGCCATCCGCTTGCCGTTGACACGGGTGAACAACTTGTCGCGGTCGTAGTCGTCGGTGGTGCGCAGACGGCGCTTGACGAAGCGTTCCAGCCGGGTTTCGCGCTGCTCCTCGTGGTCGACCGGGTCGTCGCTTTCCCGGACGAGTTTGATCGCGGTGTAGATCAGGAACGCACCGAACAGGTAGAAGACCCATGCGTAGGCGTTGATGGCAGCAGCACCGACCGCGATGAACAGGCCGCGCAGGATGAGTGCCATCACGATGCCGAGCAGCAGCACCTTCTGCTGATACTCCTTGGGCACCGCGAACTTCGACATGATGATGACGAACACGAACAGGTTGTCGACCGACAACGCCTTCTCGGTCACATACCCGGCGAAATATTCGCCACCGTAGGTGCTTCCCCACTGCCACCACACGAAGAGACCGAACAGGATGGCGATGCCGATGTACACGGCCGACCACGAGCCCGATTCCTTCAGCGATGGGGCGTGTGGCACGCGGACGTGGGCGAAGAAGTCGAAGACGAAGAGTCCGGCGATCACCACACAGGTGACAATCCAGACGGTTGACGAAACATCCATGCGAGCGATCTCCTCCAGCGCGCAGCACAACGGTTGCGATGCCAGAGGTCTCTCCCGCCGGTACACCGGACGCCCACCACGTACGTGTGCGCTCCGCGAGCCGACCGACGAACCCGGGACGGTCCTGACGACGATGATCCGCATCGTCGGCGGGACGCGGCCGTATTGACGGGAACGCCGCGAGGTCGGGGATACTCCCCTCTTGGATCGTCGCCCAGCCTAGTACACCCACGCGTACGGTTGCATCCATGTCGCCTGCATCCGGGTCGGCCGGGACGCGTCCGGCGTCGGTGGCCGACATCCACACGACTGCCCGGGGCATGCCACATGTGACCGATGCCGGCACCCATGCCGACCGGCCCGTCTACCAGGTCGGCGGCAAGTCGTTCGTGTTCTTCCGCACTCCCCGCCCTGATGCGGTCGACCCGGTGACCGGCGAACGCTACGACGACGTGGTGGTCATCTGGGTCGCCTCGGAGGCCGACAAACTCGCGTTGGTGCAGCAGGATCGGTCACCGTTTTTCACCACGAACCATTTCAACGGACA
Source organism: Gordonia aquimaris (assembly GCF_026262595.1). Lineage (NCBI taxonomy): Bacteria > Bacillati > Actinomycetota > Actinomycetes > Mycobacteriales > Gordoniaceae > Gordonia > Gordonia aquimaris. The sequence goes on along the minus strand of NZ_JAPKFM010000016.1, from coordinate 28,591 downwards.
TCTGTCGGTGTTGTTGCGCACGTCAAGAGTTTCCGAGGTCACTCGGGACGAACTCACCGAGATCATCCAGGACGCCTGGCTGAGCCGGGCATCGGCGCGCCGGGCCGCCACGTGGCTGGCCGAGCACGGTCTCGACTGACCGACGCCGAGCCCCTCACGCCTGTTCGCAGGAGTCCGCGCCGCCGGTGATCGAGGTGATCACCCCGGCCAAGTCCTCCGGCTTGACCAAGACCTCCCGTGCCTTCGAGCCCTCGCTGGGGCCGACAACGCCGCGGGTCTCCATCAGGTCCATCAACCGGCCCGCCTTGGCGAATCCGACGCGCAGCTTGCGTTGGAGCATCGAGGTGGAGCCGAACTGGCTCGACACCACCAGCTCGATCGCCTGTAACAGATCATCGAGGTCGTTGCCGATGTCGCCGTCGATCTCCTTCTTGTCGCCGGCCTTCGCGGTGGTGACACCCTCGGTGTAGTCAGGGTCGCTCTGTTCGCGAGTGAAGTCGACGACCGCCTGAATCTCTTCGTCGGTGATGAACGCGCCCTGCATGCGGATCGGCTTGTTCGCCCCCATGGGCAGGAACAGCCCGTCACCCATGCCGATGAGTTTCTCCGCGCCCGGCTGATCGAGGATGACGCGTGAGTCGGTGAGCGACGAGGTGGCGAAGGCCAGCCGCGACGGCACGTTGGTCTTGATCAGTCCCGTCACCACGTCGACCGAAGGACGCTGGGTGGCCAGCACGAGGTGGATACCCGCGGCGCGCGCCTTCTGGGTGATGCGCACGATCGCATCCTCCACATCGCGGGGCGCGGTCATCATCAGGTCGGCGAGCTCGTCGACGATGGCCATGATGTACGGGTAGGGCTTGTAGACGCGTTCACTGCCCAGCGGAGTGGTGATCTCGCCCGAGCGCACCTTGGCGTTGAAGTCGTCGATGTGGCGCACCCGCGACGCCTTCATGTCCTGATAGCGCTGCTCCATCTCCTCCACCAGCCAGGCCAGCGCGGCGGCAGCCTTCTTCGGCTGGGTGATGATCGGCGTGATCAGGTGCGGAATCCCCTCGTACGGAGTCAATTCCACCATCTTCGGGTCGATCAGGATCATCCGCACGTCCTCGGGGGTGGCGCGGGTGAGCAACGAGACGAGCATCGAGTTGACGAAACTGGACTTACCCGAGCCGGTGGAACCGGCGACCAGCAGGTGCGGCATCTTCGCCAGGTTCGCGCTCACGAACTCACCTTCGATGTCCTTGCCGAGACCGATCACCAGCGGATGGGTGTCCTTGCGGGTCTTGGGCGCCTTGAGCACATCCGCCAGACGCACCATCTCCCGGTCGGTGTTGGGCACCTCGATACCGACCGCAGACTTGCCGGGAATCGGAGCCAGCAGACGCACGTTGTCGGTGGCGACGGCGTAGGCGATGTTGCGCTGCAGGGCGGTGATCTTCTCCACCTTGACGCCCGGCCCGAGCTCGACCTCGTAGCGGGTGACGGTGGGACCGCGGGTGTAGCCGGTGACCGCCGCGTCGATCTTGAACTGTTCGAGCACCCCACCGATCCGTTCGATCATGTCGTCGTTCGACCGGCCACCCTGTTTCGGGGGGTCACCATCGATGAGCAGCGACGACGGGGGCAGGTGGTATTCACCGTCGACGACCCGTTCGACCAGACCGCCGCCCGGCAGTTCGTCGGCTTCCGGCTCGGCCGGTACCGGAGCACTCGGGGTCGGCGCCGGCGTGCTCCGCTCGGCCTTCGCACGAGATCGTCCGCTCGTCGACACCGACGGTTCGGGACGACCGATCTGTTCGGTGACCTCGTCGTCGAGGGGAACGGTCGTCGCGGCGGCGAAGTCGGCGGCGTCGACGTCGGGATCAGCCGGTCGACGCCGTCGGCGACTGCGCGATGCCGGTTCGGCGTCGGGCGGATAGTTGTCATAGGGATCGGCGGAGTATCTTCCCCGGCCGTCGAGGACCTCGGTCGCCTCCGGGTCCCGGTTGTCCACCGGATCGGCGAACTCTGCGGCAGTGTCGACCTCGTCGTCCAGGTCATCCCACGGCGCGACATCATCCTCTAGCGCAAGGACGCCGCCCAGACCCAGATATCCGACGACCCCGTCGGCGACCTCACGCACGGTCTTACCGCTCAGGATCAGGCACCCGAACGCCACACACAGCACCAGAATCGGCACCGAGATCCACGCGGTGACGCCGTTGGTCAGCGGCGTGCCGACCGCGAAGCCCAAGAACCCACCGGCCGCCGAGCGACCCGGGAGGTCCTCGGGAGCACCTGCGACGAGGTGGATGAGTCCGAGGACGGGGAGCACGATCAGCAACCCCGCACCCAGGTAGCGCGCTCGCTCCGATGGGTTCGGCGGACGCCGCATCAGCATGATCGACACGGCGACCAGCGCCAGCGGCACCACGACCGACACCCCGCCGACGACGGCCCGGATCAACGCTTCGATGAACGCCCCGACCGGACCGGCCGCACCGAACCAGACGCTGGCGCCGACGAGCAACCCGGCGGCGAGCACCGCGAGTGCGGCGCCGTCGCGTCGGTGGGTGTGTCCGCTGAGATCACGCGCCGCGCCGGCCACCGGCCGTCGATGGGCCTGCGAGCGGCGACCGGATGTCTCGTCGACGATGGGCCCGTCGAGATCGAACCCGTCGTCGACGACGTCGTCGCCGGAATCGGAGACATCGTCATCGAGGAATCCATCGTCGGTCAGGTCGTCTTGCTCGTCACGACGTCCCGACTGCGTTCCCCCGCCGGCGCGGGCGATACTCCCCACCCCGCGCGCCATCAAAGACCACCCCGCCCCGAGACCTCGTCCCACCGCCGACGCACCGCTGGCCGCCACCGACCTCCGATGGATGTCGGCCGACGCGTCGGCCTGACGCGACGCACCCGCGCGCTTCGATGTCCCAGTGGTGCGGGCATCAGACGGGCGCCGCGAGCTGCCGGAACGGACGGTGCCGGCGGTGGCGCGCGCCGGCGCGCGCCGTCCGCTGGTGCTACGCGCCGTGCGAGCGCCCGTCTTCGCACTTCCGGCCGTCGCCCGGGTCCTGCTCGTGGTCGACCTCGCGGTGGTCGCACCCGTCTTCGCTGCGCCCTTCTTCTGGGCACCGGCGGTTGCTTTCGAAGCCATGCGGACAGACTAGTCGCCAGACGCCTCGCCAGTCACATGGGCAACACTGGCAACGCGCTCGCGTGTCGGATTCGTAACCGATCGGTGTCGGCGGCCGGGTTCACAGCCCCCGTTTGGCCGCCTGCACCGCCGAAACCGCCTGCTCATCACCATCGAAGACCACGTTCACCGGTGCTCGACCGAAGGCGAAGAGCAGCAGTTCACCTGGGTTGCCCACGACGACGGCCTCGGGCCCGGTGCCTACGGTCACCAGATCGCGGCTGTCGCGTGTTCGGAGGGTGACGCGAGCCGGGCAGCTCTTGAGGGTCATCCTGCTCATCGACTTGGCCGGTGCGATCAACGCCTCCTGCAACTCTGCGGAGATCTCGCGCGGTGTCCAGGTCTGATCGGGTCGGGCGGCACCGCGCAGGACGTCCTCGTGGTGGACGAACATCTCGGCCAGGTTGGCCCATCGGTCGACCACCTTGAGCGGCGAATAGAGCGGAGGTCCGGCGGCCAACTGGGCCAGCATGTCGTCCCACGAGCCTGCCGCTGCGGCGGCACGCACCTTCTCGGTGTGGCCCGCGAAGGCCGGGATCATGATGCCCGGTGCGGTGTCCGGGCGGCGCTCCCGGACGACCAGGTGGGCCAGCAGGTCCTTGGCGGTCCATCCGGCGCAGAGCGTGGGCGCATCGGGCCCGACCGACCGCATCGTTTCGACCAGGGCAGCTCGTTCTTCTTGTGCGAAGGTCACAGGTTCACCCTAACGAACGCTCGGCGCCCGCACGGGAGCTCAGGAACCGACGGCGAGTACGGTCGGCACGATCATCGGTCGCCGGCGGTAGGTTTCGGCGACCCAGCGACCCACGGTGCGTCGAATGGTCTGGGCGATTCGATGGGCGTCGGTGATGCCTTCCGCGGCGAGCGCGTCGAGTGCCTGGTCGACGAGATCCGCGGCCGCCTTGAGGGCGTCCGGGTCGTCGGAGAAGCCACGCCCGGACACCTCCGGGGCGGACACCGCCCGGCCGGTGGTGGCATCGATTGCGATCGTGATCGAGATGAATCCGCCCTCACCCAGCACCAGACGTTCCGACAGCGTCGACTCGCCGACGTCGCCGACCGACAGGCCGTCGACATACACGTGCCCGACCGGCACGCGACCGGTGATCGCTGCCCGCCCGTCCACGAGGTCGACCACCACGCCGTCCTCGGCGAGCACCACCCGGTCCTCGGCCACACCGGTGGCGACCGCAAGCGCCGAATTGGCGCGCAGGTGCCGCCATTCACCGTGCACCGGCATGACATTCGACGGCCGGACTGCGTTGTACAGGTACAGCAACTCGCCCGCCGACGCATGCCCGGACACATGGACCTTCGCGCTCTGCTGGGTGATCACGGTGGCGCCACGCTTGGCGAGCCCGTTGACCACGGCGAACACCGAGTTCTCGTTGCCCGGGATCAGCGACGACGCCAACACCACCAGATCGTCGGCCTGGATGTTGATCTGACGATGTTCGCCACGGGCCATCCGCGACAGCGCCGACAACGGTTCACCCTGCGAACCCGTCGAGATCAGCACCAGCCGGTGATCCGGCAGCGTGGCAGCGGTGTCGAGATCCACCAGGACGCCGTCGGGCACCGACAGGTAGCCGAGATCCTGGGCGATCTGCATGTTGCGCACCATCGACCGCCCGACGAAGCAGATCCGACGGTTGTGGGCGTGCGCGACGTCGACGATCTGCTGGATGCGGTGGACATGGCTGGCGAACGACGCGACGATCACGCGCTGTCTGGCCCGGCCGATCACCTGATCGAGGACTCCGCCGATCTCGCGCTCCGGGGTGACGAATCCCGGCACCTCGGCGTTGGTCGAGTCCACGAGGAACAGGTCGACGCCTTCATCACCGAGCCTGCTGAAGCCGGCCAGATCGGTGAGGCGGCCGTCGAGTGGCAACTGGTCGAGTTTGATGTCGCCGGTGTGGAGCGCAACGCCCGCGCCCGTGCGGATCGCCACGGCTATCGCGTCGGGGATGGAGTGGTTGACCGCGAAGTACTCACACTCGAAGGGACCGTGCGTGGTCCGCTCTCCCTCGGTGACCTGCACGAGCTTCGGCCGCAGGCGATGCTCACGACACTTGGCCGCCACCAGCGCCAGAGTGAACTTGGAACCGATGACGGGAATGTCACTGCGCAGCCGCAGCAGGAACGGCACGGCGCCGATGTGATCCTCGTGGCCATGGGTCAGGATGATCGCGTCGACGTCGTCCATCCGGTCTTCGATGTAGGTGAAGTCCGGCAGGATCAGGTCGACACCGGGTTGTGCGTCTTCGGGGAACAACACACCGCAGTCGACGATCAACAGCCGACCGTCGTACTCGAACACCGTCATGTTGCGGCCGATCTCGCCGATCCCGCCCAGCGCGACTATCCGCAATCCGTGGCGGGGCGCCCGCGGCGGTGTGCCGAGACGGTCGACGGCCGGCACCGCAGCCGGCTGTGGTTTCTGCTGGCCGCGAGTTCGGTTGTCGGCGCGGCGATCCCGACGCTCGTGGCGGCCGCCACCACTCCGCGACGCTCCGGTCTGTGGTCGTTGTGTCTGCCCAGCAGCGTGTTTCGGCTCGGTGCCGGTGGTTTCTGGGCTGGTGGCCTCTGGGCTGGGCGTCGGCGGATCGACGGGCGCGGCCGGGGGCCCGGCCTGGCGACGTGCGGATCGGCGACGACGGGTGGGTTCGGTCATCGGTCGAGAACACCTGCCGCCCGCAGGTCCGCGATCAACGCTTCGATCTGTGGGCCACCGGCCGGAACCTGCGGCAGTCGTGGCGCCCCGACATCGAGTCCCAAGAGCTGTAGTGATGCCTTGACCATCGTCACCCCGCCGAGCCGGCCCATGGCGTTGACCAGCGGCAGCATCGAGGTGTTGATTTCGCGTGCGGTGCGCACGTCGCCCTTGTCGAAGGCGATCTGCATCTCGCGCAGACGATCAGCCACGAGGTGGCCGATCACACTGACGAAACCGGTGGCCCCGACCGACAACCACGGCAGATTGAGCGCATCCTCTCCCGACAGGTACTCGAGATCTGTGGAGGCGATGATGCCGGCCGCCGAGTGCAGGTCGCCCTTCGCGTCCTTGACGGCTTTGATCCGCGGGTGCTCGGCGAGGGCGAGCATCGTCTCGTTGGCTATGGGCACCACCGACCGCGGCGGGATGTCGTAGAGCAACACCGGCAGGTCCGTGGAATCGGCGATGGTCCGGAAGTGCGCCAGCAACCCGGCCTGCGGAGGCTTCGAGTAGTAAGGCGTCACGACGAGCAACCCATGCGCGCCCACCTTCTCCGCCTCGACGGAGAAGCGGACACTCTCGGCGGTGTCGTAGCTTCCGGCTCCCTGGGTGATCCGAGCGCGGTCACCAACCGCATCGAGCACCACACGCAGCAGTTCGAGCTTCTCGGGCACCGTGGTGGTGGGCGACTCGCCGGTTGTGCCGGAGACGATCAGTCCGTCACACCCCTTGGAGACCAGGTGATCCGCGAGTTCCGCAGCCTTGTCCAGATCCAGCGCACCGTCGGGGGTGAACGGGGTCACCATCGCCACGGCGATGGTCCCGAACGGGTGGTCCTGCGGCTGGTCTGCACCTGCGTTCATGGTGCTCAAGGCTACCTTCTCTCCAGGGCGCATTCGCGTGTGGGCGCACTGTGTCGCGACGGGTCGACCCGCGGATGCCAACGGCGAGGTCACGCCCCTCCATCACCCGCGGGTCGGGCGCTGTCACCAGGTGCTCTGGGTCGCGGTTCAGGTCGCCGGGCGGGGCGTCGGGACCGCGTCCGGGATCTCGAGGATTCGGCCACCGTGGGTCAGTACGAACAGGCTGTGCGGCGCGAACCGGGTGCCGTTCTTTCCGACGACGAGTCCGGCCGGCAATAGTTCATCGGCCATCAGCACGCAGGCCGATTCGCCGTCGGCCGAGACCCGCCACACCTGCCCCGCACCCCATGCGGCCACATACAGGTTCCCGGCGCCATCGCGCTTGACGTCGTCGAGGTGTGCCGGTGCCAGACTCGCCGGTGGACGCCAGTAGACCCGCCCGCGACCGGTCGTCGTGTCGATGGCGATGACCTTGGCGTCGAGGGTGAAGGTCTCGGTGACATACAGCGTCTTTCCGTCGGCGCTCACGGTCCCGCCATTGGTACCGCTGCTCTGATAGAAGCCCTTGATGACGTGTCCGTTGGGCAGGATCTTGTCGAGCGATGCCGCGAGGTCGTTCGAGGCGTAGATGCTCCCGTCCGGCCCCCTGGTCAGTCCGTTGCCCTGCGAGACCAGCTGCCGCGCGTAGGCGTGGAAATCCCCGTCGTCCGGGTTCATGCTCAGCAACTGTCCGCTGGGAATGAACTGGCTCAACGGTGCAAGTGTGGTGACGCCGTTGCCGACCACCATCCGGCCGTCGTCGTTGTTCACCACCCCGAGCGGGAACAGCAGAAACGGATTGATCACGTGGGTGCGCCCAGGCGTGTCCATCCGATGCACGTTGGAACCGAGCCAGTTCGAAACGACAAGGCGACCCTCGTCGTCGAAATCACCGCCCTCGAAGGTTGCCAGATCGGTGGTCAGGACCTGTGGTGGTCCCGCGTTCGGGCACGACGGCATCGAGGCGGCCTGATGCGTCGCCGCAGTCGGTGCCGCGGTCGGTGCCGCGGTGGCGTTTGCCGCGACACCTGTCGCGGCAAACGCCGCCACGCATCCGGCTGTGAGCGAAACCGCCAGGCGATGTATCGCCTGGCGGGCGCGCCGCGTGCCGGTCGAATGAATTCTTGCGGTCGAATGAATCCCTGACGTGAACACGGCTGAGTTCCTCCCCCTGGGTACTGCCGCATGAGCGATGAATGCGCCGCTCTCCGGCGGCGCCCACCGATTTGATGCCCGGGACCGATCTCTCACTCGAACTCGACGGCACATCCGGACGACGGTCGAGTGAACGATCCGCCACCGGAATGTGGCCGGTCACACAATGGCCCCGCGATGTGGTAGGCGGTCAGCCCTCGAGCACGAACGGAGAGGTGGCGACCTCGGTGCCATCGGAAAGGGTGCTGATCTCGAAGTCACCGAAAACTGTCGGCGCCACCCGCATCAGGTGGCGCAGGCACTCCACGGCGAGCTGCCGGATCTCGACATCGGCGTGCTCGGTGGCGCGCATACCGACGAAATGCCGCCATGCCCGATAATTGCCGGTCACCACGATCTTGGTCTCGGTGGCGTTCGGCAACACCGACCGCGCTGCTTGTCGTGCCTGTTTGCGGCGCAGGATCGCATTGGGCACATCGGCGAATTTGGCTTCCAATGCGTCGAGCAATTCGCTGTAGGCCTTGCGCGAGGCGTCGGTGGCCTCGGTGAAGAGCGCCTCGAGTTCGGTGTCACCACGAATTGCCGGGGGCGCCACCACGTTGGCGTCGTGTTCGGGCACGAACCGCTGCGACAGCTGCGAGTAGGAGAAATGCCGATGGCGGATCAGTTCGTGGGTGCACGAGCGGGAGATCCCGGTGATGTAGAAGGTGACCGACGCGTGTTCGAGCAGCGAAGTGTGGCCGACTTCGAGGATGTGGCGCAGATATCCCGCGTTGGTGGCGGTCCGGGGGTTCGGTTTGTCCCAACTCTGGTAGCACGCGCGGCCGGAGAACTCGACCAGCGCTTCCCCACCCTCGGCGTCGGTGGTCCAGTCGACGTCCGGCGGCGGGGTGAACTCGGTCGCGGCCACCATCTGAACCTTCAGCGGCACCAACTCGGACACGTCTGCTCCTCACCACGTCTGCACGATCCGCACCCTGAGGGGACGGGGCGTCGATTGTCCCCCAGTATCGGGCGTCGGGCAGCGCAGTTCGCCACCGGGTCCGGACGAGATCGTCGCCGGGCGGAGTTCACCACGTCACATTCCACCGAACGGCCAGGTGAACGTTCGGCGACGAGGTGGCAAAACACCCAGCAGGTCAGATGACCGGTTGTCCCAATCGCTCGCTACCGCCGAGCAACATGGCGCATGATGTTCGGCGATGTGTCAGTAGCGCCTGATCCGGCCCCGCCGGAAGTGGCGCCCGATGTGGGGGAATCATGTCCGTTCAGTCATCCAGTCAGAATCATGAGCGGGCCGCCACCTCGCGCCGGGCCTTCCTCCGGACCAGTGCCGTGGTCACCGGGGCTGCGGCACTTCCGGTCGTGGCCGGCAGGGCGACTGCGGCCCCGGCATCTACTGCGGTCTTCGCACATGGGGTCGCTTCCGGGGACCCGCTGCCCGATGGGGTCATCCTCTGGACCAGGGTGACCCCGACCCCCGCAGCGCGACCGGGTTCGGGCCTCGGTCCGGCCACCGGGGTCACGTGGGAGGTCGCGCGCGACGACTCGTTCGCCACGGTCGTCGCCACCGGCACCGTCACCACGGCGGCGGGCACCGACCACACCGTGAAGGTCGACGTTGCCGGCTTGGCCGCGAACACCCGGTACACCTACCGATTCCGAGTGACGTCCGGCCCGGCAACCGGAGCGATGTCGCCCGTGGGATACACCCGGACCGCGCCCGCGCCCAACGCCGACGTGAGTCGCCTCCGGTTCGGTGTGGTCTCGTGTTCTAACTGGGAAGCAGGCTATTTCGGGGCGTACCGTCATCTCCGCGCTCATCGCGACCTCACCGCGGTCGTGCACCTCGGCGACTACTTCTACGAATACGAGAGCGACGGATACACCGGCAAGTCCGGAGTGGTGCGCGCCACCTCCCCCACCAACGAGACCGTGACCCTACGCGATTATCGGATGCGGCACGCGCAGTACAAGACCGACCCGGACCTCGCCGAGCTGCATCGCCGTGTGCCGTGGATCTGCACCTGGGACGATCACGAATCCGCCAACGATTCCTGGAAGGGTGGCGCCGAAAACCACGACGCGAGCGAGGGCCCCTGGGCGACACGGAAAGCGGCGTCGGAGAAGGCGTACTACGAGTGGATGCCGGTGCGGCCCGCCGCCGGACCGAACGGCCGGCACCTTTACCGGCGCCTCGGCTTCGGTCGCCTGTTGGAACTGTCGATGCTGGACCTGCGCACCTACCGCGATGAGCAGGTCTCTGCCACGTCGCGGCGTGTCGACGACCAGTCCCGCAGCATCACCGGTGCCGCCCAGATGGGTTGGCTGACGGAGGGTTTGACCTCGTCGACGACGCGATGGCGAATCGTCGGCAACCCGGTGATGATCTCGCCGGTGCTGGTTCCGCCGCTCGACGAACGAAACGCCGCCGCCCTCACTGAGGTGCTCGGGCTGCCCAGGCAGGGCGTCCCCTACAACGCCGATCAATGGGACGGCTACACCGCCGACCGCACCCGGCTGCTCGACGCCATCCGGACCAACGACGTAGACAACGTGGTGTTCATCACCGGTGACATCCATTCATCCTGGGCCTGCGACATCCCGGTCGACCCCGCTCGCTATCCGGCCACCGGTACCGTCGCCACCGAATTGGTGGTGCCGTCGGTGACCTCGTCGAACGTCGACGACATTCTCGGGGTCCCCGAGCACACCGTGGGCAATGCGGTCCCCGCCGCGATCATGACCGCCAACCGACATGTGCGCTGGAACGACTTCGACGCGCACGGCTACGCGGTGCTCACCGTCACCCCGGCCGCCGCCCAGATGGACTGGTATTTCGTCAACGACAAGACCGATCCGCAGACGGGCCGGTACTACGCGCGGTCGTTTCGGGTGGCCTCGGGAAGCCAACGCGTCCAGTCGGTTTCGCAGCCACAGGACTGACCGACAGCACGTCGCCCTGCTCCTGCTCGACCTCAGCGAACAACGCTGTCGATACTGCTGTCGAGTAGCTCCGCAATCCTCGAGAATGCCGCAGCCGACGGGTGCATCTCGTCCTGCCAGTCAGAACGGTAGTCGTCCGCGCTGTTCGCAAGCACCGGGCGCACATCGACGTAGTGCAACACCGGGACGCTCCGCGCCAGCTGCGCGAGCACCGCGTTGTAGTGACCGATGACCTGGGAGACGATTAGTGTCATCGCTTCGATGTCCCCGTCGCGATCGAGTCCCTTCCGCTCGAATGCGGGCGCCAGCCACGGGCCGGGAAGCAGCCCGATACCCTTGAACGCCCTTCCTGTCGGCCGCGCATTGCCATAACCATGAATGAAGATCGGGATGTCGTCCCGTCTGAAGTAGCGCTGCGAGAACTCCTGAATGCTGCCTGTCAACGAGAGCAAGGCGTTCCGAATGCGCACCCCCAGCACATGGTCCATGACCTCGGTCGCGGCGCGGGCACCGCCGGGGGAACGCGCATGCTCCAACAGCATTGCGAACTCCGGGCCAGCGATATCGTTTCCGCCGCCCGAGATCAGGAACGCTGTCGGCCCCGGCCTCACATCCGAATCCCCGGGACCGTCGATACCAAGTCCTGAACTCCGCGCCAGCCGCTCACACTCTCGCCGTAAACCCTCGAGTTGCCAGGCTTCGAATGCCATGGCCTCGACATCGTGCCCGAAGCGGGCCACTGACCTGACGTCCCAGTTCATCTCACGCAGGCAGCGCACTACATCCGCACCGGGGTAGTCGAACCACGAATCCCCCTCCGCGATCAGGGTGCCCTTCGGTTCCTCGTGAAGAGCCGCCTTCACGTTGAGTTCCGGTGGATGGAGCAAATCCTGAGCCAACCGTCGCCCGTGTGCCAGGTAGGGTTCGATCGCCTCAGGCGGCAACGCATCCGACTGCGACATGGCGCTCCCATCGTCTTTCGATGGATTCTCGCCCGGCGGCAGCCTGCGATTCGTGGAATTCAGGGTTATTAGATCGTTCAGCCGACGATCGCCGACAGCTTTTCGTGGGTGTCGCGCCACCCGTCCACGGCGATCGAGGTGATACCGAGATCCTGGACCGGCCGATCGTTGCCGCCCTCGTCCAGGCGATCGCCGAAGAAGAGGATGTCGTCGATGCCCAGCTCCAGGATGTCCATGAGTTTGCGAGCGCCGTAGGCCTTGTCGATGCCTTTCTTGGTGACATCGACCGATGTCGAACCGCCGCTACGCACCTCGAGGTCGGGCAGCCGCTGCGCTGCGTAGGCGCGCAGCGACTCCTTCTTCGCACCGTCGGGATCCCAGGCGGCCTTCGCGTCGACCGGCGCGGTCTGTCCGAGTGCGCTGAAAGTTATCTGGCTACCGCGGTCCTCCAGGATCGGGCCCCAGGTCTCGGTCTCCCACAGACCGAGTTCTTGCGCCCCGGTTTCGAGGACATCGAGGGTGCGCTGCTTCTCGTCGTCGGTGAGGTACTCCGCGTAGACCGTCTCCCACCCGGTGCCCGACCAGCGCACGTACTGGGTTCCGCAGGTGGGCATCAGGTGTAGGTTGCCGGCTCCCGCAAACTCCCCGAGCCGCGCGATCACCTGCTTTTCGAACTGCGTGAACCGCCCACCGGAGATGACACAGCCCATGGTGTCGTCGAGCATCCGGGCCAGCACGGCGGCCATCTCATCTGGCAGCGGACTCTTCGACGGCGCCAGGGTGTCGTCGAGGTCGAACATGACCAGCGAATAGTCCTTGCCCTGGTACGAAACCGTCATCGTCTGCCTTTCCGGTCGCCGACGCCAGTCGGCACGAACGTGTCGACAGCAGCATGTCATTGTCCGGCCGGCCACGCACGAACGGGTGGACCGAGATCACCTCACATCGGCCGCATCCGGCGCCACCGCTGCCGACCTCGCAGTCGCTTCGAGCAGCGCGAGTGCCGACTCGGTGTCCACTCGCGCGAGCACGTTCGCCGCGATCACCGCCCCCGCCACCGATCGAGCGCGTGCCTCGACAACACGCTCAGGCGCCGACGAATCCGCTGCGCGGGCCCCGGCCAACACCGCATCGAGCAGTTCACGGTGGTACGCGGCGATCACTTCGCGCACGGCCGAGTCGTCACCCAGCGACGTCGCCGCCGTCCCCAATAGCAGGCATCCGGTCGGTTCGTCGGAGTCGGCGCGCTGTTCGATCGCCACACCGAGGTCGCGGAGGTAGTCCTGGAGCGCATGCGGCGACACCCGGTCGCCGGTGAGACCACGCAGGCGCGGCCGGACGACGGTATCGAGGTAATCGAGAACTGCGGCGTCGAACAAGCCCCGCATGCTGCCGAACGCATGGTAGACGCTCGACCGCGACAGCCCCGTCGCGCGTTCGACATCGGTCACCGAGACCTTGTCGAAACCGTTTCGCCAGAACAGATTCCGCGCTCGGGAGATCACGTTTGCGGCGTCATAGCCCGGGTGGCGACCCATACCCACTCCCTCGCTCGGTTGTCGTTTCGGCGACTCGATCTCTATTCTGGACCGAGCAGTTCACAATTGCCAACTCAGCGGGAGGTTCCGATGACCGTGACCAGCACCCAGATCCAACTCGTCAACCGACCGACCGGCTGGCCCGAACCCAAGGACTTCAGCACTGTCACCGTCGAGTACGGCGACCTCGCGGCAGGCCAGGTCCGGGTCGCCAACGAGTTCATCTCGGTCGACCCGTACATGCGTGGGCGGATGATCGACACCCGCAGCTACATCCCGCCGTTCCAGCTCGACGAGACGATGACGGGCGGCGCGGTGGGTCGCGTCGTCGCCACGACGGTCGACGACCTGCCCGTCGGCACACTCGTCAGCCACATGCTCGGCTGGCGCGACGTCACTCAGGCGGACGCGGGTGAGTTCCGCGCGCTACCCGAACCCCCAACGGGTGCAGCGTCGTCGATCTATCTCGGTGTGTTGGGCATGACGGGGCTGACCGCGTACGTGGGTCTGTTGACGATCGCATCGATGCAGCCCGGCGACACCGTGTTCATCTCGGGCGCAGCGGGCGCGGTGGGCACCGCCGCCGCACAGATCGCCCGCCTCAAAGGCGCACACCGCGTCATCGGCTCGGCCGGGTCGGCAGAGAAGGTGGCACTGCTGACCGACCGATACGGGTATGACGCCGCGTTCAACTACAAGGACGGTCCGGTGCGTCGACAGCTGCGCGATGCTGCGCCCGACGGGATCGACGTGTACTTCGACAACGTCGGCGGCGACCACCTCGAGGCGGCGCTCGACTCGTTCAACGACGGTGGCCGCGCCGCCCTCTGTGGCGCGATCGCACAGTACAACGCCACCAGCCGCACGCCGGGGCCATCGAACATGGCCAACATCATCACCCGCGGATTGACGTTGCGTGGCTTCACCATCGGCAACCACTTCGACCAGGCCGGCGAGTTCAACCGGGAGATGAGCGGCTGGTTCGCCGACGGCAAGATCGTGCATGACGAGACAGTGGTGACGGGCATCGACAACGCGGTGGACGCCTTCGTCGGTCTCATGCGCGGGGAGAACACCGGAAAGATGGTCGTGCGCACGTCCTGACCGTCAGGCGCGAGCGATCTCGGCGCGCAACGCGCCGGCGAGATCGCCGCGTCCGCCGACGACCACGTCGTCGAGGCCCAGCCACCCGGCCATGTGTCGAAGGTTATCCGCGAGACGTTCGGCGACAACGGTTCTGGGGCGTTCGTCCTCGAGGAATGCGCCGAGCACGCGCAGCGTCCGCTCTCGACGGTCCGCCTTGAGATCGACACGCGCGACGATGTCGTCATCCATCAGGTACGGCAGCACGTAATAGCCGTGGACACGTTTGTGCTCGGGCACGTAGATCTCGATGCGATAGTGGAAGTCGAAAAGCCGCTCGGTGCGCGGCCGGTAGAAGATGAGCGGATCGAAGGGTGACAGGATCGCCGAGCGTTCGACGCGGCGCGGGATGCGGGCGTCGGCGTGAAGGTAGGCGGTGTCGCGCCAGCCTGCCACCGCCACCGGCGTCAGCACACCCGAGTCCACCAGGTCATCCACGGCGGGCCGGACGTCGGCGGTCTTGGTCCGGTAGTAGTCGGCGAGATCGGCGATGGTCGCGACACCGAGTGCACGCCCGGCCTGTGCGGTGAGTTCACGGTGTGCGTCGGCACGGTCGACACGTGCGGTGACCCCGGCACCGATGACCCGTTCGGCGAGATCGTAATGGCGCGCGAAGTTCTCGTTGCGCACCGCAGACAGGTCTCCGGCGGCGAACATGGCCTCGCAGACGTGTTTCACGTCGCCGCGATGCCACCAGCCGCCGGGCTGACCCGGGACACGCTCGATTCCGAGGTGATCCTCGATCTGTTTCGGGGTACTGGGCCCGCATTCGGCGATGACATCGTGCACATCGCAGGCGAGTTCGCGGTTGTTGCGCATCACCTCGCGGGTGTACCGATATCGTCCGTCGCGGAATTCATCTCTGCGCCAACCGAACAACGGCCAGTCCTCGATCGGTATCAGTGCCGCCTCATGCGCCCAGGACTCCGCCAGCAGTCGTGATCGGTGACGCGGACGCCACGCTGCGCGATCCAGCAACTGCATGTCGTAGACACCCAAGCGACTGAACAGCGGCATGTAGTGCGCGCGGACCGCGATGTTGACCGAGTCCATCTGTAGCAGCCGGGTGCGCCCCACGACGCGTCGCAGATGTGCCAGGGTCGGCGCGACCGTCGGCAACCGATCGGTGAAACCCTGCGCTGCCAGCGCGATCCGACGTGCCTGATGGATTGAGAGTGCGCGAGTCATCCGCGCACGAGCGCATGTCTGACGTAATCGACGAATCGATACCGGGTTCCGGTCGACGACGTCTGCCACTCCCCTGTGTCCGATGTGTCCCACACGTACGGGTCGATTTCGGGCGCGAAGGTGTCCGCCGACTCCACCAGCATGTCGATCTCGGTGACCCGCAGATGTGTCGCGCTGGTCATCGCGACCTCATAGATCTGACCGCCACCGATGACCGTGACAGGCCCTGTGATGAGTTCGAGGGCGTCGTCGAGGGTGTGCACGATCTCTGCGCCTGCGGCGTCCAACGCGGCCGATCGGGTGATGACCACGTTGCGACGATTGGGCAATGGTCGAAAACGGTCCGGCAGCGACTCCCAGGTCTTGCGTCCCATCACCACCGGATGGGTACCGGTAAGCTCGCGGAACCGCCGCATGTCCTCCGGCACATGCCAGGGAATGGTGTTGGCCCGGCCGATAGCGCCGCTGCGGTCCTGCGCCCACAACAAAGTGATGGTGGTGGCCATCTCAGACCGCCACCGGCGCTTTGATTCCCGGGTGGGACTCATAGCCGACGACCGCGATGTCGTCGAAGTCGTAGTCGGAGATCGTCGCGGCTTGTCGAAGTTCGAGCCTCGGATAGGGATAGGGGTCCCGGGACAGCTGCAACTGCACCTGTTCGACGTGATTGTCGTAGATGTGGCAGTCGCCGCCGGTCCACACGAAGTCGCCGACCTCGAGATCGGCCTGCTGGGCCATCATGTGAGTGAGCAGCGCATACGACGCGATGTTGAACGGTACGCCGAGGAAGAGGTCGGCACTGCGCTGGTAGAGCTGACAGGACAACTTGCCGTCGGCGACGTAGAACTGGAAGAACGCGTGACACGGCGGCAACGCCATCTGCGGGATCTCCCCGACATTCCAGGCGGACACGATGTTGCGCCGCGAATCGGGGTTCGTCTTGAGGAGTTCCAGCGCCGCCCCGATCTGATCGATGTGCTCACCCGACGGGGTGGGCCAGCTACGCCACTGGACGCCGTAGACCGGCCCGAGATCGCCGTCCGCGTCGGCCCACTCATCCCAGATGCGCACGCCACGCTCCTGCAACCACCGGACGTTGGAATCTCCGCGCAGAAACCACAGCAACTCGTAGATGATGGACTTCAGGTGCACCTTCTTGGTGGTGATCAGCGGGAAGCCCTCGGTGAGGTCATAGCGCAGCTGATGCCCGAACAGGCTGCGCGTCCCGGTTCCGGTGCGATCGGCCTTCGGCGTCCCCGTCTCGAGGACCAGGCGCAACAGATCCTCGTAGGGGGTCGGGACGCCCCCCGCCGGCGTGATGTCTCGGATGGCCGTACTCACGCCGTCCAGTCTAGGACGGTCGGTACGGCAACCGGACGATCGGCTCGCGCACGAAGTCGGCCGGCTCGACCGACCTGGTCATACGCCAGTAGTCGATGATCCGCCACGGCAACACGGCCACCACCCGACCGTCGTCATTGCGGTACCAGTTGGTCATCGCCGGGTGGGTCCACACCATCCGGGCATGCGCCTCATCGACGGCCCTGTTGTAGTCGGCGGTCACGTCATGGCGCACTTCCAGGGCACCGAGTCGTTCACGGGCCATCAGCGCGATCGCGTCGGCCACGTAGCGGACCTGATACTCGAGGATGCTGATGAAGCTTCCGCCATGACCGAGTGCCGTGTTGGGTCCGGTCAGCACGAACAGGTTGGGGAAGTCGGGCGCGGTGATGCCGAGGTAGGCGAAGGCGTCATTCTCGCCCCACACCTCGACCGTGGAGCGACCACTGCGGCCCCGCACATCCATCGGGTACAGGAACCGATCGCTGTGGAAACCGGTGGCCAATACGATGATGTCGAAATCCCGGGCACTGCCGTCGGCGTCGATGACTCCGGTCCGCGTCACCTTCTCAACCGCGCGCGGTATGAGGTCGACATTGTCGCGGCGCAACATCGAGTACCAGCCGTTGTCGAGCAGCATGCGTTTGCCGAAGGGCGGGTAATTCGGCGTCGAGAGCTCAATGAGATCCTCCCGGTCACCGAGCTGCTCACGCAGATAACGAAGGTAGAAGCCGCGATGCCCGTGGTTGGCCGCGTTGATCGACGCAGTCGCCTCCGGCCAGTCCGGGTCCACCTGCAGCGTTGGGTGCACCTTGTCGTTGAAGATCCATGACAACCGCGCCCGATACCATTCCCGATATCCCGGAACGTGATCCATCAACCAGTGCACGTCGTCACCCACCGGGGCGAAGTAGTCGTCGTTGGGGGCGATCCACTGCGGTGAACGTTGGAACACCGTCAACGACTCCACGTCGTCGACGATTGCCGGTCCGATCTGCATGGCACTGGCACCGGAGCCGACAATCGCCACCCGCTTGCCGGTCAACGCGCCGGGTTCGTCGAGCTCGGTCGGCCACTGCGCCGAGTGGAAGATCCGGCCCGCGAAGTCGTCCATCCCCGGCAGTGCGGGGATCTTGGGACGGTTGAGCAAACCCACGGCGCTGATCACCAGCCGTGCCTCCAGTGTTTCGCACACGCCGTCGCGATCACGGGTTCGCACCGCCCACTGCTGGGCGGCGGGGTCGTAGGCGGCCGATTCGACCTCCACTCCGAAGCGGATTCGGCTGCGCAGGCGATGCTCATCCGCGTAGGCGGTCAGGTAGCCCTGCACCTCGTCACGCTTACCGAAGTGCGTCGACCAGTGATGTTCGAATGACGAGATCGAGTAGAGGTAGCTCGGCGTGTCCACACCGGCGCCCGGGTAGCGGTTCTCCCACCACGAGCCACCCACCTCGTCGTTCTTCTCCAGCACGATGTGCTCGACCCCGGCCGCCGCCAGTTGTACCGACATCAGCATTCCGGCGACACCCGCCCCGATCACGATGGCCGTCAGCTGACTCGTATCAAGCGTCTCCGCCGAGACTCGAGGTTCCGTTGTCCCGCCAACGATCTCCGCCATCATCGGACTGAACTCATGCGGGACCGATTCGCCGGCGGTGAAATCCAAGACGGCAGCGATCTCGTCCTCACTCATCTGTCGACGCGGCGGGCTCCCGGCTGTGTGCCACCGACACACTGCCTCGACCACGGCATCGCAGATCTCGTCACGCACCTCCGGTGCCAGTCCACCTGTCCGATTGTCGTCCATCCCGCGTGGCCTGCTGGGACGGTATCGCTCGGCGAGCCAGTGTCTGTCCCCGGTCATCTCGACCAATGTGGCGATCAGGGTGGGGATATTGCCGGCGCGGGTCGCGTCGCGCAGACGGGCGACGTCGACAGGAGCCAGACTGCGTTCGGTGACACTCGGCATGAGCAATACTAACCATGGTTAGTTTAATCCCGTCAAGCATGAGGATTTGCGCAAACAGACACCTTGACACCACCAGTATCGCCATGTCAGTGTGATCCGCATCATGCTAACTGCGGTTAGTGCAATCACGACGAGGAGAGCTGCGGATGGAACTCAGTGACGCAATGCGGTCGACCGGGACGTGCCGCTACTTCAGCGACGAGTACGTCTCCGACGAGGTGCTGTACCAGGCGTTCGACAACGCCAGGTTCGGCCCGCAGGGTGGCAACCGACAGCCGGTGCGGTGGGTGGCCGTGCGTGACGCGGAGACCAAGAAGCGGCTCGCGGAGCTCTATCTCCCCTACTGGGAGGGTTACTACGCGGCGGTGATCGAGGGCAGCAAGGCGGTGGGCGCAGTGCCCGCGACGGTGCAGTCGGCCAACAATTTCGCACACAATCTGGCCGATGTGCCGGTGATGATCGTCGTGTGCGCGGAGGCCGAAGGTCTGCATCCGACCGATCATGAGCTCGGACGCCTCTCCGTGGTCGGCGGGGCGTCGATTTATCCGACAGTCCAGAACCTGACCCTCGCCCTGCGTGAGCAGGGCGTCGCCTCGGCACTGACCACCCTTCTGTGCGCCGAGGAACCGGCCGTCAAGGAACTGCTCAACATCCCGGACGGCTACATCACCGCCGCGCACATCGCCGTGGGATATCCACGGGATGGTTTCCCGCGCAAGCTCACTCGGACGCCAGTCGAGGAAATCGCCTTTCTGGACCGGTTCGACACCCCGATGTTCGCATGAGCGCGCCCACGCGGGAACCGGTGCGCGGGCTATCGGAGGTACAGACGTCCCCGCTCGGTCGGGCGACGATCGGTGACCAACTTCGCCGACTCGCGCAGACGCAGGGAAGAAAGCCGGCAATCATCGCCTACTCCGCCGACGGTTCCCGGCATGTCACGACCTACGGCGAGCTGAACAGGCGGGCCAACCGCTTCGCGAACGCACTCACGAACCTGGGCGTCGGGCGCGGCGACGGGGTCGCGGTGATGAGCCGTAACCGTGTGGAGTCGGTGATCGCCTACTACGGGGCACTCAAGATCGGCGCGTACTACTCGGGCATCAGCGCGCTGTTCGGTGAACGTGAGATCGCGCAGCAGGTCAATCACCTAAGACCTGCCGTACTCGTGGTCGCCGCCGAGCACGCGACGGTGGCCGGACCTGTCGCCGAACACGCCGATTCACGGGTGATCGTCGTGGGCGATGCTCCCGTGACGACCTGGCCGACCTTTGACGCCGTGCTGGCCGACTCCCCTGATGACGAGCCGGTCGCCGACGTCGACGAGCACGATCTCGCCATGATCGTCTACACATCCGGCACCGAATCCACACCGAAGGGTGTGGAGATCGCGCATCGTAACTACCTCATCTCCACCGCGCCGGCCTACACATGGGGGCTGCGTTGCCTTCCCGACGACGTGTGGCTCTACGTGATGCCGTTCCACACGATCGCAGGGATCGGTTCGCTGACTTCGCTGACGCTACTCGGCGCCACCCTGGTACTGCCCGCATCGGTGGATCCCGGAACGTCACTGAGACTGATTCGCGACGAGTCCATCTCGGTGCTCGCGCAGACACCGACGTTCTTCATCGCACTGGCGAACCACGAGGAATTCGGTCCGCATACCGTCGGGACCGTGCGTCGCTGCCTCACCTACGGCGGTCAGGTGTCGCCGTTCGCCGTCGACGCGTGGGCAGATGCGACACCCGAATCGGTGTGGGGCACCTACTGGGGTCAGTCCGAACTCACCCAGTTGGGTTCGGTTGGCTGGTTCAAGCGGCTCGAAGATGTGCCCGACAACGACCCGACCTGGATCGGGAAGCCGGTGGGCCACCTGGAGATCCGCGTGGTGGACGCCAACGGCGACGACTCCGTGGAGGGCGAACTGCTGTGCCGGACGCCATCGGTGATGCTCGGCTACCACAAGGACCCCGAACGCACCGCCGACGCGCTGGCCGACGGTTGGGTGCACACCGGCGACATTGTCCGGGTCGATGACGATGGCAACCTCTTCTTCCGCGATCGTCGCAAGGACATGATCAAGACAGGCGGATTCAACGTGTCGTCGCAGGAGGTCGAGCGAACACTGCAGGGCCATCCTGACGTTCTGCGTGCGGCTGTCGTCGGTCTGCCCGACGACTACTGGTCTGAGGCAGTCACCGCGTTCATTGTGTTGCAGGACGGGGCGAGCACCACCGCTGACGATCTTCGGCAGTACTGTCGAAACGATCTGGCTTCCTACAAGATCCCCAAGACAGTGCACCTCGTGTCTGAGTTGCCCACCGATCCGCAGGGGAAATTGCTCAAGCGGGAGCTGCGCAGACAGTTCGGAAAGGGTTGATGGGCATGGATTCGGGTGCCGATCCGGCGCCGTCGCTCGACGAGGCCGACGCACCGGTACCCGCGCGTGGCACACGCACCCGGGTGCGTCGGGACGAGATCGTCACGGCCGCCGCCGAGTATTTCGCCGAACACGGCTACAGCAACGCCGGAATGCGCGACATCGCGCAGGCGGTCGGGATCAAGGGTGCGAGTCTGTACAACCACTTTCATTCGAAAGAGGAGATCCTGTACGCCATCGCGTTGCAGATGACCAAGGACCCGCAGGAGCATCTGCTGGTCCTCGACGCGGAGGGCTCACCCGCACAACGTCTGACCGCGTTGATCGAGGTCCATGTGCGTCATCTCGCCACACATCGTGTGGAGCACCTGGTGAGTCTGCGGGAACTGTCGGCATTGTCACCCGAACACCGGGTGGTGGTCACCGACTACCGCAAGTACTACCAACGCCGGGTGCGCGACGTGATCGCCGCCGGTGCACGCGCCGGACAGTTCACAGTTCGTGATGCCGGACAGTCGGCGATCGCGGTGCTCGATCTGATGAACGGCATCAGCTGGTGGCTGCGCGACGACCAGGACGTCGACCAGCTCGTCGCCGACTATGTTGATTTCGCGATCCGGGGCATCTTGCATCACGACGAATCCGTGCGATGAGCGGACCGTTGAGTGGTGTGCGAGTCGTTGAGATGATGGGACTCGGACCGACCCCACACTCATGCATGATGCTGGCCGATCTCGGCGCCGACGTCGTTCAGATCCGACGGCCCGGCGGGCCGACCGCCCCGGATGGTGTCGCCGATGCCGACGCGGGAATGTGGCGGGGCCGGCGGGTCGTCGAGGCCGACCTCAAGAACGCCGATGACATTTCACGGGTGCGGGAGTTGATCGGCGCAGCGGATGTGCTTGTCGAAGGGTATCGGCCGGGTGTGATGGAACGGCTGGGTCTGGGTCCCGACGATTTGTTGGCGGTTGCGCCGCAGTTGATCTATGCGCGGATGACCGGTTGGGGGCAGTCCGGCTCATATGCGGCGGCCGCTGGCCACGACATCAACTACCTGGCCGTCACCGGGCTCCTGGACGCGATGGGGCCGGCCGACCGCCCACCGCTTCCGCCGCTGTCGCTGGTGGCCGACTTCGGCGGCGGTTCGATGTTCCTGGTTGTCGGAGTACTTGCGGCACTGCATGAGCGGCAGACTTCCAGTCGAGGTCAGGTCATCGATGTGGCCATGACCGACGGCGCGGGTGTCCTCGGTGCATTGCAGTGGTCGTGGAAAGCCGCGGGCCGCTGGGTGGATCGGGCCGCGGGCAATCTGCTCGACGGTTCCGCACCGTTCTACACAACGTACGCCTGCGCGGGCGGCGGATACATGGCAGTCGGCGCTCTGGAAGACGTCTTCTGGCAGCGCCTGATCGATACCCTCGAGGTGGACGATCCGCCAGACCGGTGGGATCGTGCGCGGTGGTCGGAACTCACGCAGACACTGGCCGCGCGCTTCGCCTCCCGAACCCGCGTCGAATGGGAAACGGTATTCGGCAGCGTCGACGCCTGTGTCACACCGGTTCTCGACTTCGACGAAGCGCGCAAGCATCCGTATGCGGTGCAGCGCGAGAGTTACGTCGAGGTCGAGGGCATGACGCAGCCGGCGCCGGCACCACGGTTCTCGCGCTTTGTGTCGGGTACGCCGCAGGCCGCGACAAACACGGATGTGACAGCGGTGCTGGACGAGTGGCAGCCGCCTGCGGGAGGTCGGCGCTAGAACGGCGGCGGGCCGGCGTCGGAGACGCGTTTGCGGTTGCGGGCGCGTTCGGCGCGTCTGGCGGGCGTGTTTGTTCGCCACCCGTGTGCTGACGCGGGTGCTGCGTTCGATCGTGCTGCCGGTGTGCGGGGGTGGAGCCTGCGCGGGTGCGGTGAACCGGATCCTGCGTAGCCCAGGGAACAGATCCTCCTGGGTTTCGGCTTCGCCTGGCAACACCAAACCTTCGGGGGTGATGTATTCGGTGACCAGCCGCCCGGCGGCATCACGCCACTGATCATCCACCCAGTCGCCGAAGGTCTTCAACAAGTGCCCGGGACGACATTTCGCGTTCAACCCGACCTCAGTGGTCTGCCCACCTCTGTGCGGACAGGCGTGATCGTACTCATCGACATGGTCGAGGTCGCCACGCCACGCCGAGGTCAGGCATCCCGGTTCGGTGCAATAGCCATCGCGCAGCCGGATGAAGGTGTCCAACGCGGCCGACGGCCGATACGGATCCGACGGCAGATGCGCCGGCAACGTGAACGTGCCATCGGGCTCCGGTTCGATCGTGGGCGGCACCAGATAGGAGACCTTGGTGTCCGCACGCGCGGCGATGTCGCGCACATGCTCGCCCGAGATCACACCATGGCCATCCATGAAACCGGCGTTGTTCGCCATCCCTTTCACCGTGGCCTCGTCGGTGACGACATGGAGGACGGCCTTGCAGTCGACCGGCGGCACCACCCCGGGCTCCGGGATGACCGCGGTGCAATCCTCACTACCGCACTCACATTCGAACGCGGTGCCCGACAGCAGGCAGAACATCGCATCCGATTGCCGTTGCGGCTTGGTGCGCGGATCGTGTTCACACACACTGTCGGCGAGGGCGGCAACCGCGGCGGCGGCGATCCGCACATTCTCCGCCGACATCACCCCGGTGATCTCGGCGGTGCCGTCCTCGCGCGGATGGGTCCACATCCGGCGGTCATCAAGCGCCTGCTGGCGACGCTCACGCACCGCGTCGGGGTCATGACGAAAGACGATGCGGTCTATCATGTCGCGGAACCTGGCTCTGCTCCACGTCCCGCGTTTGGTGCGTAGTGTTCGGGCGATGTCGGCATCCACGAGCGGTGCCGCTGATGATTCGGCCAGCAGGTCGGTACGGCTGACCGCCTTCTGCGCGTGCCACGGCCCGATCACGCCGTCACGCAAACATTCCGACACCTCCGGCAACCGGTCCCGCAACGCGACCGCATCATTGAGCAGTGTCTCCGCGGCGCCACGAGACGTTCCGCGGAGTTTCGCGATACGTGCCGCGGCGTCCGCGAAGCCATCCACCACGAAACCGTCGGTGTCGTCACGCGCAGCAACGAGACGGTCGTAAAGCACGGCCACCGAACGATATTCGGCGTAGGCGAGATAGGCGCGGCCCCGGTCAAGCTCGGCCATACCCAACAGCAAGTCGTTGGTCGGATCCTCATCGGGGTAGGCCGCATCCACACCACCGAGAAAGTCACGCGGCAACTGCGGCCACGGCGACGGCGAGGACAACACGGACGACACGAAAGACCCCTCACGGACTCGACACTGATCACAAGCCAACCGATGCAGGATCATTTCCGATATGCCACCCACCGTGACCAACCCGACCCCGAGGCCGGATTCAGCGAGTTCGCGCCCACCCGTTTCGCATCAACTCATCCTGCTGCAACCAAGCTACGACACAGCACCGACAAGATTTGGTCACCGCAGGTCAGGAACACTTTCAAGCCCTGTTTCCGACTGGCGATATCACTCCATCAGCTGCGCTGCGATCGTGCCACCCAGCTCCCAGCACGCCTCACGGTCATCCTTGGTGGGCTTCTCCGACACCACCACGGTCTCGGCCGACTTCACCCACCCCAGCCCAGTGGCGATGGACTCGATCGCCTTCTCGGCGCCCTCGGTCCCCTGGTTGCCATGCAGGTAGCACCCGAACGGTCGCCCCTTGGTGGAGTCGAGGATCTGGTAGTAGCAGGTGTCGAAAGCGTGCTTGAGCGCACCACTCATATAGCCGAGATTCGCCGGGGTACCGAGAATGTATCCGTCAGCTGCCAGCATGTCGGTCGCGGTAACCGAGAGTGCCGCTCGCCGAATGACTTCCACACCTTCGATCTCAGGATCGGTGGCACCGGAGACGACGGCCTCGAACATCTCCTGGCAATGCGGCGACGGGGTGTGATGGA
Organism: Gordonia aquimaris; assembly: GCF_026262595.1. NCBI lineage: Bacteria > Bacillati > Actinomycetota > Actinomycetes > Mycobacteriales > Gordoniaceae > Gordonia > Gordonia aquimaris. The sequence goes on along the minus strand of NZ_JAPKFM010000016.1, from coordinate 3,201 downwards.
CGATCAGCAGCGTGGTCACTCTTCCCCCTTATATTGCGCGACAGCACGTTTCATCATCTCGCGCGCCCGGCCGCGGTCGCCGGCGTAGTCGTAGGCGCGGGCGATCCGATACGTGCTGTGCCAGTCGGTGGGATCGGCCTCCCATTCCTGTTTGATCTGCGCGAACAGGTCGTCGGCGGCGTCCCGTTCGATTCGACCGGACGGACGCCGTGGGAGATCGCTGACGTCGAGTTCACGGCCCTCCGCGGCCATGATCCGCGCCAACTTCTGGTGTTCGATACCGGCACGCAAGGTGGCGAAGATCAGCCATGCACCGATGAATGGCAGGATCAGCACACCGATACCCACGCCGATGCCGGCGACGGTGCCCGACGAGATGAGGTCGAATCCACGCTGACCGAGGATCACGAAGTACACGACAAGTGCGACGACGAGGAACCCGATCATCCAGACAATGGGTCGCGCGTCGCGGCGGGCGGGGTCGGCTGCCATGACTATTCGCCCTAGAGATCCATCAGTTCTTCCAGCCCCACGGTGAGCCCTGGACGCTTACCGACCTCCCGCACGCCGAGCAAGACTCCGGGTGCGAAGGACGACCGGTCCATCGAGTCGTGCCGGATGGTGAGCGTCTCCCCCTCGGTGCCGAGCAGCACCTCCTGATGGGCGACGAGACCGGCCAGGCGGACCGCATGTACATGCACATCGTCGACTACTCCACCACGGGCACCCTCGAGTTCCTCGGTGGTGGCGTCGGGGCTCGGCCCCAGACCGGCCTTCTGCCGGGCCTCACCGATCAGCTTCGCCGTGCGATACGCAGTCCCCGACGGCGCGTCGGCCTTGTGCGGATGGTGCAGTTCGATGACCTCGACCGAGTCGTAGAACCGTGCCGCTTGAGCCGCGAAGCGCATCGACAGCACGGCACCGATCGCGAAGTTCGGTGCGATGAGCACGCCGACTCCCGGATTGTCGCCGAGCCAGCCGCGCACCTGATCGAGGCGTTCTTCGGTGAATCCGGTGGTGCCCACCACTGCGTGAATCCCGTTGTTGATCAGGAACTCCAGGTTCCCCATCACCGCGCTCGGGTGCGTGAAATCGACGACCACGGACGTGTCAGCCGCGGTGAAGGCATCCAAGGACTCACCCTTGTCCACGCCGACGGTGTACGTCAGATCATCGGCGGACTCGACCGCCGCGACGATCGCCTGCCCCACCTTGCCGGCACTACCAAGGACCCCGACCCGGATTCCGCTCGCCATCTCTTCCCTCTCATCGTCCGTCGACCTGTCAGTGTAGTTGTCGCCGCCTGTCCGATCGGCGTCCGTCACCGTCACCGCCGGATGGAGCGTCAGAAGATCGGAGCTCCGCCACGACGGTGTTCGAACACCAGCGATGTCGTGGTGCCGGCGACCTCCCGGCGCGAGTTGAGCATCTCGACGAACTGCCGCAGCGCCTCGGTGTCCGCAGTGGCCACATGGAGCAGGTAGTCGTCGGTACCCGCGAGGAAGAAGACGTCGATCACCTCGTCATGGCGCTCGATCTCACCGACGAAGTGACGGATCTCGCCGCGTGCGTCGGATTGCAGACTGACCGCCACCATCGCGCGTAGGGGCCGTCCGACCGCGGCGGGATCCACATCGGCGAAGAACCCGCGAATCACACCGAGGTCGACGAGCCGCCGCAGTCGACCGTGGCAGGTGGACGCCGCGATACCCGCGCGCACCGCGAGTTCGCTGTTGGGCATCCGGGCGTCGGTCTGCAACAGACGCAGCAGGGTGCGGTCGATGTCGTCGAGCTGCGGATCACCGGATCGAACATCCTTCGGCTGGGCCACCATCACCTGACCTCATTTCGGAGAATTGACGATATGAACCCACCATAGAGAATTATCTGCACAGATGTTGTGTCATTTCCGACGTTCCTTCACTCTGATGACACACCAGATCGCGCCCCACCACTGACCAGGAGATCCCCATGCGCGTCGGCATCCCCACCGAGATCAAGAACAACGAGTACCGCGTCGCCATCACCCCGGCAGGCGTGGCCGAGCTGCACAATCGCGGTCACGACGTGGTGATCCAGGCCGGCGCGGGCGAAGGCTCGTCCATCCACGACAACGACTTCAAAGAAGCCGGAGCCCAGATCCTGTCGACCGCCGAACAGGTGTGGGAACAGGCCGACCTGCTGCTCAAGGTCAAGGAACCGATCGCTGCCGAGTACCCTCTGCTCCGCGAGGGCCAGACACTGTTCACCTACCTGCACCTCGCCGCCAGCCGTCCGTGCACCGAAGCACTGCTGGAGTCGAAGACGACGTCAATCGCCTATGAGACCGTGCGCGCCGCCGACGGTTCGTTGCCGCTGCTCGCCCCGATGAGTGAGGTCGCCGGGCGACTGGCACCGCAGGTGGGTGCCTACCATCTGATGCGCTCGGAAGGTGGCCGAGGTGTCCTGATGGGCGGCGTGCCCGGCACCGAGCCGGCGAATGTCGTCGTGATCGGCGGTGGCGTCAGCGGTGTCAATGCCGCGACCATCGCCGTGGGTATGGGTGCTCAGGTCACTGTGTTCGACGTGGACATCGCCAAGCTCCGCGCGATCGACGCGCGCTTCGCCGGTCGGGTGCACACCCGGTACAGCACCGCGCTGGCACTGGCCGAGGCGGTCCGTGAGGCCGACCTCGTCATCGGTGCCGTGCTCGTGCCCGGCGCGAAGGCCCCCGTGCTGGTCTCCAACAGCCTGGTCGCCGAGATGAAGGCAGGTGCCGTGCTCGTCGACATCGCGATCGATCAGGGCGGGTGCTTCGAAGACTCACGACCCACCACGCACGACGACCCGACCTTCACCGTCCACGACGCCGTCTTCTACTGCGTCGCGAACATGCCGGGCACAGTCGCGCGCACCTCCACCCTGGCGCTTACCGGCGCAACGCTGCCGCACGTGCTGCGTCTGGCCGACAAAGGGTGGGAACAGGCATGCTCCGACGACCCCGCGTTGGCATCGGGACTCAGCACCCACAACGGCAAGCTGTTCACGCCCGAGGTGGGCGCAGCGCTGGACCTGCCGGTTGCCGCATCGCCGTTCTGACATCCGGCGGTGGCCGGCGATCGCGTCGGCCACCCCGCCGTTGGCCAACGGACCCACCCGTCGGCGGTCGCCCCGCCGTCAGCCAACAGACCCGCCCGTCGATGGTCGAGTAGTCACGAGCCG
>NZ_JAPKFM010000015.1:0-128366 GCF_026262595.1 Gordonia aquimaris | reverse complement strand
GGGCGCGCGTTGACTCATCGAAAATGCGCGCGGAGGGGTAGTCGTTTGCCTCATCCGAAAATGCGCGCGTTCGGTGCGCCTCTGCGGTGGCGGTGTGGCCGGGTTGTCAGCCCCATTTGATTCCACACACCGGGCACTTGGTGTAGCGGTCCGGGTATGCGACCTCGGCGCCGCAACCACGGCAGATGTACATGGCCTTCAGCGCGGACTGGGGGGTGTGGAACATTATCTTCTCCTCGTGTTGGGGGCTTGCAAGGGTCATACCGGTCCCGCGCCGGGTGTCATGGCGGGTTGGCGGCCAAGGCCTGGGCTGCCAGTTCGGCGGCCTTCCGGTTCAGATCAGGCCCGAAGGCCACGGAGAAGTCCGGACTAGTGAGCATCCCGGAGACCCCAGGCGTGGTCAGTGCCTCGTCGTAGGACTGGAACGGCAGAGCCAGCGGAATCGCCGGCCTACCTGCGAGGAAGTTGCGGACTGTGTCGGGCGCGGAACTGCCGGCGAGTGTGTCTGCCAGGGTCGCGAGATCGAGCGTGGGAAACGACGACGCTGCTGGGCCGGCGGGCACCGTAACCACGTCGATAGTCGGCGGCTCGTACAGATACACGTCGACGCTGTGCGACTCGACGCTTCCATAACGGTTCCTCGCGATGACGCGGAAGCTTCCCGAAGATCCGGGGTTTACGGTGAGCCACTCATTCGCTGCGGAATCAGTGTGATACTCCTGACCGTCGGGCGCGATCACCACCAGCGAATCATGGCCGGCCACATGCCATCGCACAGTGACCGTCGCGCCGTTCTGCACCGCCTCTGGCTCGACGGTGAATGCATGGACCTCGGGCGGTCGCGTCATTGCAGCAATCCGTCGGTAGAAGTAGCCGTACCATTCCGCGGCGCTGGGACGGTCTGCTCGGGGGCCGCGGAGCCCCCGCTCGAATAACTCGAAACCCTCCCGGTCCGACACCGGCCGAAGGGCGCGGAACTGCGGGTCGAGGGATCGTGATGAAATAAGGATCTGAGCGCACAACCGAGCAATCTTGTAGCGGTCGGTCAGCTCATCCTGTCGGGACGTGTGGTTCTTCCCGGTGTTCTCCGGTGCCACCATGTGGGCCAGGTTCGCCTGCGTGAACTGTGGGGACCTGCCTTCGACTCGTGCCGGGTCGATGTCGACGAGCATCACCGGCGGATCGTGTTTCGAGGAGTACAGCACGTTCTTCTCGTTGATGTCCCCATATGTGATGTTGTGCCGGTGCAGCAGGGCGAATATTCGACACATCCAGGCGCACATGCGAATTCGCTCCACCAGGTCATCCTTGGCGACGATATCGACGACGCCGGAGCGCTCAGCCACTTCTGGAGCAGTCAGATCTGTGAAGCTTCTCGGTTTGCTGATGTTGTGGGGGATCTGAATAATGTCATTTTCGAAGAAGTCGTCGGGGACGATTCGCATAAGGTACCCGACGACACCGCCGCCGGGCTCGGTCACCGTGTCGAGGGGCCACGTGGTGAGGTTGTCGAGAAGTTGCCGATCCGCGGCGTCCATCCTCCGCCGGTAGTCGATTAGTACCGCGACGTTATCGATGACTACCTGGTCCAACTTGGTTGGCTTCCACTCTTTGAACGCGCAGGAAGCGCTGGGAATGAGGCCGCTGGGCGTGGTGACCTTATAGACGGCGCCGAATCCTCCTTTTGCGAGATATGTTTCGACGTCGAGTGCGTCGCGCTGGACGGTCACGCAGCATCATCTCGCAGCGATCGGGTGCACTCGGCGATCCATTGCCGAACATCCCAGTCCCGCATCTCGCTTCCCACTCCGGCTTCGACAATGTCGCTGATAAACCAGTCGATTGCGCCGAGTATCTGATTCGACGATCCGCTCCTATCGATGACCGCGCCATCTGCGTGCCATGCTGCTGCGGCGGCATCCGGCTCGATGCCCTCCATATCGGACATCACCCACAGCAGCGTTGGCCAATGGGCGAACGCGTGCGGTGACATTGGCTGTGAGGGGGTGTCGAGGACGATGGTCATGGCCGCAGAGATCTGCGGCGGTGCGCTCGCCCAGGCGTTGAAGGCGCGGTTTCCGTCGAGGACGTCGTCTATCTGAACGAGGTCTGTGAACGGAAGGGAGTGGCTGTCGAACAGCAGTTTCCCGCTTTCGTCCAGCAGGACTAGCCGCAGCTGGTCGTTCAGCCACGGGGACATGAACACGGCGTTTGCCAGGTGGCCGGCGAGTTCGCGGGCGATCTCACGAACACCTGATGAAACAGCAAGGACCAGTTCGGTTCGCGACGGACCGGATAGAGTGTCGTCGATCGTGTTGGTGAGCAACATGTTCTACGCCTCCTTAAATTGTTCCGGGGTCCGGAAGGCTGGTGACGGTCACCGTCGGTCCGGGTGGGGTGGTGCCGTTGGCAGGCATCGGCTGGCCGGTCGGGTCATGGACATGTTTAGGCGCGGGCCCGTTTCCGACGACGTTCTGACGCCAAGCGTTCATTCGAACTCCGGCAGCGGCGCGGGCGGCGTCGCGCCACTCTGCTAACGCTTCGCTTACCACCTCGCGCTGGTGCTCTGCGACTTCCTTGTTCACCAGTCGGAGTGTCTGTTCGTGGTGCTGGGCCTGGTCCTGTTCCGCAGCGATCTCCACCTGCCGTCGGATATTTCTCTTCTCCCGGGCGTGGTCGAGTTCCTCCGCCTCCTCGTCCTTGACCCGTTGGGTTTCGGCCTGGGTACGGTTCCAGTCGGCAAGCGCTTGGTCGGTCTCGATGTCGTCGATTTGGTCGATAGCGTTGTCATAAGCGGTCGGCTTGCCGAGGTTGGTCAGCACTTTGAAGATCACCGGCAGTAACTCGAGACAGATGAACAGTGCGGCCACTGCGAGGCGTGCCATCCGCGTGGTGCCGTCGGAGGCGGTCACATCGGATAGTGCTTTGAGTCGAGCGATCAGTCCGGTGTTGTTGAGTGCGACCTCGTGGCTGGTGCCGTTCGCGGCGTCGACCTTCTGCTGGAGGTCGTTGACCGTCTGCTGGACATGTGGAATGTCTCTCTGGGCGTCGGCGATGGCCTGCTTGCTCTCCTCGAGAAGCTGCGGTCGCAGGGCATTGATGGTCTGCTGCTTCTTCGCCTCCTTGGCTGCGATCTGCTGTGTGGTGGCATCCCAGCGGGCCTGTGCTTCATTGGCTACTCGCTGTTTCGCGACGCACGCCGCGGCACAGCCCGCCACGCCCGTTCCGCCCGTGCCATCTTCTTCTGCCAGGGCTGCGGCGCGGGCCTTCTCGTAGTCGGACTTTTGTGTGGAAGCTGTCTTCGCGAGGGCGTCGATCTCACTCTGGATGGCCTTGACCTCGCTATTGGCCGCCGGATCGGTCGTTGGCCCCGCGTTGATGGTCGCCCGGAGTTCGTTCAGGGTCCCCTTCGCCGCCGCGAGGTCACTTGCCGTCGTCGACCCTTGGAGCTGGCTGCGGAGCTCCTCCTGCTGCGTGAGGATGTTCTTCTGGAGTTGAGCATCAACCTCCGGCTCGAAGATCTTGAGCATCAACGGGGTCGAGATCACAACCCCTATGACGAGTGCCAGGAAGACCCGGGGAATCGCGAGCATAATGAGTCGCTTGGGGTTGCGCTCTTTACCCATGCCCATGACCAGCATCCGGTCGAGGTTCAGGATTGCTATGCCCCAACCGATTCCGAACACAATGGCGATGAGGAGCACGTCTGTAACATCGGCAATGAGGAGCGCATAGGTGGCCGAGACCGCGGCGAACACGGCGGTCGTCATGATGACGGCCCCCATCGCCGCTTGACGCGGAAGCTGCCCCGGCATTCGTTCGAGCACGTCGCGGCGAGCGCCGCCGACCTGGGCGAAGAAGTACGCGACCGGACGCGAGGATCGATCGGTGGTCATTCGGGCACTCCGGGTTTGGGTTGTGACGATGCGCGGATTTGGGCGAGGAGCTGCAGTGGCAGGCCGATGCATAGGCCGACAAGGGAGATCATGATGGACAGTGCCGGCTTTATCTGCCAGAGGTGGAGATAGCCGACAGCGTTGTAGCACGGCTTCGACAAGGGGTATCCGAGGTACAGTTTCAGCGGCGAACAGACCGAATACGACGGATGGCCTGCTTCGGTGAAAGAGTCCGCAGAGTCCGCGACCACCGCGGAGACGGCCATGGCCTCGAGATCGTTGGAGAGCATGCCTAGGGTGATTGGCACCGACAAAGCGAAGCCGATGGCTGCCCACGTCAGATAGTGCTCGACAACGTCGCGCCGGGCGACGTGTGGTTCACCCAACTCGGTGACAGTGCGATCTATCAAGCGCAGTACAGTCGGATAAATCGCCAGCCCCACAAGTAGTCCGAATCCCGACAGGGCACTTGAATAGGCTTGTCCGAGCGCGGTTGTGGACAGGGTTGGCAGTGCCGCGAGCGTCATGATGAACGCCGACACGGGGTCGTGAAGGCTCCTGCGGGCGTACTTGCCGAGTAAGACCCAGTTCTCCCGCCAGTAGCCAGGGGCAATCACGGCGTCCAGAGGGCCACAGCCGTTCGGTCGTCGGTGAACGTCATCCGACCCACACCTACCTGTGCGGCGAAGTTGACTGCCCGGGGCGGATCGGCCCATTCGAGGGCAAGCCTGTTCCCGACCTCGTCGTCGAGCAGATCACCGACACCGTCGGAGCAGACCACCACGGTCGCACCGGGTTCCACCGTCGCCTGTTCGACGGTGAGAATCATGGGTCCGTCCGGGACAGATCGGGTGCGGTTCGATGAGATGAGCGCGTCGTTGGAAGCGTCCTTGCCGCCGGCAAGCAGCCGCCACGCGGGAGTTAGTCCGCCGACCCGAGACCAGATCGATGAGTCGCCGAGCCCGCACAGAGTAAATGTCCACGGCCCCGGCCGACTGACACCCTCGACAACAGCGATCGTCGCGGTCGTCGCCATCAGTGATTCGTTCTGCCCGAAACGATTCCATCGCACCTTGCGGACGGCACCTGCCGCTCGCTCAAACATGGGGGTCCACTCGTCGGCGGTGACGGGCGTCGCTGTCGTGTCGAGGGTCTGTCGCAGCAGTTTTCGTGAGACTACGGATGCTGCGATGTGGGAATGATCTAGACTTCCCACCCCGTCGCAGACGACTGCGACGAGCCGGTCGGCGTCCGGGCAGAACCCAACCTCGTAGTGGTCCTGGCGCGCCGTCGAGTAGTGGCGGTGTGCCAGACCGCGGACCGAAGCCGCGCGCACGTGCCATCCTGAGAAGTCGAAGGCGTCGCATACGGTGTCGGGTACGGACACACAAGAAAAGGGTTTGCCGCCGTTGACTTCTCGATAGGCTCGGCCAGGATCGCCTACCACGAACGGTTCAGGAGGCGACTCGGGCGACGTGTCGCCGGCGACGGTCATGCCACGGTGTCCGCAACGAAGCCCTTCTTGAGGGCTCCTTGGGTGCCGGCATCCTCGATTATGACCTCAGGCGCACCATCGCGGACACTGGAGCCGGTACTCACGACCGATTGTGCCACGACCTGGCCGATCGCCTTCATCGCCTCAGGGGTTCCAACTCCGTTTTTAGCAATGAAGTAGAATGTCTCGCTGCGCTTCTTGGGCCATACGATGCTTGCCAGGTTCTCTTCGAGAACATCTCCAAATCCCAGCGGGACGATGTTCGGGTATATCGGTGCCGAGGTGAGGGCGTCGAACGCCGCCCTCCATGCGGTCTCGCTGTCGGAGAGGGGGTCGCCGTCGGTCACGAAAAACACCAGTGGGCGTTGAACGCTGTCGTTGGGCTTCTCCGCCTTGATTGCCCGGATGTCTGCCTCGATCTGATTCTTGAGCGCGGTGAATGCTGCCTCGAAGGAGGTTCCGTTTTCGCAACTGAGGAAGTCGGCCGCACCGATGGTGTTGTCGTAGGCGAGATTCGTCATCGGAATCTTGACGGTGGCCTTTTCGGAAAAGGTGATAAGCGAGACGCGGGCGACGTCTGCAAGCAACGGGTCCGCGCAGATTTCATTCTTCAATATGCGCAGGCAGTCATTGAGGGCGGGCATGACTGTCTCCATGGACCAGGAGACGTCGAAGACCAGGTAAAAGGGGCAGGTGTTCAGTTGTTGAACCATGACTGAGTGCTCCGTGGGTAGAGGGGTGACTCTGGGGGGCCGCGCCGGTGATCGGTCTTTGGCGGCCGATCACCGGTGAGTGAAGATTCGTCCCGGCGCGGCCACGTGGTCAGACGATCAGCTGATTGTCTGACCGCGGGTCTCGGTGCAGCGACCGTTGCAGCGAGGACAATGCTGGGTGGGACAGCGGTATCGACCGTACGGTCCGTCAGCCTTTTGAACCTTCGCGTAGAGGGACATTCCCACGTTGCAGTGTGGGCATTTCGGAGCCACTTCGGCACCTTTCGTCGGTGATCGGAAGCCACAGCTTACCGTCGGTTGGTTCAGGTTGGTGGCTACGGAGCTTCGATTCACCCATTCTGGCGACAAGTATTTTCAGGGCTCTTCCCGATTCAGAACGCCTCGGTGCACTCTGAATCAGGAAGAGCCATCGAACTTCCCGAGATCAGATGGCCACTGTGACTCCGATCGGCACCCCGGAGATGATCCCTAACAGCTGACGATGACCTGCGGGTCGGTCGTCATGTCGAGCCATTTCCCGTACGCGTCGTCGTTCTCACGCCGCACGGCAGCGCACACCTCCGACTGCGAGTAGCCGGCCGGTTTGTAGACCGCATATATCGGATTTCCCTCATCGCTCTGTTGGCGCAGCGACGGGCACGACCCGTCTGTGCGCAGGTACTTCGCGCCCGGATGTGCGGCGAGCGCGTTGCCGACTTCTGTGGCGTAACTGCCGGGATTGGTGGCGCTGTAGACCACCACGATGCCGAGACCGTCGCACGCGGGTCGGGTGATGGGCACCGACAGCCCGAGGTCGCCGGCACCATCGCCTGCGGCCTCGCCCTGCGAGTCCCGCGCACACATGGTGAAGTTGCCCAGCTCTGCCTCCGGGACACCGTCGGCGCGGGCCTCGTCTGGGCATTTCATGGTCGGGAAGGCCGTGTAGAGCGCCCACTTCCCGCCGACGATGTGTGCCAGTCCCGATCCGTCACCCACCGCACTCCACGTCACGTGTGCCCAGCCGTCGTAACAGCGTGGCGGCACGATGATCGGCTGCCCGAGGTCCGCACTGATCGCCTCGGCGGTACACGCTGGGCCGCTCGGTGTCGGAGCTTCCGCGCCAGAACCCTGAGGAACGACGATGAGCGTCGCATCGTTGCTCTCGCATTTTGTTCCGTATCCGGCGATCTCTGCCGCCACCGCGGTAGGGCTCACGCATGTCCATCCGTCGAAGACCGCCGAGTTCGTGTTGCCCTGACGCACCAGCGACGGATCGGTGAAGTACCGGTTGATGAGCGCGACCGCAGCCGTACACGACATTGCTCCGGACTGCACCACCACGCTGCCGGGTGTGCCGCTGGCGAATGTGACCGTGCCGCACCGCGTCCCCGGGCCGGCCAACTCCTGGGTCTGCTCCATGTTCGACAACCCGGTCGAGGAGCCTGATGCCGACTGCGGTTCTCCGGACGTGGCACACGCGGTCGCGATGAGGACGATGCCCAACACGGCGGCGGTCAGTGCTCGGTGAAGTGTGAAGAACCGTGGCGTCCGGTACCGCATCGATCTCTCCCATCGTCGCCTGTGGCGGCCCGACGCTAGCGCATGCGAACGTCCGACGACGGGGAGATCGGTCAGATTGCGTCATTCAGACGAATTGAGACCAGCAACTCTGTCGTCGGCACGGCCAGATAGCCTGCGGGACCGCAGCCAACGCCTGACGGCAGCACTCAGGGCTTTCACGTTGTCTCGCTCGGAACCGTGAGGCACGCGTCCGGACTGGTCGGGACTGACACCCCAACCGAGTTCTGCGGAACGTCGCGCGGTGACCGATTCGGCGAGCCTATCGCCTCGAAGGCTGGGGTACGCGTCTCAGTACGGTTGTGTACACACCGATATGGACATTGGTTCAACGTCGGGAAGTTCGGTGAGATCCCGCTATTGGCGCAGACCGTCGTCGATCTGGCCGATGGAGATCTCACCAAGGAACCGGCGTTTGGTCTGGGATCGCCGCTGGCGGTGGCCTTACGCAGCGCCGCCCGATGGTGGCTGGGCCGTCGCGCGGGTGGCGGCAGGATTTGCACGACAGCCTCGCGATGGCGCGCACGAGCGACCCGGCCACGCTCACTTTGGTCGTGTGCTGGACGTCGGGCCTGGCGCTGATCTACGGGGCGATGCGGGTCGACGACCCGATGTTGCGCAACATGGAAGCCGCCGACCGATACGCCCGCGAGACCAGCAACGACTACGGGTTGGCCGGAGCCCAACTCGTGTTGGGCGTGACGCTGCTCCGCCGGGAAGCGGCGGCCGGACGAGACTGCGGGTTGGAGCCGGCCGCGATCGGTCCGCTGCACGAGCATGCGGCGCCGCAGCTCCCGGTAGCCGAGGTGTTCGCCGTACACGAGCGTGCCCGGTGCGACGACGAGGCCTTCCGCGATGTGGTGCCCGCTATCTCGCGATGGCGGAATCGCTGGCTTCGAAGCGTTGTGTGGGCGCAGGCGATGGTGGATGACATGGCGTAATCGCGACGGGTCTACACCGAGTTCGTCGACGATCCGGAACACGATGTCCGTGTGCTGGCAGGATTCGACATCCCCGGCGATCGGCAGCGCGATCCACCACTTCATTCCCGCCGAACGTCCTTGTTCAGCAGGTGCTTCCAATAGATTCCGATGAACACCTTGTATACGGGTACCCATGGGTGCGCATATTCGGTTCAGAAAGGCAGTATCGATGCTCGATCTCGATCCGTACGTCCAGTCATGGATGACCGTCCTTGCCGAGCAGCGCCCGCTATTCCATTCTGAGAGCGACTTCCAACTTGCCCTTGGACTGGTACTCGCGGACCAAGGCATGACACAGCTGCGACTGGAGAAGAAGCTATCCGTTAGCCAGCCCATCGGCGGCCGTAGCAGCATCTATGTCGACGTGCTCGGTGAACTTGACGGGCATCGCGTCGCACTCGAACTCAAGTATCCGAAGAAGCATCTGCGCGCTTGCGTCGGCCAAGAAGTCTTCGACCTGCCGGCATCGGGAGCGCCGGACATCGACGCTGCCGCAATTTGGCGCGACGCCGAACGTATCGAACGATTGCTCCTTGACGACACCGTCGACGCCGGCGCCTCGCTGACGCTGACAAACTATCGTTTCTGGAGTGAGCGCAGCATGACCGTCCGGTCGCAAGCGCACGAGTTTCGGCTCTGGGAAGGTCGCACGGTCGAGCCTGGAACACTCCGGTGGCAACTCAAGAATGGACGCCAGGGGGAACAATTCGAGTTGCAGTCGCCCTATCAGTGTCGGTGGCACGATTTCGGCGACGTATGCGACTACGGCTTCCGCTACCTGCTCCTCCAACCACGGCTTCGCCCACAGTGAGGTGCTCGCCGGGATCGTCGCCCGCCGCTAATGTCGTCGACCTTGCCGCGGCCGACGTCGACAACGTTGAGCACCCATGCCAGACCTCTGGTCGCGTGTCGTTGCCGATCTGTCATTCTTTCGGCACGGTGGAGGTATTGGCGTGTCCCCCATGAACCGGTCCGGTTGGTTTTAGAGTCCTGATTGCCCTGATGAGGGCGCGAAGGGACGATAGGGATCATGGCAGGACGTAAGCGTCACTCGGCCGAGGACATCGTGCGCAAGCTGCGCCGAGCCGACGAGCTGGCCGCAGAAGGCAAGACCGGCGAGGAGATCGCCGCCGACCTCGAGGTATCGGCAGCGACGTTTTACAACTGGCGCCGCCAGTACGGCGGCATGGACGGCGACGCCGCCAAAGAACTCAAGGAATTGCGAGATCAGAACAGCCGGCTCAAGCGGCTCCTCGCCGACGCCGAGTTGGAGAAGGACGCACTGCGGGAGATCGCCAAGGGAGAATTCTGAGCCCAACCGCCAAACGCGCCGCCATCGACATTCTCAAAGATCGCATGAGCATGTCAGAACGCAAGGCGTGCAAGGTTGTTGGGCTCGCCCGCTCCGCCTATCGACAATTGCCGCAGGCGCAGACACCGGCCGATCCCGATGCCGGCCTGCGTGAGCAGCTACGGAGCTACGCCCGCAAGAACCCACGCCACGGGTTCCGTCGGGCGTGGGCGTGGCTGCGTTTCGACGAGGGCGATGAGGTCAACAAGAAGAAGGTCCACCGGTTGTGGAAGGACGAAGGATTGCAGGTGCGCCGGATGCCCCGCCGTAAACGGGCGGGCCAGTCGTCGGTACCAGTCGTGGTCGCCGACGCACCGAAAGTGGTGTGGGCATTGGACTTTCAGTTCGACTCCACCGTCGACGGACACAAGATCAAGATCGCGTCCATGGTCGATGAACACACCCGCATGTCGCTGCTGGACATCGTCGATCGCTCGATCACCGCCGAGCGGCTGATCGAGGAGTTGAAGAAGGTCTTCGCGATCTGGGGTGGCCCGCCGATGGTGCTGCGTATGGACAACGGGCCTGAGTTCATCTCAGAAGCCCTCCGAGCGTTTTGTGCTGGGTCGGTGGGGATTTCCTACATTCCGCCTGGCACGCCGTGGAACAACGGGTTCATCGAGGCGTTCAACAACCGGTTGCGCGACGAGTGTTTGAACCGCAACTGCTGGCCCACCCTGTTGGAGGCCCGCGTGGTCATCGGCGACTTCAAAGACGACCACAACCACCGACACCGCCACTCAGCGCTGGGCTACAAGACCCCGGCCGAGTACGCTGCCGGATGCACCCACCGGCATCACCCTGTGGGCTGCGAGATCGACTGACCAACCGTAAGAAGGAACTGGCTCTAGAACAGACTGGACCGGTTATCGGGGACCTGCCAGTATGAGTGAACAAACGAGTGTCACAGTCGAACGAGTCATCGATCTGCCTGTCGACGCTGTGTTCGACGTGCTGAGCAACCCCGAACGTCACCCTGACCTCGACGGATCCGACGACGTCTACGACCTGGACTCCGATTGCGCGAGCGTCGGCAGGCCAGCGACCTGAGTTGGACCTCCTGACACAGTTCTCGGCTCCCGACGAATTATCAGTGCTGGTCAACGAACTATGGCGATGGATGTCGATATCGTGTACGTCAGCGTCCTACGGGTAACCCACGGGCGGTTGAGTTGATCTCAGAACGTCGATCCGCGAGGGTGCGGGCGTGGCGTCGACCACTTCTTCGAACGCGCATTGCGCTCAACGGCCCGCATACTTTGTTTTGATCAGTAATCAGATCATTCATATCGGTTGAATTACTTTTAAGCCTGTTTGACTCAATTCCGTGAAGATACGCGTTTCGCCTGCTACTTTGGGGATGGCGAACGGGCGTTTCATATTGTGCATTCCGTTGGGCGGAGGTCTCGTTGTGGCTTTAGTCCGCAGTATCGGGGATGGCCAGCTAGTGGCCTACTGGCTGCTTGTGGAAAAGGTCGAAGGGATGTAATTGATAGTTGGCAAGCGCGGAAATGCGCAATTGGTGTTCCAGCTCGGAGATGACGCTACTCAAACTGGGCCTCTATTTACCGAGCGTTGGCGAAGTGCTATTTGCGCATGGCGGGTAGACGCCAAATGTTAATCTATCGAGTATGGGTCGAGGTCAAGAGTGATGGACATTGATTCTTATGAGGAGAGCCGGATCGACTGGGTTCGTTTGCGGCGCTATGCGCGGCGAGTCGCATCCGAAACCCAGCGACCGATGCGCGGTCCGATCTCATACAGCGGCAGCAATGGTGGGGTGGTGGATGCGATTGGCTCGCACTGGCTTCTGGAGCACAGAAGGTTTGGCCGCGAAGAAGAGCATCCCCTTGGAGGGAGTGATCGACACCGGGAGTTGTATAGCGAAGACCATTACATAGTCTTGTTGCCAAACGGTGAACTGAAGCGCGTTATCGTTATTGTCGAAGAGCACCGGAACATACATCGCAACGGAGTCGGCCAGACGGTACTCGCGAATCACACAGTCGCTGACCTTGGCGAGCCAGATGTCAGGCTGTTGGATTTCGAACCGGGTAGCCTCGATTCTCGGATTCCGAATGGTAGATGCTGGGGCGATAGGGAGCCTGGAACGCGGTTGATTCACCACGCTAAGGGCGTCGGTCTTTCGATCCGGCTGAAGCAACTTGTATAGTTCGCTGCGTTCACGGAGCCGTCGTTTTGCTGCGACCGTGACGGATCTTTTGACGACGAATCAAATAGATTGCGCTCGGAACATATAGAGTCGATGAATTGAGGAATGATGGTCGGAAATATCAACGAAGTGGCAGCCAATCTTGCTACATCACTGATCTCGGCCGCTGGCTTGGGTCACGCGGTTGCTACCGCAGACATTCAGGCGGCCGTTCGAAATTTGAATAGTGTTGGGGATGGCTATCCTCAGTCACAGTTGGAGAAACACGTCGCAGACAATATTCGCCAGAATCATGCCGCAGGTATCAGCGGGTCGCTCAAATAGTCTCATTCCACAGTTCTGCCAAAATCTGGCACAGTGCTCGGATGCTGAGATACGTGTTGCGGGTTTCGAGAACTGGATCGGTTGCGGTGATGGCGTGCTGGCCCCGCTTAGATTTCGATGATGCGGTGGACGCGACCTACTTGTTCGAGCAGCGAAGCCGCCTCATAAAGCGCGGCGAGCGCGAGCGACCGGAAGTGTGTGGCGATGGCGTGGCGGACGTTGGCGTTCAACCCCGGGCTGCGAAGGCGCTCTACTGCGACTCCTACGGTCAGATTCGAACGCTTAAGACCCCGTCGCCACCGGCAAGCAGTACCCAAACACGCACATCTTCTGCATCTCGATCGGCGGCGTAGTGGTCTCCGGCGCGGGCGCACTGGTGGTCGGGGCCGCACCGGGAACCTCAACCCGTACCGGCGTGGCCCCCGTTGCCGCCCCCGCAGGCAACGGGGGAGTGGTCCCCCAGTACTCCTCCGCGGTCGGGTCGACCGGTGGGAGGGTGACGGTGCGACATCCCCAGTAGATGTCGTAGCTGCCGTCGGCAATGGTGGTCGAGCCGGTGGGTGTCGGCGGGTCGCCGACCGACACCCGCATCGTCAGCTTCTTGCTGGAGCCGGCGGCGACCAGCGCGGTGAGCTGTTCGGGTGTTTGGTAGCCGAAGGAGAGGTCGCCGGCCGATAGTTCGCTGTCGGCGGGCACGCCGAAGATCTCGCAGCCGACGCGTTTGGTGGAGTCGTTGTGCACGGTCAGTGCCACGGTGTTGCCGCTGACGGTGGGTGTCACGGTGACGTCGCCGGGTGCCGCGGACGCGGTCGGTGCCAGCACGCCGGCGACGAGAGCGGCCAGTGCCGAGCCGGTGGCGATGCAGCGGATTCTGTTGGTCATGCGGGGACTCCTTTGTCGGGGTCTTGAGGTCCGGTCAGGTGCGGTCGATCAGGTGGGCGAGCATGCTGCGGAAGGCGCGGACACTGTCGTCGGTGGTGTTGAACCGCCAGTCGCGGTCACGGTCCTCGGCCTGATACCAGAGCAGCGCTTCGACGCGAGGATGCTGCGCGACGACGGTGCGCAGATCCCGTATCCAGGTGGCTTTGCGGCCGGGCCAGGCTGCGGCGCAGGCCACTTCGGTGAACAGGACGGGATGGTTGCCCTCGAGGGAGGTGAGGATCTCGAGGCTGCGGTCGAACAGATCTGACGGCAGTGTCCACCGGTGGCCGGGGACGTCGCCCCAGTTGTAGCCGTCGAGACCGAGGTAGTCGACCTCGGTGGGGGCGGGGTAGGCCTCCACGAAGTTGCCGGCCTCGTCGGTCAGCGCGTACGGCGCCCACACGAACTTGATGGTCGAAGTGCCGGCCATGTCGAACAGGGCACGCATGCGTGACCAGGCGGCGCGGTAGAGCTCAGGAGTGTTGCCGTTGACGCCGACCGACCACGGATACCAGGGGGTGTTCATCTTGGGGGCGAACCGCACCATCAGGGGTTTGCCCCATGAGGTGAGTTCAAAGGCCCAGCGCTGCAACGTGTCGTCGAATTCGCCGTTTGCGAGTCGTTGCAGTGAGTACTGCGGCTGGTTCGGACCGCCGTCGGCCACGCCCGGTTCCAGCGTGAGCAGGGGAGTGGCACCCGCAGCGGCGATGATGTCGAAGTCGGTGATGGGTGCGGGCTCGTCGATGAAGGCGTAGCGGTGAATGTAGGTGGGCTGGATCTCCGCGAGTGTGGCGAGCCGGGAAATCGGCGACTCCTGCGACGGTGCAGGCACCACGCTGGGGATGTAGGCACCCCACGATCGCGTTTGTGCCGACGTACCGGTCGACTCCGAGCCGCAGGCGCCGACGGTGAGAGCGGCAGTGCCGGCCAGGGTGGCGCGCAGCATTGTGCGGCGGGACAGGTGAGCGGATGGCGCCTGTGGGTCTGGACGCATGGGATTATTGTTGCGTCTATTTGTGGGAAATGCGAACTGGGAGTTGGAATTACAACGGGGGTTGTAGCTAGCGCGCTCGATAGATGGCCTTTCGTCTAATCGGACATTGCATATCACTAAGGGCCAACTTGCCGATTGGGAATCAATCTCTCGACAAGACGACTGCCTAGCGGAAATTCAAATCAGACCGGTTATGGAGTCAGTGCTCGCGCACCGACCAAGTCCACGTTGCCTGGCTGTGCGAGCCTGGGCGCCACGGGCTGCGGCGAGACCTGGTGCGACGAAAGTGGGGCGAGCTGTTCGGCCGTGCGCGGCAGGGGTGCCCGTTCCAGCGACACGGTGTGTGGTGAGCACGCTGGCCAGCTCGTGATGGCAGATCGACAGCCCCGCGCGGCCTTGCTCGCGTCACTGGGTCCGAAGACAGTCTCGCGCAGCGTCCGGACCGCGCGGCATATACGCCAACGCAAACAATCTCGGATTGTGATGCAAATCTCATTTATTGCCAGGCGGGCCGCGGCTCGCAACGCTAATGCAACTAAATGGCGCTCGTTCATCCATACGTTCTAACGCTCAGCGGCGTCCCGGATGGATGTAACGCCAGAACTGCGGCGATGGACGACTAAGGGGGTCCACTAATGGGACTCTCAGGTCCTGAATCGCACGGAAATTTACGATAGTGAAATATCGCTAGGCATTCGGTTGCGTTGTCGGTGAGTGTGGATATGCTCTACCCACTGTCGTCTTGGAGTCGGACGACTTGAGGTGGCGTTGCTCACAGAAGGGCTGTCTGACATGCAATTACAGGCGGATGAGCGGCACGTGTCGGTTGCGTGTCATCGTCTGTTGGCAAGGTGTGGCAACCGGGTAGCTGGCCGGCACGCAACGGTAGTTGTGACTCAACGGTAAGTGGAAAATCGAATTTGAGTACACGCTCTTCAAGTTGTCAAACTGCGAAGTCTGTCTTACGCTCTCAGCATCCGCTTAGGTCAAGAAAATGGCCGACTATTGCCGGTTGAAAGCCATTTCTATCCAGAACCTGTTGTTCATCTTCGGGTGACAGTCTCTTCTAGTTCTATGTCGGGGAGGTATTGCGGTGGTCAACAGTCGAGCCTTCGGGGGGGCTCGCGAGGATGACAGTCGTATTCAGCGGTTGCGCTTCGTGAGTCGCGTACAGATGCGCTCGCGGTCGTGGATGCATAGCTATTTGGTGTGCCTGGCCTGGTCGGACGCAATTGTGGTTGCTATCGCGATCGCGGTGGCCCAAGTCGTTCGCTTCGGTACGGACAGCGCCACCACGCCCAACGGTGCGATCCAGGCGCCGGCCGCACTGGTGTCTGTGGCCCTCGGCTTCGCATGGGTGTTGACACTGCGTGCCTTCCATACGCTGGACCGTCGTGTGGTCGGGTCGGGCTCGCAGGAATACAGCCGCATCGTCACTGCTTGCCTCTCAGTGTTTGGTGTTCTTGCCATGTTGGATCTGCTGTTCAGGTTGAACATCGCGCGAGGATTCCTGGCCTTGGCGTTGCCGATCGGAACGGCGGGACTTCTGTTGTCCAGATGGCTCTGGCGCCGGCGGCTATCGAAGCAGCGTGCACAGTCACGCAACTTGGAGCATGTACTCGTGGTAGGAGAGCCGGGGTCGGCCGTCACGCTGATGGAGCGATTGATGGACAATCCCAGTCTTGGCTATCGAGTCGTTGGGATCTGTCTGCCGACTCACACAAGTCGGCGTGAGACGGTTGCCGTCCGAGGCCAGAACGTTCCGGTCTTAGGCACTTTCGACGATGTGTGCCAGTCGGTTGCTGACGCCGGCGCGACGACGGTGGCTATCACGTCGGCTGAAGCGCTGGGCCATCACGCGATGCAGAGCCTCTCATGGGACCTCGAAGGGCTTGAGGTGGACATGGTTGTCTCGCCCGGCGTTGTCGACATCGCTGGTCCGCGGATGATGCTGCGACCGGTTGCGGGGCTGCCGATGCTGCATATCGACAAGCCGCGCTATGAGGGTGCCAATCGTTTCCGAAAGGCACTTGTGGACCGGGTGGGCTCTGCAGTGCTCATTCTGATGATCTCTCCGTTGCTGGCTGTTGTTGCTGCCGCGATCAAGCTTGATTCGCCGGGGCCTGTCTTCTACAGGGCGACGCGGGTGGGGCTGAACAACGAGCCGTTCCAGATGTGGAAGTTCCGGTCGATGGTGCAGGACGCGGATTCCCTCAAGGCCAACCTTCGCGCGCTCAACGAAGGGTCCGGTGTTCTATTCAAGATGCGCGACGACCCACGCGTCACAAAGGTCGGCGCGTTCATCCGGCGCTACAGCATCGACGAGCTCCCTCAGCTGTTTAACGTGCTCGAGGGAACGATGAGCTTGGTGGGGCCACGACCACCATTGCCCGACGAGGTCGAACGATATGACGGCCGTGTGGCACGTCGAATGCTCGTGAAGCCCGGCATGACAGGGCTTTGGCAGGTCTCAGGCCGATCTGATTTGTCATGGGAAGAGTCAGTGCGACTGGATCTCTCGTATGTCGAGAACTGGTCGATCATGCAAGATGCGTTGATTATGTGGAAGACAGCACGCGCTGTCGTGGGTAAGGACGGAGCCTACTAATGCGAATCGTCGTCTTGGGACTCGGATACCTGGGGGCAACTCATGCAGCTTGTATGGCTGAACTGGGACACGAGGTTCTCGGAGTTGAAGTGGAGCAGAGCAAGCGAGAGATGCTCGCAGCCGGTGAGGTTCCATTCTATGAACCAGGGCTGCCCGAACTTTTAAGCAAACACATCCAGTCCGGGCGAATGAGCGTGACAGGCTCGTACCAGGACGCGGCAGACTTCGGGGACGTGTTCTTCATAGCGGTCGGTACGCCGCAGAAGAAGGGCGAGTATGGAGCTGATCTCAGGTATGTAGACGCGGCACTGGAGGAACTAGTCCCACTGCTAACCCGGGATGCGCTAATTCTCGGAAAAAGTACGGTACCTGTCGGAACATCGCGGCGACTCTCCGAACGAGCAGATGAGCTCGCAAAAGATATCGATGTAGAGATCGCCTGGAACCCTGAGTTCCTGCGCGAGGGGTACGCGGTCAGGGATACACTGACGCCAGATCGTCTAGTGCTCGGAGTCTTTCCTAGCGGGAACGCCGAATCGGTCGCGCGAGAGATATACGCAACAGCCTTAGGGAACGGAACACCACTGGTCGTCACGGACCCGCCGTCCGCTGAACTGGTGAAGACGTCTGCTAACGCATTCTTAGCAACCAAAATCTCGTTCATTAATGCGATGGCTGAGGTGTGTGATGCGGCGGGAGCAGATGTGAAAGCGGTAGCGGATGCTATCGGCTACGATGCGAGAATTGGCCGGAAATTTCTCAATGCAGGACTCGGATTTGGCGGTGGCTGTCTACCGAAGGACATTAGAGCCTTCATGGCACGTGCTGGTGAACTTGGTGCGGCGGAAGCGCTCACATTTCTGCGTGAGGTCGATAATGTCAATATGCGCCGTCGAACCAGAATGGTCGAGCTGACGCGTGAAATTTGCGGCGGTTCATTGCTTGGAGCACGGATAGCCGTCCTCGGCGCTGCGTTCAAGCCAGAGTCGGACGACGTCCGAGATTCTCCTGCACTAAATGTTGCTGGCCAGATTCAGCTGCAAGGGGCTTCGGTGACTGTCTACGACCCTAAGGCTATCGAGAACTCTCGGCAACTCTTTCCTACGCTCGACTATGCGACCACAGCGCTCGAAGCATGCGAGCAAGCCGACGCGGTACTCGTGCTTACCGAGTGGGACGAGTTCATAAAGCTCGATCCAATGCACGTGCGTAACGTCGTTCGTCGCAATCGAATCATTGACGGACGGATGTGTTTGCGGGGAGAAGAGTGGGTCGCCGCTGGATGGGACTACCGCACTTAGGCATTCAGAACGAACTTGTTTTCCGATATACCGCGTGTTCACCGCTCCATACAAATTCCGATCGTGACACAGAACCAATGAAACGAACTGAACAATCACCGGTGAGTCTGCAGGGTCCGCAGCGCACGCACTCCGACCCCGCATCGAAAGGCTGTCTACATGATAATGTCTAGAGCTTCCGGACACCACGGCACCGAACGCGCACAGAAAACGCGATTCACCAGGTTGGTCATTCATCAGATAGATTTGCGAAACCCCGCGCCAGGCGGGATTGATACCTGTATTCGCGGACTCCTAAGTTACTCCGATAGCGCGGTTAACTTCGCCGTTGTTGGGGTGGATGCGCGTGGCGACAAAGAGCGCCTTGGCAAATGGGAGTCATACCAATTCAATGGCAACACGGTCATGTTCATGCCGGTCGTCTCACTTGACCCAGCAGATCAGCGGCGAAGAGTACCGCATTCATTGCGGCTCATCCTGGGAACAATAAGAAACAGGCGGTACATTCCGAAGTCTAATTGGATTCAAACACACCGCGCAGACACTGCTTTTGCGACTCTGCCGTTCTTCCGACGACGTCGATCATACTTTATCCATACCCAAGAGGCGGGAATATCATCTAGCGACTCAGACTCTCTTTGGCGACGGGCCGCGAAGGCTCATAGAAACTTCGAGCGATTTGTCATCTCTCGCTCGCAACAAATTGTTGTGTTCAACCCCGACTATCAACGCACCGTTGAAAAGTGGAATCCAAGTACAACAGGGTCACCAACATGGTTCGACCCGCAAGTATTCTATTCAAATGACTCCACAAAAGAACGAAAAGGCGCCAGTATTAAGGTCGTCTGGGTTGGGCGTCTCGAAAGGCCGAAAGATCCAGCGTTAGCTGTCGAATCTTTCAAACACGTGGCTAGCAACTTGAAGGGGACTGGCCGTACTATCGAGCTCAGGATTATTGGTGACGGAACACAGCGAAAACGACTGGAAGATAGAGTAAACGAACTTCCAGCCGATATCCAGAGCCGCATCCACCTAACAGGTCGGTTAGATCCGCTCGAAGTTGCATCTCATCTTCGGGACGCAACAGTCTTCCTTATGACATCTCATCCGGGATATGAAGGGTATCCTCGTGTACTCGTCGAGGCGATGGCATGTGGAACGCCAGCGGTTGTGACGACTGGTTCTGACACGGGATCCCTGGTGGAGCAGGGAGTGTCTGGATATGAAGTAACGGAGCGAGACGCGGCCGGCATAGGCCGTGCAATCATCAGCGCTGCCAATCTGGATAGATCTGCGGTTAAAGAGCGAGTTAGTCATCTTAGCGCTGAAAGCGTCATTGGCAAATTTATATACAACGAGACTGCCAAAGTAGACGGATTACCTAAAAAAACAATCGCCAGAACGCGCAACGGCTATTTAACTATAGCAGGACGTTCAGTCTTTTGTGGCAATATTTGTCAACTCCTTGATCAATTTGATCACACACTGAGCTCCATGCAGAAGAGCCAGCTTATCGTAACCGCCAACGTTGACCAGGTCGTTCGGCTGGAATTGCCAAACCATGACGAGGCGCGCCGAGTCTTTGAAGCAGCTGCAAAAATAACCATCGACGGTAAGCCCTTAGTCTGGCTCGGTTCGATGATGGGTGCTCGCGATCTAAGTCGCATCACAGGAGCAGATCTGTTATCAGAGTGTGCAAAACAGTCCAAGGTACGTCAATGGAATATTGTAGTTCTGGGTGGACAGGAAGGAGCCGCGGAGCGCGCAGCTCTCCGATTGAGTAACGAGCATCCGGGCGCGTCTGTCGTCGGCGTCGATCTCCCTCAAAACATCAGTGAAGAGGAGCAAGCATCCTCAGAATTGCTGAATCGTCTGAAGGCGCTCCGGCCGGCTATAGTTTTTATTTGCGCGGGATTCCCGAAACAAGAAGTTTGGTATTTGAAGAACATGGACCGCCTGCCACGCGCGATTTATGTTGGTGCCGGCGCAGCGGTTGACTTTGCTGCAGGCGAAAGAAGGAGGGCGCCGGTGATTATTCAGAACGTGGGGCTAGAGTGGATGTATCGCCTCGCTCAGGAGCCTCGAAGACTTGGAAAGAGATATCTCGTAGATGACTTGAGGTTCGCGCCGATTGCAGTTCGTTCGTTGGTTGGAGGAGTTCGAAAGTGATCGCACTTGTGACAGGAGCGGCAGGGTTCATAGGAAGTACACTCGTACGGGAGCTTCTAAAAGATGACGTAGTCGAACAAGTCATTGGAGTTGACTCAGTAACAGACTATTACGATCCACAGTGCAAGAGGCGAAATCTCAGCGAACTGCCTTCGTCATCAAGGTTCCGGTTCATCGAAGCCGATTTAAACGTTCTAGATCTGTACGAACTACTCAAAAATATCGACGTGGTATACCACCAGGCCGGGCAGCCGGGGGTACGGAAGTCTTGGGGAACTTCGTTTGCCGATTATATCGATAACAATATCGCCGCCACGCAAAAGCTTCTGGAGGCGGCGAAGCAAAGTGCGAAACTTTCGAGGTTCGTTTACGCGTCGTCTTCTTCTGTCTACGGGAACTCGGAAGAGTACCCTACTACTGAAATATCAGTACCTCGGCCGTATAGCCCGTACGGTGTAACAAAGTTGGCAGCCGAACACCTTGTGTCCTTGTATGCACAAAACTACGGATTACCGACAGTATCGCTGAGGTACTTCACCGTCTACGGTCCAAGGCAGCGACCCGATATGGCAATGCACCGATTCATAGCTTCTGCCCTAAACGGCCGGAAAATCGAACTGTATGGCGACGGAACTCAAGTGCGTGACTTTACCTTTGTCGACGACGTAGTTAACGCCAACATTTTAGCGGGGAATTCGACCGCCGTATCTCCGGGAGCGGTCTTGAACATCTGTGGCGGAAGTACGGTTACTGTGAACGACGTTCTTGACACTATCGGATCGCTTGCCGGAGTCAAGCTACAGATCGTGCGTACAGCTAAAGTCGCTGGAGACGTCTTCAAGACAGCAGGAACGAATGTCGGTGCTTTGCGGGAGATCGGATGGGCCCCCTGCGTGTCGCTCGAGGAGGGCCTCGACCGACACATTCGCCACTTGCGTGCGAGCCTGATATGAGTGGCCGATGTGCTGACGTCCGTGCAGCACTTTCAGAGACCACGCGGAACCTAACGCCGGGATCCCCGCTTCGGAGCCTGAAAACATCGCTCGAATGCGATCGGGTTGCATACGGTGTCAAGCGATGGTCGCCGCTGGTGGCTTTTCGATACCCCACACTTAGCTACCAGCGCTACTTGCGCTACGTGGAGTTCTGTGCCGCAATCGATCATCCCGTAGGGGCGGTTGCGTGTGCCATCCTACGGTTGCGATTGAAAAGGCTAGGCCAGCGGATCGGTGTAACCGTACCACCCGGTGTCTTCGGGCCCGGTCTCAGCATCCCCCACTATGGCAGTGTTGTCGTGAATGACAAGGTTCGTGCAGGTTGGTTTTGCCGGATACACTCGGCAACCAACCTAGGCGAGTCTGAAGGCGCTGCACCATGTCTAGGCGATGGGGTCTATATAGGCCCAGGAGCAGTTCTTTATGGAGCAGTAACGGTAGGTAGTGGATCGGTAATTGGCGCAAATTCGGTAGTAAATCGAAACGTCCCTGCAAATTCCCTCGCGGTCGGATCGCCAGCTCAGGTACGACCAATCGGTAGTGCTTATGAGAAGGTTATGCCGGCCACGATAATTGCCGGCATTCGCAAGTATGGCAAACAGGGCCCCGTGGAATGATAGCCACCGCGCGCAAAGGCCTAGATTCTAGACGGTCTCTGTCGAACCTCGGCGCCTTCGTGGGACCTGCGATGCTACAGAAACTAATTCCGTTCATCGCACTTCCGCTCATTGCGCGAGATTTGTCGTTCAGCGAGTTTGGGATGTGCGGGATTCTAACAACCATTTTCTTGCTGGGCAACAGCGTTCTTGGATTCGGTCAAGATACGGTGATGTTTCACGAATCTCGTGGCCGATTCATATCGGCGAAGACCTCCGGCATTTCGGAACCGCTAACGATACTGTTCTGTGGAAATCTGGCTTTTGCAGCCGTATGTTGTGGAACTCTCCTGCTTGGCTCGATACTGGACTGGCACGGTTTGGTTACCGCAGTGGTCGTAGAACTCCTCGCAGCAGCGGTCTATTCGGTGGGGTATATGCCACTCGCGACTATGACACGGATCAACTATCGCCCAAGAGTATTTGCGACCGTGGTGATTGGTTTCAGCGTCACCCAGTATGGATCTAAGGTTGTGCTTCTTCCCCGTCTCGAGAATCCTGTGTTGGGCTGGGCATTAAGTGACTTAGCTGCATCGACTCTGATCTTACTCAGTAGCGCTGCAACATACTCCGCGCTAACGGTGTTACGGCGATCCAGCCGGCGACGTCTTTCGGCTGCGGCGTTACTTGGACTACCACTTGTGCCCAGCAAGATATCGCAGTGGTTTCAGACGTCTTCGGATCGTTCTCTGGTGTCTTTCAGTCTGGGGACCTCTCAGGCAGGATTGTATACCGCTGCGAGCCAGTTCAGCAACGCTGCAATGGGGCTTGTGGTGGAAATATGTAGATACTTTATGCCATCGCTTTCGGAGTTTTCTCGAGACTACGGAGAAAAAAGGTGGTTCGATCCGAGGATAGTGTGGATAGTCTACATTCAAGTCGCGATGGTCTCGCTTCTGTGTTCTATGATGGCAGCGCTATCTCCGATAGCGCTCGAGATAATCTTTCCACCTAGTTACGGGCAGGTTCGGAACGTCGTAGCCGCAATGGGACTAGCAGTTCTTTTCGCTGGAGCTGGCTTTGTTGCGATCAACTTTATGACAGTCGCTGTCGGCGTTTCGACCCGGATTTGGCTGTTTAGCGCGTTAGGGGCTGCTGCATCTGTAGGCGGCAATCTTCTGGTCGTTCCGCACCTCGGACTGATGGGCGCTCCGTATGCATCGGCATTTGGCTACGCAATAACCGTTTGCTGTGTAGTGCGTCACTCATGGGGTCACTTGCTCATTGCCGGGGTTGTTCGTCCATGGCTAGCATTACCGATCTTTGTTTCAATTGTGATTGTGGTCGTTTCTATAGTTTTCTGCCACAACGACGCAGTTTTGTTATCGCTAGGCGGGACCGTTGTACCTGTCTTCTTAGTTTTAATATGGCAAGGCCGGCTGAGGCTCATTGAGCCGAGTGGACATTCACTCGGCGATAAACGCCTTTTAGACCAGGAAGTTGTCCGCTAACAATGCCGAGACTATCTGTAATCATGCCTGCACATAACGCTGAGAGAACTATCCACTCTGCAGTCTCGTCCACGCTTTATGCTTTACCGCGCGATTCGGAGCTCGTTGTCGGGTTAGATGGTAGTACAGACGGCTCGCTTGAGATCTTGGGTAGCACTAAAGACCCGCGTCTTCGCATACTTGAATCATCAACTAAGTTGGGCGTGGCATCTACGCTAAATAGGCTACTCGACGCGACAGATAGCAAGGTAGTAGCACGCATGGATGCTGACGACGTGAGCCTTCCCTGGCGATTCAGACAGCAGGAACGTGCATATGTGCCTGGCACGATACAGTTTGGGAATGTTGCTCATTTTGGCGACGGCTTTCGTGTACCGCGTCCTGTAGCGCCCCTACCGATTCGTCCGCATGTGAGCGTGGGACTGTTGCTCTTCGAGAATCCTTTCGCCCATCCGACGATGTTTGCGAATAGGGAGGTGATAGCACGCCTTGGTTCATACCGCGAGGTGCCGGCTCAGGACTATGACTTATGGATGCGAGCCGCCACGTCTCGCGTCGCGATGTCTAGGGCAGCGCTACCGGTTGTCGCGTACCGGCATCATGATTCGCAAATTACGGGGTCCAGTGCATCCGACCGCAGGAAGGCCGAATCAGTGGCGCTAGCGAAGGCGCATCGCGATCTGTGCGATGCGATCATTGGCGTCAGTCTTGAGTGCTGGCCTACGTTGCGACAGATAACTTCGGCGAGCGTGGGTGATGAGCGCGGTGACGAGGTTCGGACGTTGGCCAAGTATGCGCGCGCACTTTCTGCAAACTGGTCAAGCACGGAGCGGCGATTGCTTGAACGAGCGATCTCTCGAACCCTTAACCGCGCCACCCGGGTCGGATAGACGTGAGCCGTCCTGTTCATCGGCATCCGCAGTAGAATAGAAGGAGCGACGAATGGTTTATCTCCTTCTTGGAGTCTTTGCGATTCTCGGCGTTATGATGATTCTCGTGTTGCGTCCTATCGCGATTGTTTCAGTGTTGGTCTTGTCTCGTGCGCTCGCTGATATCGGATACGCGGCTGGCCATGCGATCCTTCCCTCCGGGCTCTTAGCTCTTTCGTTGGCGGTTCTGGCCTGGCTAGCGGTGGCAGTAAAATTTCCGTCACGCGTGCTAGAGGCGAGGCTGTTCTCTACTAGCCTTTTTATCTGTGCGGCTTTGTCTATTTTGAGCTATTTCTACAGATTCGGCATTGCTATTGAGCCGTTAGTGTTCTTTCTGAATTTATCTAGTGTAGTACCTTTATTCCTATTGGGTCGTTCCGCTGGATCAAGCGTGCAGGTTGGTTTGTCAACCAAATGTATTGTTTTTCTATGCTCGGTTCCTTGTATTATTATGGTTATCGGCCTGTATCTGTTCCCAAGTATGACTGTTGGCACCAATGGCCGCCCAGCTGGAACGTTTGTTCACGCGAATGCTGCCGGAAGTTTCATTGCGGTTGCCGTTACTTGCTTGGTATGGGCAACCTTGACAAATGGTGTGCGGCACATTGTGCCTTTACTGTTCTGTTTGTGGGCGCTCGTTCTGACCGGCAGTTTGAATGCGTTAGTGACAGCCTTCGCTGGCGTGTCAGTAGTGTGTTTGCTGGTCCCGACATCCGTACTTGCTCGTACGCTATCGGTCTTCCTTGGCGTCGCTGGCGTGTGGGCAGCGTTAGCTCTGACGGAGCTTGGAGAGCGGGTGAGCGGTGTCTTGGCTTCCGATTTTTCGTTCACAATCGCCTCGGGGACCAGCCGGAACAGTATTGAGTGGCGTGTATTGAATTGGTTCGAGCTATACGAGTTGTGGCAACGTTCTCCTGTTGTAGGGTTCGGGTTGGGGTCTACCCTCTCTAGGATTCAGCCATTGAGCGGGCCGGCCCATAGTCTCTATGTCCAACTGCTGGTTGAGACTGGCGTTGTCGGACTCTTCGCGCTTGTCCTAGTTGTCGCGCATTTTTCTGTTTATGTTTTTCGGGTCCGGAGGTCAAGTCCGAGGTCGCAGTTCGTTTCGCTCTCTGTAGGTGTGGTTGTCTGCCTTGGCGTGAACGGTCTCGCTTCAAATCTCTTGAGCAGTGGTGCTGTGCTGTTCCTAGCCTCAACGGTGCTGGGTCTGTCGGTTGGGATGACCGGACTAGTTTTAGGGTCACGTCTTTCCGGCAATAAATCGGTTGATCGGGAGTTGTCAGTTCTAGGTACTGCGGCACCCGATCGTGATGGCAGCATATCTAGTGTTCCTATGCCTTCGCGAAAGGGTTGTTAGCGTGTCGAAATGGTTTGGTACCCCAGACGGTTTTCGTTTGGATTTGATCGCGAATCGCGGACGTCCGCATCTCGCTGGACTCCTGGTGGCGTTTCGTGTCGCTAGTCGATTTCGGAAGTCGCGACGGATACTGGTGCGTCTCGGCTTCGGTTTGCCGTTCTCGTTTCTCTACAGGTTGGCTGGTTTGTTCCTGTTCGGAATCGATATCCCCACGAGGACGTCAGTTGGAAAGGGAATTTCGATCCATCATGGATTTGGCATCGTCATCCATGCTGATTCGGTTATCGGTGATTTTGTGACGATTCGTCAAGGTGTAACGATTGGTGCCACTTCCCGCGGCGCACCTATCATCAGAAATCAGGCCAATTTGGGAGCTTCTTCGCTCGTTATTGGTCCAGTCATTGTTGGCTGTAACGCGGTTGTAGGCGCGGGCGCGGTCGTCGTAAAAGATGTTCCGGACGGGGATATTGTTGTGGGTAATCCTGCTAAGTCGATTCGCGACAACGCTAACGCTGACTCGAGAGGTGAATTATGATTAATGATGACAGGGATACGGTCTTTGAGAAGGAGCAATTGCGGTCTTTCTTAGGCGGGGTCCGAGATAACTGGTTTATCGTCGTTTCCGCTTCGCTGGCGGCGGGTGTTTTGGCGTTAGGAGTTAGCGCTCTGCAAACGCCGTTATACGCTGCTACTGCAACTATGTATGTGACTTCAGGTGATGACTCTGATGTGCAGGCGGCGTATCAAGGCTCGCTGGCGTCACAGCAGCGAATCGCGTCTTATGCGCACCTTGCTTCGTCCGACGCCGTGGTGTCACGTGCTTTGACGTCTCACGGATTGAGTGGGGATGCTGGAGTCATCCGCGACAGTATTTCAACGTCGTGGGATCCGGAGACTGTGCTACTAAATGTAACTGCACAGAGTGCAGACCCCGGTGAAGCCGCGGTGATTGCGAACGGTATAGCCCAATCGTTGAGTGGTTATGTTAGCGAGCTTGAGACGCCGGCTGCCGGTGGTGAGCCGCTCGCAAAGGCATCTGTCGTTACGCCTGCGTCGGCCCCGGATTCTCAGGTCTCGCCTAAAGTAGCGCGAAATCTTGGTATAGCGTTAGCCCTTGGGTGTGCTCTCGGATTGCTCGTCGCTATGTTTGCGTCGCGTTTAACTCTGCGGCTGCGTTCGGAGGCTGACGTTTCGGAAGTGGCAGCCGCTGCAGTTCTGTCCGTCGTTCCTAGAGATCCGGAAATTGAAAGAGGCATACTGGACTTTAGTAGCGGTTCGAGTTCTGCAAGCGAGGCATACAGGAGGTTGCGCACTAACCTTGAGTTTGTAGATGTGGATAAGGCGAATCGTAGGTTTTCGGTGACAAGCGCTATGGAGAGGGAGGGGAAGACGACAACGTCTGTTAATCTTGCCGCCTCCTTAGCGGAGGCTGGAAAGTCCGTCATCGTTGTGGACGCAGATTTGCGTCGTCCTATGGTGGCGACGCGAGTAGGCGCGAATCCGACAGTTGGTCTAACCGACTATCTTTCTGGCAAGGCTGGCCTTCGAGATCTTTTGCAGTCAACTTCAGTCTGCGGTTTGGATGTTCTCGCCAGCGGCAAGATTCCTCCTAATCCGGCCGAGTTGCTCGCATCAGCTCGGGCTCAGGAAGCTATGGATCTGCTGTCGGAGATTTATGACTATGTCATAGTGGATACACCGCCGGTTCTGCCAGTTACGGACGCAGTTGTTGCTTCAAGGCTTGTTGACGGTGTGATTGTGGTTGTGAGGTCGGGTAAGTCGAAGCGGCCTGCGTTTATGTCGGCGGTAGAGCAGATAACGGCGGTTAATTCAAGGGTAATCGGCGTCGTTCTCACCGATGCTTCGGGGCGTGGTGATTACTACGCGCGTAGCTACTCGTCTTCTGGCGATGCACCTCAATCACTCCGTCCGTAGTCTTGATCTTCTGTTGTGTGACTACTTGGAGCTTCATTGCTGTCGTGAAGCGGTGAAGTGTGCTAGACACGTAAGTTGGAGCGTGCTCGGATGAATTCCTCTTCGTCGCAGTCCAATTTCACTCTGTCCCGAGCTCAGATGGACATGTGGTCAATTCAATGTCTGAATCCCAGTGCGCCCATTAATACAGCGCAGCTGGCTGATATTTACGGTTCTATCGACCTCGATGAGTTCGTCCGGAGCACCAGCAGGGTGGTCGCCGAGGCGAAGTTCACGCAACTGCGGTTTGAGGGATGTGGGGACGGTCTAGTCGGCGTGTACGACCCGACGCTGCACTATTGGGTAGAGCTAATTGACCTGCGGCACAATGTGGCTCCGCGCGCTACCGCCGATGCGATGATGCGCGAGGACTACTCGCGCCCTCTTGACCCGCGAACTGATAGAACTGCGCGCGGTCTTCTCTTCCGTCTCGCCGATGAGCACTTCCTGCTCTACAACCGTGGCCACCATCTGCTTTCCGACGGGATGGGTGGCAAGGACAAGATGGTCGAGGCCCTCGCGGCGTATTCGGCGGCGGTCCGCGGTGAACCGCCGCCACCGTTATCCCCGGTAGACCTAGATCTTCCGGCGCGAGCCGACGCGCAGTACCGGGCGTCGACACGGTTCGACACCGATCGTCGCGCATGGCAACAGGCCATGGCCGGCGTCGGCATCGGTAAGACACTTGCCCACCGTGGTGGTCTACCCGAGTCCGTTGGCGTTTCTACGTCTGCTGAAATACCCGCGCGAACGATGGAGCGGTTGCGGACTGCTGCCGCTTCGTCCACAACTATCGCGCCCACAATCATTGCCGCGGCACTGAGCTCGTACATCGCGCGTAGCGCCAACGGTGACGAAGTGATCATCCGGTTCCCGGTGGCCGCACGCACGACCAAGGAGTTGCGCGCTACACCGCTGCCGGTCGCGAATACCGTTCCGCTTCGGACACATGTCGAGCCGCAGTCCTCGGTGGCATCTGCCCTGCACACCACGCAATCCGCGCTGATGAATGCTCTCCGACACCAGCGTTACCGGGGCGAAGACATTTGGGAGGACGTGGCTGCCGACGAAGTATCAGGGCGCACACCACGTACGGCCGGACAAGAGAAGTCTGGGCCGATGCTCAACCTCATGTTGTTCGACCGCGAGGTGCCCTGCGGTGATGCGACCGCGACCTTCCACATCCTGACCGTCGGTCCACCCGAAGACCTGACCATCAACATCTATCCGATGCCGAAGACATCGGGGTCTGAGTCGCTGATGGTGGCGTTTGAAGCGAACCCGAACCGGTACAGCCAGGCTGAGGTTGAGGTGCATCATCGGCGGTTTCTGGAGATGCTTGATACGTTTTCGCGGGCTCTGTTGGGGGAGCCGGAGCGGTTGGTGGGGGAGTTGGGGCTGGATGTGGAGGAGGAGGTCGGTTGGGGCGGTGGTCTCGATACGTCCTCGCCTAGCGGCTCGGACTACTCGACCACCAGTACGGGCTCCTCGACCGGCGGTGGGGGGTTGCGTGGTCTCGATACGTCCTCGGCTAGCGCCTCGGACTACTCGACCACCGGCGGGGCTAGCGGCTCGGACTACTCGACCACCGAGAGGGACCTCGAGAGCGTCGCGGTGCCGGTGGTTGTTCGGGATGAGCGGGGGGTGCGGCTGCCGTCGGGGTTGATGGGGTACATCTACGCCGACGGGGAGGCGACCGGGGACCTCGGGCACATCGACGTCGAGACGGGGCAACTCGTTGTCGATCATCGAGGCGACGATCTGGTGACGGTGGGCGGTGCACGAGTTGATCTCGGGGACCTCGAACGCGCAGCCCGCGACATCCACGGCGTGACCGCAGCGGTGGCGGTTACCACCGACGCCGGTCTGGGTGTGGGGATCATGGCGGAACCGGGCGTGGACCGCAACCATGTGCGGGCGGCCGCTCGGCGACGGGTCAACTCGGTGGTGCCGCAGGTCATCTGGCCTAAGTTCGTCGACATCATCGACACCATCCCCAGCAACGGACGCGGGGAGGCAGACCGGGCAGCGGTGGCTGCCGCGCTGGTAAATCTGCCGCGCATCCAAGCCCGCTACAGCGCTCCGCAGAACGCTACCGAGCAGGCGGTGGCCGATGCGGTGTCGACGGTGGCCGACGTCGAACAACCATCGATGGACGACGAACTGGTGCAGCTCGGCATCACCTCGATGGGGTTCATGCACCTCGCAGCGCAACTCGGGAGTGCACTGCAGGTTCGGGTCGAGGTGCGGGACCTCGCCGACGTCACCACCCTGCGCGAACTCGCGAAAGTCATCGAGAAGGCGTCTCCGCTCACCGCGACAAGCTCGATGAGCAATCAGTCGGGTGGTGCCGTGCAGTATCGGCCGACGCGGACGCAGCGGGAGATCTGGCTGCTCAACCGCAGCGACCCCTCTGCAATCGTCTATCACCTGCCGATCCACTTGACCTTGGCCGACACCGTCACCGCCGTCGCTGTGCAAGCCGCCCTGCGCGATGTCGCCGCCCGACATGAGGCACTACGGACCATCTACCCCGACGCCGGGGGCGAGCCGATAGCCGTGGTGCGGTCGGCCGACGACGCGGTGACGAGCACACCGGTCACCCTTGCCACATTGGATACGGGCGGATTCGAACGCGCCGTCGCCGCACCATTCGACCTCACCGTCGACCCGCCGTGGCGAGCAGTGCTCGACACCTCCGGTGACAGTGTCGAACTCGTCCTGGTGGCACATCACATCGCCGTCGACGAGTGGTCGTTGCCGATCGTGCTCGCCGACTTCGCCGCCGCGGTGCACGCACGCATGGCCGGCCACGAACCCGTGTGGTCAACCCCGGCGGTGGGTTTCAGCGCAACCCTCGCGGGACGCGACGAGTCGTCGTCGGGGTTGTATTGGACTCGCACGATGCGCCGCGCACCCGAACGGCTCGCCCTGCCGGCCCCGGCGGTCACCGCACCCACCGGACTGACACGCGGGTCGGCGGTGTATCTGAACCGCACCATCGGCGCCGACCTCCGCCACCATGCCGTGCGCGCAGCACAATCCGCCGGCACCACGCTCAACACATTGCTCAGCCTGGCCGCGGCCACCACTCTTGGCGACTACACCGACACCGACGACATCGTGCTGTCCATGCCGGTCGCCGGTCGTGATTCGAGCGACGAACTGCACACGGTGGGCATGTTCGTGCAGACCGTCCCGTTGCGGCTCAAAGGAACCCAGACACTGCGGATGGGCGATGCGCTGGGCCGGGTGGCGAAAGCCATTGGTGACGCCCAACGGCATGCCTCGTCCGCGCCGTCTGGGCTGGCCGACGTCATCTTCGCCTACCACGCCGAACAACCCGACCCGTCCGCCTCCGGGGTCATCGTCCGTGGTGAACCGCTACCGACACATCAGGCGCGGACCGCGCTGGAGTTCAGCGTCATCGACGACGCCACCGAACTCACCGTCACGCTGACCGTCGCCGAGCAGCACGTGGATGTGGTTGCCGCCGAGCACATTCTTGATCGGTTCGTGGAGGTCGTCGCGGCGCTGGTGGCTGCCGCCGGCCGTGATGTGACGGTCGGTGGGTGTGCGCTGATGCCCGCGTTGCCGGAACGCTCTGAGCGGCGTACACCGTCGATGGATCCGATCGAGGCGTTGCTCGCGCATGCGGAGCTTCGCCCGCATGCGCTAGCTCTGGTGGCTGGTGAGGATCGGCTGACGTATGGGCAGCTGGTGGCCCGGGCTCGTGACCTGGCCGGGCGGCTGCAGGAGATGGGGGCGCGGCCGGGTGATCGGGTGGCGTTGCTGCTGCCGGGGGGCGCCGATGCGGTGGTGGCGATCGTCGCGTCGTTGATGGCCGATGCGGTGTACGTGCCGATCGATCCGGAGTATCCCCAGGCGCGCATCGACCTCGTGATGGAAGCAACGCAGCCGGCGGTGGTGGTACGGCCGGGGCTCGAGCTGTCGGCGGGTGCGGGTCATGGTGTGGCCGAGCCGGTTCCGGGTGGGGCGTACATCATTCACACGTCTGGGTCGACGGGCGTGCCGAAGGGTGTGGTGGTGACACGGGCGAACGTCGCGGCGATGCTGGGGGCGACGCTCGACGTCGTTGAGGCGGAGCCGGAGGACGTGTGGAGTTGGGTGCACTCCTATGCGTTCGACTTCTCGGTGTGGGAGATCCTTGGGGCGTTGGCGTCCGGTGGATGTGTGGTCGCGGTGGATCGAGATGTGGTGCGTGATCCGCGGCGGTTGGCGGCGAAGCTGGATCAGCACAGGGTGACGGTGTTGTCGCAGACGCCGACGGCGTTTGCGACGTTGACTGATCCCGGAGTGGTTGGGTCTGGGGGGCTCGGGTCGGTTCGGGTGGTGGTGTTTGGTGGGGAGGCGTTGGAGCCGGTTGCACTTCGGGGGTTCGTGGGGGTGGGGGGTCTCGATACGTCCTCGCCTAGGGGCTCGGACTACTCGACCGACGGTGGGCGCGGTGGGGCTGGTTTCGATACGCCCTCGGCTAGCGCCTCGGGCTACTCAACCAGCGGTGGGAGCGCGCGTGCGGGGGGCGGGGCCCTTCGTGACGCCCCTCCGCAAGCTCCGGGGCTCCTCAAGGATCAGGGGAAGCCTGTTCGGCTGGTGAATATGTATGGGATCACCGAGACGACGGTGCATCTCACGGCGTGCGACGTGGATGTCGACGATGAGCGCAGCATCATCGGGGCACCCCTCGATGGGGTTGGGTGGGCGATTCTGGATTCGCGGCTGCGGCCGGTGCCGTTCGGGGCGGTGGGGGAGCTGTATGTGGCGGGCGACCAAGTGTCGCTCGGATATCTGAACGCACCGGAACTGACGGCGGCGCGGTTTGTGGCCGACCCGGCCGGAGGCGGCGGGCGGATGTACCGCACGGGTGACCGGGTGCGGGAAGTGACGCCCGGAAAACTCGCCTACCTGGGGCGCGCGGACGACCAGGTGCAGATCCGCGGGCACCGCATCGAACTCGGTGAGATCACCAGTGTGCTGCAGGCGGTCCCGGGTGTGGGAAATGTACGGGTCGTGGTGGCGCCGGGGCAGGCCGCGGGAGATGAACGGCTCGTCGCGTTCGTCACCGCCGATGGTTTCGCTGATCGTGAGGACGTGGCCGCGCTGAGTGAGAGCGCACTGCTCGCCGCGTGCTCGGCACGACTGCCGACGTACGCGGTGCCGGCACGGGCGATGGTGGTCGACGGGTTCCCGATGACCAGCACCGGCAAGCTGGACCGCGTCAAACTGCTGGCGCAGCTCGATGATTCGGCCACACCGTCGCGGCCGCTGACGCCAGCGGAAGAGACCATCGCGGAGGCGATGCGGGGCGTCATCGGCGACACCGTCGACATCGCCCCGGACAGCAACTTCTTCGCGGCGGGCGGCACGTCGCTGTCGGCAGCGCGATTCGCCGCTGCGCTGGCCGCCGACGGGCATCCGGTGGGTGTCGCCGACATCTTCGACCACCCCACCGTGGCAGGGCTCGCCCGCTTAATCGCGGGTGCGTCGTTGGCGGAGGCGTTGCCGTTGCTGGCGGAACGTCGTGCGGAGCCGGATCGGTTGCCGCTGACTCCCGAGCAGATGGACGTGTGGTTGCGGTGGCGCACTGAACCCGACTTCACCGGCTACCTCATGCACGCGGCGCTACCGGTACCGGCGTCGGTGGATGCGGTGCGGCAGGCCGTCGGGGCGATCGTCGTCCGACATGATGCGTTGCGCACCAGCTTCCCGGTGGTGGATGGTGATCCGCATCAGCGGCGGTGGAGCGACGGCGAGGTCGCCGGGTTTGTGGCGGCGCAGCTCGATGCCGACGTCGATGTGTCGGCGGGGCTGGATGCGGCGCTGACCGGGTTGGTGATGCCGATCGATCTGGCGGAGTCGTTGCCGTGGCGGCTACGGGTCGTCGAGCACGATGGGCAGACATGGCTTCTCGTCGTCGGGCATCACATTGCGGTGGATGGGGAGTCGTTCCCGATCCTCGCCGACGAGTTGGCGGCGGAGGTGACCGATCAGGCTGTCGAGGGGTCTGATCGGGTCGACTACCGGCAGTACTCTCTGTGGCGCGCGGAGATGGTGGCGGCGCGGCGTGACGAGTTGGTGGCGCACTGGACGCAGGCGTTTGCGGAGCCGGTGAGTGCGTTGCGGTTGCCGGAGGTGAATCTGCGGGCGGCGTCGGAGCGGTCGGCGCAGGTGGTGCGGGCTGAGGGTGTGCTGGGGGAGTCGGTGACGGCGGCGCTGGATGCGCTGGCAGTGTCCCGGCGGACCACGGCGTTCGTGGTGGCGCATACCGCGTTGGCGGCTGTGCTTGCGCGGCAGGCGGATACGTCGATGGTGACGATCGGGACCGCGGTGTCGGGGCGGTTGGATGCGCGGCTGGCGAAGGTGCCCGGGTTGTTTGCGCGGGCGGTGCCGTTGCATACGGCGGTTGATCTGGAGGTGGCGTTCGGGGAGTTGCTGGCTTCGGTGACCGAGGTGGATCTCGGGGCGTTTGCGCATGCGGATCTGCCGCTGACGGAGATTGCGGAGATCGCTGATCCGGGTCGGGCTGGGGCGGGGACGGCGTTGTTTGAGGTGTCGTTTGGGGTGGTTCCGGAGGAGGTTGCCGAGCTCTGGTCGAGTAGCGGCGACGAAGGAGGCGCGTATCGAGGCCAGGTGGGTGGGGCTGGTTTCGATCTCGACAAGCTCGATCCGGCGGATACGTCCTCGGCTAGCGCCTCGGACTACTCAACCAGCGGTAGGAACGGCGCGGGGGACTGGTCTCGATACGCCTCCTCGCCTAGCGGCTCGGAGGCTACTCGACCAGCAGCGGGTGGTGGGGGTGCTGGTTTCGATACGTCCTCGGCTAGCGCCTCGGACTACTCAACCAGCGGTTTTGGCTCGCGCCTTGCGGTATCGGGTGCTCGTGGGGACGTGCCGCTGTTTGGGATTGATGTGTCGATGTATCGGGTTGAGGGGCAGGTGCATCTGAGCATGACCTGCACCGACCGGGTGGCGTCGGCCGAGCGGTTGGAAGCGCTGTGCGGGGCCGTGGTCGACGTGCTGTCGGGAGCGGTTGCCGATGTCGATCGGCCCACTGCGGCGTTGCTCGCGGGAGAGACGGCGGTGGCGACGGCGGCTCCGCCGGTGGAGACGTTGGCGGAGCTGCTCAGTGGTGGGCTCGCGGAACGGCCGGACGCGATGGCGGTGGTCGATGGCGGCGTGACCATGACCAACACGGATCTCGATCGGCGGTCCGCGGCGGTCGCGCGGGAATTGATCGCAGCTGGTGTCGGGCCGGGAGATGTGGTGGTGCAGCTGCTTCCGCGGTCGATGTGGGGTGTGGTGG
Source organism: Gordonia aquimaris (assembly GCF_026262595.1). Lineage (NCBI taxonomy): Bacteria > Bacillati > Actinomycetota > Actinomycetes > Mycobacteriales > Gordoniaceae > Gordonia > Gordonia aquimaris. The sequence continues at coordinate 93,174 of NZ_JAPKFM010000015.1, read as the reverse complement.
CCACCCTGGGCACGGCACGGGCGGGGGCGGCGTTCGTCAACATCGATCCGGCCGATCCGGCGGAACGACGGCGCACGATTCTGGAGCGGGCGAAGCCGGCGGCAGTACTCACGATCGGTGACTCGGGGGTGGACGGGATCGCGATCGATCAGCTCGCGCCCGACGAGCGGCCCTTCGAAATGGCCGAGCGGACGCGGCTGCTACACGTCGACGACGCCGCGTACATCACCTTCACCTCCGGGACGACGGGTGTGCCCAAGGGTGTCGTGGTCACCCATCGTGGCCTGGCCGGCTGGGCCCGCGACACCGTCGAGCGGCTGCGTCTGACCGCCGACGATCGTGTGTTGCACACCTACGCAGTCGGATTCGACGCCCACCTGATGGGGTTGGTGCCGCCGCGCATAGTCGGCGCACCCATCGTGATCTGTCCGCCCGACGTGATCGCCGCCGACGACCTTCGCGACACCGTCGCACACCACGACGTCACCGTGCTGCTCACCACCCCGTCGGTGCTGCCGACCCTGCACCCTGGCGAACTGCCCGGCGTGCGGCACGTCGCCGTCGGCGGTGAAGCGCTCGGCGCCGGTTTGGTCCGTGACTGGACCGCCGCCACCACCCTCAGCAACGAATACGGTCCCACCGAAACCACCGTCGCCATCACCAGCGCCCGCTACATCGACACCCCCGACACGGTCAGCATCGGCCGCCCCCTCGCGGGCGTCATCGCCCACGTGCTGGATGCCCGGCTGCGGCCGGTGCCCGACTACACCGTCGGCGAACTCTACGTCGCCGGCCATGCGCTGGCCCGCGGCTACCTGCACGAAACCGGGCGCACCGCAACATCCTTCGTCGCCGATCTGTCCGGTACCGGCGACCGCATGTACCGCACCGGTGACCTCGTGCACCGCCGCGGCGACGACACGCTGGTGATCCACGGCCGCACCGACGACCAGGTGAAAATCCGCGGCATCCGCCTCGAACCGTCCGAGATCGACGCGGCGCTGTCACGGCTGCCGGAGGTGGCCGCTGCGGTGACTGCTGTGCGTGCCAGCAGCAGCGGCGAGAAGGTGCTGGTGTCGTGGGTGGTCGGCGAGCCCGAGCATGACCTGAACGCCGACACGTTGCGCGGCGAGCTGGCGCACGTGTTGCCGCGCAGCATCGTTCCCGCCGCCATCATCCCGGTCGAGACGCTGCCGATCGGACGCAACGGGAAGGTCGACGTCGCCGCGTTGCCGTCCCCAGAATTGGGGGCATCAGCGCCGGCCCGGGTGGCGTTGGCGGAGGGGACCCAGCATCTCGTCGCGGCGGTGTGGGCCGAAGTCCTCGACGTGCCGCTCACCGAGTTCGGCGCCGATACCGACTTCTTCGAGGCGGGCGGCACCTCGCTGTCGGCGACGCGGGTGACCGCCCGACTGTCCGCGGCCACCGGAGTCGACGTGCCGGTGCGGGTGCTGTTCGAGGCACGCACCGTGCGTGAGGTGGCCGCACTCGTCGACGACCTGCGGGGCACTAGCACCGACCCGCGGCCCGAACCGCTGCCGACGCCCGAACATCTCCCGCTCGCATACTCGCAGCGGCGCATGTGGATTCACCACCACTACGACCCCACGTCGACCGCCTATCACGTGCCCGTGGTGATCCGCATAGACGGCGACATCGACCTCACCCGACTCCGCCATGCCGTGGACGCCGTGGTGGACGTGCACGCGGTGCTGCGCACCACCTACCCGGACGGACCGGCCGGACCGGTGCAGCGGATCGTCGAACGTCGCGAGTCGGTGCTCGGACACGAGACGGTGGACGCCACCGCGATCCGGCCGGCCATCGAGACGTTCCTGTCCACCCCGTTCGACCTCGAACACGAACCCGGCTTCCGGGCTGGCGTCTTCGACACCGACGACGCCCGGTACTTTGTGGCGGCCTTGCACCACATCGCGATCGACGGCTGGTCGATGCGTATCGTGCTGGCCGACCTGCTGCGCGCCTACGAGGGTGAGACACTGACGGCGGAGCTGAGCTACGCCGACTTCACCCAATGGCAGATGCGGCGACTCGGCGGCCCCGACGACCCCGCCAGCCGCTACACCCGCGAACTCGACCACTGGCTGTCGGTGCTGGACGGCGCCGGTGAGCCGGTGCAGTTGCCGGGACGTAGCGACGTGGCGGGCGCGGCTGGGCGGATCTCCGGACGGCTTTCCGCCGAGCTGGCCGGCGGGTTGCGGGCGACGGCGGACGGGTTGTCGGCGACGGTGTTCCACCTGGCGCATGCGGCGCTGGCGGAGCTGCTCGGGCAGTGGACCGGACGGTGGGACACCGTGATCGGCGTACCCGTGCACGGCCGTAGCGCCGCCGACTGGGAATCGGTGGTCGGCATGTTCGTTAACACAGTTGCGTTGCGTACCCGGCTGTCGGCTCGTCAGTCGATCGCCGCTGTCGTCGAGCAGGCTAGGGACGTCGCTTTGGATGCCGCCGACAATGCCGACGTGCCCTACGACGTCGTCGCCCGCGCGGTTCGACCACACGCGCACGCCGGCTTCGACCCGCTGATCTCGGTGCTGCTGGTCAACGAGGATGTGCTGCCGACGGTGTCGGGGGATGTGCTCGGCGCCGGTGAGTGGCAGCCGACGGTGCTCGAAGAGGCCAACGCCACCGTGGATGCGAAATTCGATATTGAAGTGGTGCTCGCCGAGGACTCCGATGGGCTCGCGGTGACGGTGGTGCACTCCGGGTTCGTGCCGGGGGAGGTGGCGCAGGCGTTTCTTGATGGCTTCCTGACGGTGTTCGGGGCTGCGGCGGGTGATGTGTCTGGGGCGTTCCCGGTGGTGTCCGGGGGTGTGGATGCGGATGCGCCGGCTGCTGCGGTTGTCGAGGGTGCGGTGGCGTCGGCGGATGCCGCGTTGGTGCGGCAGGTTGCGACGGTGATGGCCGAGGTGCTCGAGGTGCCGGTCGACGAGATCGGTTCCGCCGATGACTTCTTCGCACTCGGTGGGACGTCGCTGTCGGCGACACGGGTGACGTCGACGCTCGGGCGGGAACTCGGAGTGCGGGTGCCGACGCGGCTGCTGTTCGAGAATCCGTCGGCGGGGGAGTTGGCGGGGGTGGTGGCGTCGCTGGTCGGTGGCGCTGAGGCCCTTTGTGACGCCCGCTCGTCCCTCGCGGGCTCCTCAGGGGGCGGGGGTGGCGATGATGGTGCCTCGGCGAGCGGGGGTGCCGTAGAGCTGGCGCCGACACAGCGGCGGATGTGGGTGAATGCGCATCTGCTTGGCGACCTGCCGATCTATGGGGTGCCCGTGATCGTGCCCGTGCCCGACGGCGCCACCGGTGATGCGGCCGCGGCGGCGATCGAGACCGTGGTGGCACGTCATTCTGCGTTGCGGATGCGGTTCCACGCCACACCCGACGGGCCGCGTCAGCAGGCCGTTGACGGGTGGCGGCCCGAGGTCCGGCACATCGACTCTGCTGAACTCGCTGCGCGCGTCGGGGAGTTCGCCGCGCCGTTTGATCTCGAGGCTGCACCACCGGTGCGGGCGTGGGTGATCGAGTCCGAGTCGGTTCCGGTGGCGGTGGTGCTGGTGGCGCACCACATCGTGCTCGACGGGGAGTCGGCAGCTATCGTCGCCGCTGAACTCACCGACCTGCTGGCCGGCGTTCCGCTGAACGCTCCTGCGGCAGGATTTGATGTTGTTGCGGGGCGGTTGGCAGCCGAGGACCGTGCGATGCGTGACGAGCAGCTCGCGTTCTGGGCGCAGACCCTGGAGGGGTACAGCGGGCAGCTCGACCTGGTCGCCGAGCGGCCTGCGGTGCGTGATTTGCGCACGGGGTCGGTGGACGTCGAACTGGGCGACGAGGTGTCGGCGGCGGTGGCCGTGGCCGCCGAACGCGGCCAGGCCAGCGAATTCCATGTGCTGCACGCCGGATTGGCGCTCGCGCTGGGCGTGCAGGGCGGCGCCGACGATGTCGCGGTGGCCACCCCGGTGTCGATGCGCCGCGACGCCGACACCGCCGGCACCGTCGGCATGCTGATCTCGACGGTCGTGCTGCGCACCCAGATGGCGGCCGGGCATACCGTGGGGGAGCTGATCGGGCAGGTACGTGATGCCGACCTCGCCGCGATCGATCACGGGCTCGTCGCCTTCGACGACGTGGTGGCGTTGGTGGACCCGCCGCGCGAGGCCGGACGGCATCCGTTGGTGCAGGTGGCGTTCTCCGTCGGGGGAGTTGGCGGTGCGCTGGGTGACCTCGGCGAGCTGCTGGAGCAACGCAGCGAATTCGATCTGCATGTGGTTGCCGTGGAGGACGGCGGCCGGTGGCGGCTGCGGGTGGAGTATGCGCGGGGTCTGTTTGACGACGCGGCGATTGCGGTGGTTGCGGAGCGGGTTGGGGCTGGGGTTGCGGCAGTTGTGGGGGATGCGGCGACGCCGGTGGCTGCGGTGGAGTTGTTGAGTGAGGGGGAGTGGGGGGGCTGGTCTCGATCCGCTTCCTCGCCTAGCGGCTCGGAGGCTACTCGACCAGCAGTTGGGAGCGGCTCGGAGGCTACTCGACCAGCGGTTGGGGGTGCGCCTTCTGGTGGTCGAGTAGACCGAGGCGCTAGCCGAGGTCGTATCGAGACCACTGCCGGCTCTGAGGGGGACTGGTCTCGATCCGCTTCCTCGCCTAGCGGCTCGGAGGCTACTCGACCAGCAGTTGGGGCCAGCTCGGAGGCTACTCGACCAGCGGTTGGGGCGCGTCCCGAAGCGGTTTTCCCACGCGCCTCTGGGCTGGATCGGCAGGTGGGGAAGGGGAGTCCGCCGCTGTTGGGGGAGCTGCTCACCCGTGCGGTCGCGCGGTATCCGGACAACATCGCCGTGGACGACGGGCGCAGGCGGCTCACCTACCGCGAGTTCGACGACTGGGTCTCGGTGACCGCGCGGGCGCTGCGGGAGCGTGGGCTGGGGCGCGGGGACGTGATCGCGGTCGAGATTCCCCGCTCCATCGAATCGGTGGTGGCGCTGTGGGCGGTCACCCGCATAGGCGCGACGTCCGTGCCCGTCGACGTCACGTATCCGGCGGCGCGGCTCGAGCGGGTCGTGCAGGTGACCGGCGCGCGGGTCATCGGACCGGATGCGGTGCCGGCGCAGCCGACGGAACTCGTTGCACCCGAACCACTCACACCGATGCGGCCGGACGAACTCGCCTACATCATCACCACGTCGGGCACCACGGGCACACCGAACGTCGTCGGGGTGCCGCACCGTGGGGTGCATCGGGTCGCTTCGCTCGGCGACGTCGTCACCACCGACCGGGTCGGCATGGCCATCAGCGCCGGCTTCGACGCCACCTTCCACGACATGCTGCTGCCCCTCGCCGCCGGCGCTGCCCTCGTCGTCGTACCAGCCGACGTGTCCGGCGGCCGTGACCTCACCGACTTCCTTCGCGCACAACGGGTCAGCGTGTTCACCGCCACCCCGTCGGTGATGCGTACGCTCACCCCTGCCGCGCTGACCGACCTGCGCGCGGTCTACATCGGCGGCGAAGCGCTCACCGCCGACCTCGCCGACACTTGGTCACACACCGCGCAGGTCATCAATATCTACGGGCCCACCGAAACCACCGTCACCGTCTCCACCTCGCACCACACAACCGGGCAGCGCATCCGGATCGGACGGCCCCGTCCGGGAATCGGTGCGGTCCTGCTCGACGGGATGCTTCGGCCCACCCCGCCCGGCGTCGTCGGGGAGCTGTACATCGCCGGAACCGGCGTCGCCCGAGGCTATCTGGGCGACGCGGCGCTCACCGCCGCCCGCTTCGTCGCCGGCCCCGACGGGCAACGGCTCTACCGCACCGGTGACCTGATGCGCCTCGACGTGGCCGCCGACCAACTCGTCTACGTCGGCCGCGCCGACCGGCAGATCAAGATTCGTGGACAACGCGTCGAACTCGCCGAGATCGACGCCGTCCTGACCGGCGCCGGCGCCGACCGCGCGGCCACCGTCTTGCGCGACGGGCCCGTCGGACCCGCGCTGGTGTCCTACGTCGTCAGCCCCGGTACGTCGTCGGATCGGCTGTGGGCGGCGTGCCGACGCACCCTGCCGCGACACATGGTGCCCGCCCGCATCGTCATCGTCGACCAGCTGCCGCTGTCCGGGGCGGGCAAACTCGACGAACGCCGCCTGCCCGAGCCGCAATGGTCGCGGTCGCGGCGCGCACCCGGCACGCCGGTCGAACAGGCGGTGATCGCCGCGTTCGACGAGGTGCTCGGCGTCGAGGCCGGCATGGACGACGACTTCTTCGCCCTTGGCGGCAACTCCCTGGCCCTGCTGTCACTGCGGGATGCGCTGGTGCGCAACGGCATCGACGTCTCGGCGGCGCAGCTGTTCACCCACCCCACGCCGGCCGACATCGTCGACCTGCTCGACGCGGGCACCGGCGACGACCGGATGGTGCGGCTGTCGCAGACCGCTGACGGCACCCCGGTGTGGTGTGTGCACACCGCGGCCGGGGTCGTCGAACAGTTCCGGCCGCTGGCCGAGGCGTTGGCGTCGCCGGTGTTCGGGTTGCAGCTGCCCGAACTCATCGACGCCAGCCGCGACATGCCGGACACCGTGCCAGCGTTGGCGGCGCGGCACGTCGCCACCCTGCGCGAGGTGCAGGAGCACGGGCCGTATCGGTTGGTCGGGTGGTCGTTGGGTGGGGTGATCGCCCACGAGATCGCCCGGCAACTCGTCGACGCCGGCGAAGAGGTGACGCAGCTGGTGCTACTCGACCCGCGCACCCCCGCCGAACTGAGTACCGTGCGCGACGACGAACTGCACGCCGCCCACCCGCTACGGGCCGCGGCGCAACAGCACGACCCCGAGGTGGTGGCGCGCTTCGACGCGCGCTCGGCGACGATGGCGCAGGCTGCCCGCGACTATGAGCTGACTCCGGTGGCCGTCGGACGCACCTGCTACGTTGCGGCAGCCGACAATCCCGACCCCGACGCGTGGGGGCGGATCGTCGGACCGGTCGAGGTGGTGCCCGCAGACACCACCCACGCCGGCCTTGGCGAACCCGACACCCTGCGACGCATCGCGCGACTACTCGAGGAGGAGCCATGAGCACACCCGACACACCGGCATCGGTGCTGTTCATCTGCACCGGCAACATCTGCCGGTCGCCCATGGGTGAACGCATCCTGGCGCGTCACGCGGAAGAAGCGGGACTGTCGGTGACGTCGACGAGTGCCGGCGTCGGGGCGATGAACGACCACGAAATGCACCCGTTCGCCGTCGAGGTACTCGGCGAACACGGCTACGACGGAACCGGATTCGCCTCCCGCTACCTGCGGCCGCCAATGCTGCAGGACGCCGACCTGGTGCTGTGCCTGACCCGCGACCACCGGGCCAAAGCCCAACAGCTGCTGCCGGTGCGGTGGAAGCGCATGTTCACCCTCACCGAGTTCGCCGAACTCGCCGACGGGGAGTCGGGATCGCTCGACGACATCATCGGCTCGCGCGCCCGCATCGACACCAACTCCGCGCACCTCGACATCGCCGACCCCATGGGCAAACCCAAGGACGACTTCGAGCGGGTGTTCGGTGAGATCGCGCCCAAGGTGTCCACCATCGTCGACTGGATGGCCCGATGATCCGACGCATGCTCGGCAACCGCGTCGTGCAGATCTGCCTGGTGCTGGGGGTGCTGCTGGTGGCGGTGCTGCTGTGGCTGGGGTTTTCGGCGCTGAAGGTGCGCGGCGATCTCGATGGTGCGCGTGATGATGCATCGAAAGCTCGGTCGTTGGCGCTCGACGGCGACCAGGAAGCGGCCGGGCAGGCCGCCGACGCGGCCGCGGACAAGGCGCAGAGTGCGTCGGACTGGTCGCACGGCATCGTGTGGTCGGCGGCCGCGTCGATCCCGTGGCTCGGTGACCCGCTGGAATCGGTGGCGCAGATGAGCGACGCGGTCGAAGCGTTGGCCACCGACGTGCTGGTGCCGTCGGCGCAGTTGGCGTCGGTGCTCAACCCGGCCGAACTGCGGGACGGCAGCACCCTCGACACCGCGCCGCTCGCGGAAGCGGAACCGCAACTGGCGCAGGTGGCGGCCACATCGTCGGAGATCGCGGCGCAGGTGGAGGCCATCGACCCGAGCTGGCTGGGTGTGGTGTCGGATGCACATACCCAGTTGCGGGAGCAGGTCGACGAGGCCGCGGCCACCATGACCGGGACGCATGTGGCCGCGCAGTTGGTGCCGACGATGCTTGGCGGAGACGGCCCCCGCAACTACTTCCTGGCGTTCCAGACGCCGTCGGAGGCACGCGGAACCGGCGGTCTTGTCGGTGGTTTCGCGATCCTGAATGCCCGCGACGGGCGGGTGACGATTCCTACGTTGGGTGCCAACTCCACCTTCGAGGATCCGGTGCGCCCGCAGATCGACCTCGGGCCCGACTACGACGCCATCTATTCGTCGTACCGGCCGTACACCGACTTCCGGAACAACAACCTCAGCGCCAACTTCCCCGACGCGGCGAAGATCTGGATCGCCAACTGGAAACGGCAGTCCGGCCAGCAGCTCGACGGGGCGATGGCGCTCGACCCGATCGCACTCAGCTACGTGCTGAAGGTGACCGGGCCGGTGACACTGCCGGACGGGGAGAAGATCACCGCCGACAACGTCGTACCGATCACCCTGTCCACGTCATATGAACGGTTCCGCGGCGACAGCGCCGAACGCAAGCTGTACCTGCAGTCGATCGCGAAAGCCGTTGTGGATCAGGCGGTGTCGTCGGGCGGGGACACCGGTGCGCTGCTCGAGGCGCTCGGGCACGGTGTCCAGGAACGTCGGATCATGATCTACAGCACCCGCCCCGACGAAGAACGCATCCTGCAGTCGACGGAACTGGGGCACCAGATCTCCGACACGTCGGCGCCGTATCTGCAGGTGGCGATCGGTAATGCGGGTGGCAACAAGCTCGACTACTACCTGCGGCGCGACATCAGCTACACGGCGGGCGAATGCAGCGGGGATACGCGTGAGTCGAAGGTTGTGGTGAAGCTGACGAACACCCTCGACGATCTGACGCTGTCCGACTATGTGATCGCCCCCAACGGGACGGTGCGCAACCTGCCGAAGGGCACCAACCTGTCCAACGTGGAGATGCTGACCACTAAGGGGTCGGTGGTCAAGGAGATCACCGTGGACGGGTCGTCGCCGATGCGGGTGGAGCAACCGCTCAACGGGCGGCCGTATGTGGCTACGGCGGTGCAGATTCCGCCGGGCGAGACGGTGACGATCGAGATGACGCTGGACGAACCGACGATGGCCCGCGGTGAGGCCGTGGTGCCGATTCAGCCGTTGGTGGATGAGCCGACGGTGCACGTTGATGTTCCGGTGTGCGGGGGTTCATCGTCGGAGTGAGGTGAACGTTCCGGTTTCCGGCACGTTCACCTCACTTGGGCCGGGGGTCGCATGCCGACTGAGGTGAACGTCGCGGAAAACAGCACGTTCACCTCACTCGGGTGGGAACCATCATCTATCGCGAGGGCGTGGCGGTGCGGTTGATCGTGTGGTTCCCCGACGACGAGCATGTGGTGGTGGCCCTGTTTTCCGGGACAAGGCGCGCATGGGGGATGTGTTCTACGAGAGCGTCGGACCGCGCGCCGATGCTGCGATCGAGGCGTGGAAACAGCAGACCGAGACTGAGAGAGGTGAGGGCTGATGAGTGAGGAGAAGCAGGTCACGTTCCGTCGTGGCAATGAGCGGATCGCGCAGCTGTTGGCGGACCCGGATACCGCGGCGCGGGTCGATACAATCTGCGCGGAGATGGCCCAGGCGGACCGCGCGCACGCGATGGGGTTGGCGGCGATCCGCCGCGCTGCACAGCTGACCCAGACCGAGCTTGCCCAGCGGATGGGTATCAAACAGACCGCGGTGTCGGGGTTGGAGGCACGTGAGGACCTGTTGCTGTCGACGCTGGTCAACTACCTGGCCGCCGCCGGCGCCACCGACGTCACCACCACAGCACGTCTGGGGGAGCGCACTATCGAGGTCGCGTTGCCTCCCGGACCCTGAGCCCAGTGCCGAGTGAGGTGAACGTCGCGGAAATCAGCACGTTCACCTCACTCGGATCCGGGGCGACATCGGGTGGAACCGGATGGCTCTCCGATGCGTCTGAATCGCATGGGGATACCACCGGAACTTCGGAAGCTGGCACTCGAGCGCGACGGCATCATCACCGCTGCGCAGGCGCGTGAGCACAAGGTGAGTCGCGGGATGGTCGCGCGGCGAATCGCGGCGGGCGACTGGGTGGATGAGGGGCACCGGATCTACCGGCTCGTCGACCATCCGGCCACCGCGCGCACCCGAACACGAATCGCCACATTGTCGGTCTCGCCGAGTGCCGTACTCGGTGGTGTGATGGCCGCCTGGTGGCACGGCGTCATCGGCAGGCGCCCGACGTCGGCGACGGTGACCGCGCCGTTGGGGTGGCACGGGTCGTCGGTCGCCGGGGTGACGGTGGTGCGGCGTCCGCTGCTCGACGTCGACGTCGTGGAGCGAGACGGGTTGCGCGTCACCGCACTTCCGCTGGCGGTGCTCGAGGCTGCGGTCGAGGGCGGTATGGACGTGGTCGATCGGGCGCTACAGAAGCACCTCGTGTCTGTCGAGGACATGATGTCCACGTACGGACGGCACACGACCGGCAAGAACGCCGCCCAGATGGCACGCATTCTCGAACTGCTTGGCCCCAATGCTCACTCGGAGGCGGAACGGCTGGCGGTCGCCGTGTTCACCGAGCACGAGATCGTCGGCTGGGAAGCGAATTACCAAGCGGCAGGTTATGAACTCGACTTCGCATTCCCGGCGCAGAAGGTGGCGGTCGAGATCGACGGCATGGCCTACCACTCCGATTCTGACGCCTTTCAGCGCGACCGTCGACGACGCAACGCGCTGATCAACGCTGATTGGACGGTACTGAACTTCACCTGGTCGGACCTGCTGGAGCGACCGGGTTACGTTGCCGCGCAGATCCGGTACGCGCTTGCTCACGCGGCGGCGTGACGCGGCCGTGTCGAGTGAGGTGAACGTTCCGGAAATCAGCACGTTCACCTCAGTCGAACAGCGCCACAGCGGTCGAGTGAGTAGAACGTCACGGAAACCGCGACGTTCTACTCACTCCGCTGGGCTACGTGCGTGTGGTGGACCTCTGCAGCGGCGGCATGCTCGATGTCGGTCCGGGCGGCCGACCGGCGGGCGCTGGACGGCGGCTCACCCGAACCCGGGGTGAACTCCGCCAGCCACCCGAACAGGGGCCGGGCCGGCTCCAAGGGTTTTGCGGGGACGAGACCGAGTGGGTTCATGGTCGGTGGAAGCTTCTCGGGGAACAGCGGGTTGCTGATGGCGTGGCCATCGTCGAGGGGTGTGGCTGTTCGCCATTCGCCACCAATGTGGACCAGCGCGACCAGGTGTCCGTGATCGGTCACCGCGGCACCCGCTTCGATGCCGAGGGTTCCGGCGAGCGCGAGGAGGGCGCACTCGAACTCACGAGGTGACGCGCGGCCGGCCTTCAGGACAGCGGCCGCCGGGCGGGGAGCGTCGGCGGCCGACGCGTCGATGCGCAGCACCTCCTCCAGGGCGGCCCGAAGCCTGACGACGCGGGTTTCGTCGTCGTCGTCGGCGTCACCGCTCAATGCCTCGGCGATCGACAGCAACTGCGGTTCCGGGATGGTCTGCGGCAACAGATCGGACAGGAGTCGTTTGCGTTTGCCCTGAGCCGTTACGCGACGACGACCCGGTGACGTGACCACCGCGGCTGGCGGCGACAACCGGGCGATCAGCTTCCGGGCGTCATCGAGGGCCGACGACGCATCGACGGCACCGGTCTCCGGCAGGTCGACGACGGCGTTCTGATAGGCGACATCACCACGGCGCGAGAACAGGATCACGTCGGCGGCGAGCACGGTGGCTCGGCTGGTGTGCGGCACCGGCAGTTCGACGTTCCGCGGAACGGTGTGGGTGCGCAGGGTGGCGCGGGCCGCGCCGTCGTTGCCGAGGACCACGAGGGTGGAATCGGGTGGTGAGGCGTCGAGCGGCAGGTCGGTGTCGTCGGCCGGACCGAGCGCCAGGTGCGCCCGGCTTGCGACGAGGTGGTCGAAGTCGTTGCGGGGGAGGTCGACTCCGCGGGGCGGGGAGTTGATGCCGTTCGGGTTGGTGAAGTCGGCGCCACGGGCTCGTCGCCACAGCAGTGGCACCCGCGTGCGCCGGGCGTCGTCGTCTTGGAGCTGTTCGAGGAACCACAGCAGCCGCCCACTGCCGCGCTGTGGATGAGGTGTGAGGTGCCACCAGGTCAGTCGGCGGGCGAGGTCGCCGGCCACCACCGGCTGCCACGAGCCGATGCCGATATGGCCCAGTGCGGCGATCCAGCCGAGGTAGCGCGGCAACGCGTCGATGGCGCGGATGAGTTCCGAGCGGGACATCGCACCGGAGACCCGCAGACGATCCGGGCTGTTCAACGCCGCCACGGCGGCGGCCGCGCAGAACTGGCTGCCGAACTCGATGTCGAGCCGACGGTTCAACGTCGGGGCCGTCGCCAGGGTGTCGTCGACCCATTGACCGTACGGTTTGGGATTGACCGGCCAATCACGCAGTGCCGGGACACTGTTCGCGATTGCCGCGAGGACGAGCTGTTCGGCTTCGGCGGCGTCGGTGGGAGTGGGCAGCGCGGCGAGGCGGGAGTGCAGGTTGCTCGCCGCGTCGACCCCCACCATCAGGCGGGTGGTGAGCGCGCCCAGATCGGTCACGGTCAGGGTGTCGTCGGCGTCGGTGACCAGCCGGTGGGTGACGAGGTGGTCGAGCACGCCCTTGAGGTCGCGGCGCTTGCTGTCCTGGGCGTAGGCGAAGGTGCCCTCGTACCAGAGTTGTGCATCGGCGCGACGGGTGATGCTGCCGAGGAGGATTTCGGCGAGCACGGCGTCGGCGAGTTTGTCGTTGAGCCGGCTGTCCACCCGGTAGCCGGCGACAAGCCTGCTGCGCCAAGCGAGTTCCTCGCTGTGCGGCACCATGATGAATCCGAAGCCCTCGGCCTCGTGTCCGGCGCGCCCGGCGCGGCCGAGCATCTGCTGGGCCTGGCTGGTCTCGAGCTCGTTGATGCCGAGCGTCAGGTCGCGGATGATGACCGTGCGGGCCGGCGTGTTCACCCCCGTAGACAGCCCGGATGTCGCCACCAGCGTGTCGATCTGGCGCGCGTTGAAAGCGGCCAGCGCCCGTTGGGCTTTCGGTGCGTCCCGAAAATGGATGCCGACACCTTTGGCGAAGGCTTGCTCCACCAGGGTGTCGTCGTCGACGCCACGGTAGCGCACGCCGGCCAGTTGGCCCGCGGTGCGTCGGACCGCATTCTTGCTGCCGCAGAAGATCAGCACACTGCCCGACGTACCGGCGTCGTCTTCGGACAGCTCATGCACGAGGTCGGTCAGGGCCTCGTCCTTCGTGTCCTCGTCGTCCCAGGGTTTGCCGGGCGTCGAGTCGTAGGTGACGAACTGCGTGATAAGGCGGGTGGGCCGCCAATTCACCGTGATCAATTGGGCGTTGAACCACGCGGCCAGTTCTTCGGCATTGCCCGCCGTGGCCGACAGCGCGACGATCCGCGTCCGGTCGGCCGACGCTCGCAGACGTGCGAGCAGCGACTCCAGGGTGGCGCCGCGCTCATGATCGCCCACCAGGTGCACCTCATCGACGATCAGGCAGCCGACGCTGTCCAGGAACGATCGCAACGACGAACGGCGATACAGAGATTCGAACTTCTCGGTGGTCGCCACCCACAGCTGCGCGGTGCGGATGCGGTCGCTGGACATGTTGGTCTCGCCGGTCAGCTCGATCGACGCGATGCCGTGCTCGCGCCAGCGTGCCGCGGTCGCGGCCACCTCGGCGGCCAGGGCCCGCGCCGGCAGCAGCCACACCGCCGGCCGGTTCTCCAACAGGATCGACCGCAGCGCGGCCACTTCGCCGATCAACGTCTTGCCCGAACTCGTCGGCGCCACCACCATCACATGCCCCGAGGTGTTCAGCACCGCGGGAACAGATTTCGACTGCAGCGGATTGAGCTGATCGAATCGATCCAGGTAGGGCCGCAGCGGCGGGGGGATCAGGGCGGCGGTGGGAGTCCAGGTCTCCTCGCCGCCGGTGACCCGGTCCTGGCCGTCGCGCATCAGGTCGAAACCGGCGACGAACGCATCGACCAGCCGCGACGCGGAGTGTACGGTCCCGGGGTTCTCGTCGACCGCGAGCGCCGTGCGGGTGAAGTTCGTCGACGGGTTGAGGACGCGGTCGTCGGCGAGCACGACCTTCTCGTGCAGGTTGCGCACGGTCACCACGCGAACGCCGGCGCTGCGCAGGCGCCGCAGCGCGGCATCGTTGGACGCGTCGGGGCGGGTGAACACGATGACGTCGACGTGTCGTCGGTGCGCGGCGATCGTGTCGTCGAGCAGGGTGGCGGCCTGCGGCGAGGCATCCCACCAGGGGGTCGTGATCCACAGGCGATGCTCGGCTGCGCCGACGAAGGACCGGAGGGTGCGGTAGCTGACCAACAACGCCTCCTGTGTCGACTCCATGTCTCATTGAAGTGGGGGTGCGGGTGGGAATGCAAAAGTGGTGGTGGGTTGGAGGCGAGTGCGGTGAACGTCACGGTTTCCGGCACGTTCACCTCAGTCGGGTCGGGGCAGCGGAATCGTGAAGCACGCCGATATGCCGTGTTGTGACATGGGCAGTGGCTTTTTGTGCCGGATTTGTGGGCGTTTCCGGGCAATCGCGGCATCGGTTCGCCGGGTGCTGCTTAGCTGGGCCCGGCGGACCGTGACATTCGGTCGGGTGTTCGCCGGCGGTACCGCTCGTTCGATCTCAAGGAGACGCTCAAGACTATGTGCACGCGCGTGATGTGGCCGGATGCCAACGGATCGGTGATCGTCGGCCGTAACATGGACTTCCATCAGGACCTCCACACCAACCTGTGGAAACTTCCCCGCGGCATCAAGCGCGACGACCGTATCGCCGGCAAACTCCAGTGGACCGCCAAGTACGGAAGCCTCATCGCCGGTGTGTACGACCTGCTGTCCACCGACGGCCTCAACGAACGAGGACTGGGTGGCCACATCCTGTGGCTGGCGGAGTCGGACTACGGCACCCCCGACGACTCGAAACCGCAGCTGGCCATGTCGGTGTGGCTGCAGTACTACCTCGACAACTTCGAGACCGTCGCCGAAGCCGTGGCGTGGACGGAGTCGGCGCAGCCGCAGATTGTTCCGATCGCCGATCCGACGGGCCACAGCAAACCTGCTCTGCACCTCGCGATCGAAGACGCCAGTGGCGACTCTGCCATCTTCGAGTACATCGACGGCGAGCTGCAGATCTATCACAGCCGCGATCACCTGGTGATGACCAATTCGCCGAGCTACGATCAGCAACTCGAACTGGTCAAGAAGTACGACGGTCTGGGCGGCGACGACCCGCTGCCCGGCACGTGCCTGGCCGCCGACCGCTTCGCCCGCGCGCTCTACTACGTCGGCGTGCAGCCGCAGCCGACGTCGCAGCTGCAGGCGACGGCGGCGATGATGAGCATCATCCGCAACTGTGCTCAGCCGTTCCGCAATCCCGAGCCCGGCAAACCCGATGCGTCGCAAACGCTCTGGCAGGTCGTCCTCGACCTGACCAACCTGCGCTACACCTTCGAATCCACCACCCGACCCAACACGGTGTGGGTCGATCTCAATGACCTCGACTTCTCCGAAGGGTCCGGCGAGACCAAGCTGGACCTGATCGGCAAGCTCGCGCTCGAGGGCGGCATCGCCGGTGAGGTGCACAAGGACTTTGCCAAGCACCACAAGTTCCACATCGTCTCGATTGAGCAGGCCAAGCTCATCGGTGAGCTGGTGCAGAAGGCGAGCGCCGACATCAAGCACATCACGAAGCCGGTCGAGGAGTACGAGAACAAGATTCAGGATCTGGTCACCGAGAAACTCGCGTCGTTCGTGAACGCGGAATAACGCCGTCGCGGCCGACTCCGGTGAGGTGAACGTGCCGGAAACCGGAACGTTCACCTCACTCGGGACGTCGGGTGGCGACTTGTGCCTCCTGTGAGGCCAGAAGTGTGGCTAAAATGAGGCGATGACGACTGTGCCGCTGGGCGAGGCCAAGGACAAGCTCTCCGCGCTCGTCGACAGCGCGGAGTCGACGCACGACATCATCACGATCACCAAGCACGGCAAGCCCGCTGCGGTGCTGATGTCGGCTGACGATCTCGAATCGCTGCACGAGACGATTCACTGGCTCTCACGGCGCGGAACGGCCGATGCGGTCGCCGGCGCGGATGACGAGCACGCAGCCGGGCACACCATCTCCCTCGACGACCTGCGCGCCGAGCACGGTCTTCCCCCACGATGAGCGATTCGACGCCGCAGCCGTTCGACGTCGCCATCGCCTCACCCGCCCGCCGTGCCCTTGCGCGCCTTCCCGGTCGCGTCGCGCACGCCGTCATCGAGTTCATCTCCGGCCCGCTCGCCGAGAATCCACGGCGGCTGAGCAAGCCACTACGCAATGAGCTCGAGGGTCTGCATAGTGCGCGTCGTGGCGACTATCGGATTCTTCTGCGCATCGACGATGCCAATCGCTCCGTGCTGATCGTCGACATCGACCACCGTGCGCACGTGTATCGGACATGAGTCGTGAGGTGAACGTGCCGGAAACCGGAACGTTCACCTCACTCGGGACGTCAGGTCGACGGCATCAGATTGTGCACGAAGCGGATCTTGTCCAGCACCGCCGGCGGCAGCACGAACGGGTAGAGGTCCGGGTGGCCCATCGACCGGTTGATCTGGTTGAGCGCCCAGGTCAGCGGCAGCCACCAGCCGATGAGCTGTTCGAAGCCGACGTCGCCGGGTAGCACGCTGTCCAGGGTCGATCCGGCCGGCGCCATGGCGAAGGCGGCGGCGGTGTCGAGGGTGTCGCGGATGTGCAGATAGTGCGCGAAGGTCTCGGCGAAGTCCTCGGCCGGGTGCATCGTCGCGTATGACGACACGTAGGTCTGCGGCCAGCCGTCGGGGGCGCCCTCGGAGTAGTGGCGGTCGAGCGCCGCCTGGTAGTCGTCGTCGGGGTTGCCGAAGAGTTCCTCGAATTTCGGGCGCACGTCGCCGGTGATGAGGACGAGTTGGTAGTAGTGCCCGATCTCGTGGCGGAAGTGGCCGAGCAGCGTGCGGTAGGGCTCCTCGAGCTGCACCCGCAGCTTCTCGCGGTGCACGTCGTCCCCCTCGGCGAGGTCGAGGGTGATCAAACCGTTGTCGTGGCCGGTGATCACCGACTGCTCGGCACTCGAGAGCAGGTCGAAGGCCAGGCCGGTCTGTGCATCCTCGTCGCGGCCGGTGATGGGCAGTTTGAGTTCGTCGAGCTCCAGCACGAGCCGTCGTTTGGCGGTTTCGGCGCGGCCGTACTCGGCGCGGGCCTCGATGTCGGTCTCCGGCGGCAGCGTGCGGGTGAGGCGGCAGGACTCGCACAGGGTGGGGGTGCCGGACCACGCGACCAACCAGTTGCACTGTGCGACTTTGGTGTTCTCGCATCGCTCGACCAGCGTGCCGTCGATCTCGGTGCGCTCTTTCTCGTCGAGGTTGTAGATGGTTCGGGTCTCGAGCCAGAAACCCAGTGGTTTGCCGCAGTTGAGGCATTTGCTGTTCTCGAAGGACAGACGCTGACCACAGTTGTGGCAGGTGAAATCGCGCATGATGTGTCGTCGCTTTCTCGCGGCAGGGGACACGCACAGTTGTACCCGAGAAGGGGGGCTTTCAACCACTGGCGCGCAGTGAGGTGAACGTACCGGTTTCCGGCACGTTCACCTCACTGCTCCGCGCGCCTATTTGATGACGGCGTCGATTGTCTTCTTCAGTGCGGATGGCTGTGCCGGCGAGTGCGGCGCCTTCTTCTTCAGTTCGAGCATCTCCTCGCCGATCTGCTGGAGTTCCTTTCGGCCCAGCGCTTTGCGGACCTCGGGAAACCACTCAGATTCTTCCTCTTCGATGTGATGCTCGACGTTCTCGATGAGGACGGTGGTCTTGGCGTCGAAGCGCTCATCGTCGGGCTTCATCGTCATGAGCTCCATCACCAGCAGGTCCGCGACGTGGTGCTCCTCGTAGGACTCGAGGATGTCGCCTTCGACGTCGGGGACGGCCTTGCGGACGGCCGGATACATCCCTTCGTTCTCGATGTACGTGTGCACGGTCAGCGCCTCGATGATCTTCGAGACGATGTCGCCCTTGGTCTTCGTCGCGTTCGGACCCGCCTTGCGGAAGTCGTTGAACAGTTTCTTGATCTGCTTGTGGTCGTCTTTCAGCAGCACGATGGCATCGGTCGACATCGGATGGCCTCTCTGGCGGTGGTGAGCGGGGCTGGCAGCGGAATCGCGGGCACCTTTGCGTGCGAAACCGTTGCGAACCGAATGCCCGCGGCGGGGCGGAGCCAAACCGTCGGGTACTAACGAGCCGCTCACCGGCCGACGCCGTGACCGAGTGAGGTGAACGTTCTGGTTTCCGGCAGGTTCACCTCACTGGTCTGAGAACCGCGCCCGCAACGCCCGCCGGTCGACCTTCCCCGGACCACGGGTGGGGAGTTCGTCGAGCTCGATCACCTCGCGCGGTGCGGCGTAGCGGTCGAGTCGTTCGGCGACCGCGCCCCGGATCCTCGCTGAGTCGATGGTGCCGGCGGCGACGACGAAGGCGACCACCTTTTCGCCGAGCCGCTCATCGGGCAGGCCGACGACGGCGCATTCACGCACGGCCGGGTCGTCGAGGATCACGGCCTCCACCACCTGCGGCACCACGGTCAGTCCGCCGGTGCTGATCGCTTCGTCGGCCCGGCCGACGATGGTGAGCACGCCGTGATCATCGACACGGCCGAGGTCGTCGGTGCGAAACCAGCCCGGTTCGGCGAAGGCGGGATGGTCGGGTTTCTTGCGGTAGCCATGGGCGATCATCGGGCCGCCCAGAAGCACCCGGCCGACGCCGTCGGGGTTGGGGTCGTCGATGCGGATGGTCACGCCGTTCAGCGCAACGCCGTCGTAAACGCATCCGCCGGCGGTCTCGCTCATGCCGTAGGTGCGCACGATGGGAATGCCGGCATCGATTGCCCTGTGCAGCAACGGGACCGGGGTGGCGGCCCCGCCCACGAGCAAGGCGTCGGCAGCGGCGAGGGCCGTGGTGGCGCGCGGGTTGTCGAGGACCTTGATCAGCTGGGTGGGTACGAGTGAGGTGTAGCGGCGCGGGCCGTCGAGGGCGTCGAGGGCGTCGGCGAAGGCGTTCGGGTCGAAGCCGTCGGTGACGTCGAGGACGGTGGGTGTGAAGCCGGCGGCCAAGCCGCGCAACAGGACCTGTAATCCGGCGATGTGGTGGGGGGCGAGTGCGAGCAGCCAGTTGCCGGGGCCGCCGAGGTGGGTGGCGGTGGCCTGCGCGGAGGCGGTGAGGGTGACCGCGGTGTGCTGGGCGCCCTTGGGTGTGCCGGTGGTGCCCGACGTCGAGATCACCAGCGAGATGTCGTCGGCGATCGGGTCGTCGACGCCGAGAGCGTCACGCAGTGTGGCGGTGTCGAGCGGGTCGTCGGGGACCGGGACGTAGGCGGCCGAGCCGTCGAGGATTGTCGTGAGCTCGCCGCGACGGTCGAGAACGTCGGGTCGTGCCGGAAGGTGGAGGGAGCGGAGCGTTTTCAGGGCTGCTCACCGGGCTCATCGTCAGGAGCGGCGGGTGGGGTGAGCGGGGAGTCGTCGAAGGGCCAGCCGGAGGCCTCGAGATGATCGCGGACGCGGGCGATGTCGTCTTCGTGCGGCATCTCCTGGGTGATCTCGATGATCTTCACCGCGGCGTCGACCTTCGAGATCGGATCACCGTTGGCCGGGGCGTCGGTGATCAGTGCATCGGCGACCTGGGCCACCTCGTCGTCGGACAGTTGCCGGCGCAACAGCGCCACCAGCGGGATGTAGTCACCCTGCGGCACACCATCGGGGTAGCCGGCGCGCAACCATTCGATGACGCGCTGCAGGAATTGTGGTCGGTCCACGAGGGCAATTCTAGGGCGGTCAGCGGTCGCTGGTCGCGGCGAGCGGCCAGCCGGCGGCGGCCAGACGCGACGCCACTTGATTGATCTCTGCCTCCGAAGGCTTCTCGTCGATGACCGAGGTGATCGCCGCGGCGATGCGGTCCTCGGTGAGCGGGTCGCCGTCGCGGTCGCGGCCGAGCTCCAGCACCACGTCGGTCACCTGCCGCTCGTCGAGAACCCGCACCAGCAGCGCCAGCAACGGCGGGAACTCCGTGGGCGGGATGCCCTCGGGATAGCCCTGACGAACCCAATTGATGGCGGATTCGAACAGCGATGTGCCGTCGGACATGAGTGGTGGAACCTCCGGGTCGCGTCGATCAGGTCGTCACTTGTAGCCGAACGGGAAGATCTTGATGTCGAAGTAGTAGTAGATGGTCTGGCGGGTGATCCACAGCAGCGCGGTGGCGATGATGAGCAGGACCACCGCGAAGATCACGTAACCGGCCGCGCGTAGCGCCGGATTGCCCGGCGTCACAGTGCCGTCGGCGTTGGTCTCGGTGGCGCCTTCGGCGTGGAAGCGCAGACCGAAGGCGAACAGCGCGGGCAGTCCGGCGCCGAACAGCAGGCCGACGACCAGCACCTTGCCGATCGATTCGACGATGTCCATCGGGGAAGTCCTTTCAGAGGTGGCGTCGAGGCCGTCAGGCGATCGGGGTCTTTGCGGCGTCGGCCGCAGCCGTGTCCGCCGGGATGATCGAGTTGGTCGATTCGTCCCAGTCGGCGTTGACGTTGCTCGAGTCGACCTTGTTCTGCTGTGCGCGCCAGTACATGTAGGCCGATGCGGCGATCAGGAGCGCGAAGATGACGATGGCGCCGGTGACGTTGCCGAGCAGGTTGGCGATCAGGTAGCAGATCGCGCCGACGGCGCCGGCGGCCGGCAGGGTGGTGACCCAGGCGACGGCCATCCGTCCGGCGACCGCCCAGCGGACCTGCGCGCCTTTCTTGCCGACACCCGAACCGAGGATCGATCCGGTGGCGACCTGTGTGGTGGACAGGGCCATGCCGGCGGCGCTGGAGGTGAGGATGATCGCCGCCGACGACGCCTCGGCGGCCATGCCCTGCGGCGAGCTGATCTCCACCAGGCCCTTGCCCAGGGTGCGGATGATGCGCCAGCCGCCGAGGTAGGTGCCCAGCGCGATCATGCCGGCACAGCTGAACACGATCCAGAACGGCAGACCGTGCTCCACGCTGGAGGATTCGAGGTGACCGGTGACGATCAGGGCCATCGCGATGACACCCATCGTCTTCTGCGCGTCGCCGGTGCCGTGTGCGAGCGACACCAGTGAGGCGCTGGCGATCTGGCCGTAGCGGAAACCTTCTTCCTTGCGGCTCTCGGCGATCCGCTTGGTGATGGCGAAGACCATCCACGTGCCGCAGGTGGCGACCAGGCAGGCGATCACCGGGGCGAGCAGACCGGGGACGATGATCTTGGCGAACACCCCGTGCCAGTTGATGCCGGAAATGCCGATCGCGGCGATACCCGAACCGATGAGGCCGCCGAACAGGGCATGCGAAGAACTCGACGGCAGCCCGAACAGCCAGGTGAACAGATTCCACAGGATGCCACCGATGAGGCCGGCGAAGATGATCAGCAGGCCCGTCGTCGGCGTGATGCCGCCGATGAGCTCGCCCGACCCGTCGCCGGAGGTCTGCTGGATGTTGAGCACATCCTTGGTGATGGTGGCGGCCACCTCCACCGAGAGGAAGGCGCCGACGAGGTTGAGGATCGCCGAGAGGCCCACGGCCACTTTCGGCTTGAGCGCGCCCGTGGCGATGGAGGTCGCCATGGCGTTTCCGGTGTCGTGGAATCCGTTGGTGAAGTCGAACCCGAGCGCGGTGATCACCAACAGCACCAAAATCAGCATTTCGCCGGTCATGGTGATAATTCTGTGGTTCGCGCGACGCGTCAGCCTAATGCCCGGGTGTCTGAAATGTCGGAATCGACGTGGGAGTTTCCATGGTGGCGTCAGATGTTCATCTGATGTTCATCGAAGCGATTTCGTTCGTCTATCGGGCGTGGTCGTTCGTGACACTCCCTCGTTCCTTGGTCGTTCCTCAAGGGGGCAGGTGGTGGGGGTCGGTGTTTGGGGAACGTGATCTCGATACGCCGCGGGCTCGCTGCGCTCGCTCGCGGCTACTCGATCACCGACGGGGGCTCGCGTGGTGGTGGCTCGATCATCGAGGGCCGCAACTGGCGCGGGAGACTCTAACGATCGTTCGCCCGGCTCTGTGATGCAGATGACTCCTGTGGAAGAATCCGACCATGACTGCGATGAAGCTTGGTATGCCCATCAACTACGCGGGCGACTTCCGCGAGACCATCAACAATCTCGTCGACTACGAAGCGGTCGGCGTCGAGCGCATCACCGTCCCCGAGGCGTACAGCTTCGACGCGGTCAGCCAGCTCGGCTACATCGCCGCCAAGACCGAGAAGATGGAACTGCAGACCGGCATCCTGCCGATGTATTCGCGCACCCCCACCAACCTCGCGATGACCGCCGCCGGCATGGACTACATCAGCGGCGGCCGGTTCGTGCTCGGCATCGGGGCGTCGGGCCCACAGGTCATCGAGGGCTTCCACGGCGTCAAGTACGACTACCCGGTCGGCCGCGCCCGCGAGCACGCCGAGATCTGCCGGATGGTGTGGCGCCGCGACAAGACCGAATACCAGGGCAAGCGCTACACACTGCCGCTCGATGAAGAGCACGGCGGATCGGGCCTGGGCAAGCCGCTGAAGATCATCAACCACCCGATCCGCGAGCGCATCCCGATGCTGCTGGCCGCGATCGGGCCCAAGAACACCGAGCTCGCCGCCGAGCTGTTCGAGGAGTTCCAGCCGATCCTGTTCCACCCCGAGCAGATCGACGCCGCCTTCGGTGAGTCGTTGCGCGCCGGCAAAGCCAAGCGCGACCCGTCGCTCGGCGAACTCGGCATCGTCGTGCAGGCCACCGCCCGCATCTCCGACGACCCGCAGGAGATCACCAACGCCAAGACGCTGGTGCGCCACCACGCCGCGCTCTACATCGGCGGCATGGGCGCCCGTGGCAAGAACTTCTACAACACCCTCGCCCAGCGCTATGGCTACGTCGAGGAGGCCAAACTCATCCAGGACCTCTACCTCGACGGCAAGAAGCAGGAAGCCGCCGAGGCGGTCCCGGACGATCTGGTCAACTCGATGTCGCTGATCGGGTCGCGCGCCGAGGTCGCCGAACGCGCCGACGCCTTCCGCGCCGCGGGGGTCACCTGCCTGCTGGCGTCACCCGTGGCGAGCACCCACAAGGAGCGCGTCGCCGACATGGAAGTGTTGCGGGGGATCTTCGGCTGATCAGCAGGACGCCGGTCGCCCGGCCGGTTCGCGCCGGCTGGGCACCGGCGTCTCGTCGGTGCGGGACAGGCGCAGGACCATCGTCGGCACCTCGCCCTCGTGCAGCGGCCACGCCGTCAGCATCGAACGGCGCAACTCGACGAGTTCGTCGCCGTGCCGTGCCGACAATCCGCGCGCGGTCGCGTCATCGGTGGCATACAAGAACGTCGGGGTCACCGGATGCACCGCGAACCCCAACGACTCGGCGGTCACCCACACCTGCTGGGTGATCTGACCGGCGTTCACATAGGCAGCGAGGTCGTCACTGTCCTGCACCACGATGACCAGCGCCGACGACGACATCACCCGGGCAGCGGCGTCGGCACCCAACGCCTCGCCGGCATCCCATTCGTCGAGCAGAGCCATCACGTCGGGGCGCGCGATCACGTCGAACATGCCCTGCATCGCCGGCGGCAGCGCCAGTGATTCGACGTCGATGCCAGTCGGGTCGCCGGGACGGTCGGTCAGTTCGGCGAACATCTCGCGATGCAGCTCGGGCGTCAGGAAACGGATGCGATCCGAGCGCGCCGCGATCGCTGCGTAGCGTTCGATGTCCGCCCGATCGGTGAGCACGATGGCCCGCGTGCGGTCGGTGTCAGCCGCGGCCGCCACTCGCTCGGCGTCGTCGCCCGACATCGGCGAACCGTCCCCAGGTCCGCGACGCGTGTGTCGGTCGAGCACCGCGGACAGATCGGTGACGGCGGGTGCGTCGTCGGCGGACGGCGAATCGTCGCCGTCCAGTGCGACCCGCACACCCAGCCGGTCACCTGCGCCGACGACCTGTGTCCGCGTCGACAGTCCGCGGCTCGCGGCGGCCACCCGGGCGTTGTAGGCCGCAGCCCCCACGGCCAGTGCCGACGCGCGGTGGTCGACATCGAGGATCGAGGTGCGGGTCGGGTCGAGCGCGATGGTCACCGATTGATCGTCGGCGTCGATCTGCCACGGCTGCTGGTTGCCCGCCGACGGCGCCCGCGATGCCGCGTAGCGAAGGAGTTCAGGCCCGGACATCGAGTCGACGTCCGGCGGGTCGGCAGCGATTGTCGGCGTCGGATCAGTCGGCGTCGGATCAGTCGACGGCGGTTGCGTGGCCGCGATCGGATCGGTGAGCCCGTCGAGCCACGCGTCGCGGTCGAACCGCACCCGGCCAGACGGCAGTGGCCTGCCCTGCACGAAGCGTCGAACTGCGGCAGCCACGGTGGCGCCGCCGAGCAGGACGTCGCCGCCCAGCTGCGGCCACGCCGTGACGGTCTGGCCGAGTTCCAGCGCCGAGGCGGCCATCGCCGCGGTCACCTTGGCCGGCTCCAGAACCTTGACCGCGAGCGGGGTCGTCGCCGCTCGATCCAGACCCACCAGGTCGGCCGCCCGCAGATCGCCGGCGAGACCGTGGAACAGGGGACGCTGCGGGTCGAGATCGAAGCGTTCCACGTCGAGGGTGCCGCCGTCGCTCGTTTCCATCAGCACCGGAATGCCGAGTTCGCGGCACCGGTCGCGCACCAGGACCTTCACGTCGAACGAGTCGCACTCCTCGATGACGAGGTCGAGGCCACCGATGAATTCATCAATATTTTCCGTCGATATTCCATCGGTGAAACAAATTGTCTGAACATAAGGATCAATTTCGGCGATTCGGCGTGCCGCGATCACAGCCTTATTGGTATCCACGTCGATCACCGAACTCGGTACTCTATTCAGGTTGGTCAATTCCAGGGCGTCGAAATCTGCCAGGCGTAATTCACCGACGAGGCCCTCTAGGGCGAGGGTCAATGCGATGGAATGGCCCACGCTCAAACCGACGATGCCGATCCGCAGGCTCGCGGCGCGATCGAGGTCGCTGCTCGTCATCTTGTGGCGGTTGCGGTCGAGCCGGAGTCGTCGGTAGGTGTCCGGGCCGGGTATCCGGACCAGGGTCTTGCGCCACGGAAAGTGGGCATACCGTGGCGGTTCATCGGATAGATTTCTCAACGAGCGTTGTAGAAGCCCGGCGAAGGCGGCCGCCGACGATTCGGTGATGTCCAGCACGGAAATGGTCGGGTCGGAGAGGAGGTCTGCGGGCACCGTGTCATCGGTGTAGATGGTCGCGACGGCGCCGTCGGGGTTCTGCATGGTCGTATCTTCGCTCACGCAACAATAGTTTGCCACGCTACCAATCCGGTAAATTCATGTCCTATGACCGCGCATACTGTGCAGTATGGCAAGCCTGCGAATCAGTTTCGCGCAGTCATTCGACTCAATGTGAACTGACGAAAGGTTGACCTGACCATGACTGCGATTCTCGACGCCAACGAATTCTCCGTATCGGCTTCTGCTCGAACCGGTTTCTTCCGTACCCCCGACTACACCCTCGTGACCGCCACGCCGCGTGCCGAACGTCGACTGTGGGAACGCTATCTGCGCGGCGCGGCGCAGGCCTACACCCGACACGGATGCGCTGCCGCTCTCGACTACGACCTGGTGGCCGACGGCGCGAGCACGGCGCGTTTCTTCGCCATCCTCGGCGAGGAGCGCAAGGTGATCGGTGGGCTTCGCGTGCAGCATCGCTTCGAAACCGCAGCTCAGTCGCATGCGCTGGAGGAGTGGGCGGGGCAGCCCGGACGGCGGCCGCTGGTGGACGCGATCGACGCCCGGCTCGACAAGGGGGTGGTGGAGGTCAAGACCGCGTGGGTCGACGAACGCTCGCCGCTCGCCCGCGACGTCGCCGGACAGCTGTCGCGGCTGGGCCTGCCGATCATGGAACTCGCCGGAGTCGGGCACATGATGGCCACCGCGGCCGATCACGTGCTGAAGCGTTGGGAATCCGGTGGTGGCCGCGTCGACGAGTCCATCCCGCCGACCCCGTTCCCCGACGATCGCTACCGGACGCAGCTGATGTGGTGGGACCGGGCGCGACTGACGGAATTCACCACGCCCGAGACGTGGACGCGTATGCGCGCCGAGGCCGATGCCCTATGGACGTCGGATTTGTCTCAATTGCGTTCGGCGGCTTGATTGTTCGGTCCCAACTCACGCGTGAAGAGTTCCAGGACGGTGTGCTGCAGGGCGTCGGCCGGCCTGGCCGCATCGGGGTCGGTGGCCGGCCGTCGCCAGAGCACCGGGTCCATCGGTTCGACGACGGCACGGTCGCGACCCTGAGTCTTGGCCTGGTAGACGCAATGGTCGGCGCGGTCGAGCATCGTGGCCACGACGTCGTCGGTGGATGCCGCGTGGGTTCGGACCGAAGCGATCAGTGGTGCGCAGACGCCGCCGACACTCGCCGTCACCGGAGTGGCGTCGGAGACCGCGATCCGGAAACGGTCGGCCGCCGCGCGCAGCTCGGCCTCGTCACGAACCACGCAGAACACCAGGAATTCCTCGCCGCCGAAGCGGCAGACCACCGATCCGGGGGGTGCGACCTCCCGGATCGCGGCGGCGGTGGTGAGCAGGACGCCATCGCCGGCGATGTGGCCGAGTCGATCGTTGACCCGTTTGAAGTGATCGAGGTCCATCAGCAGGATGCCAATCCATCCGGTGGAGACGTGCGCGGCCGACAGCAGGTGTGACACCCGGCTGAGGAATCCACGGCGATTGAGCAGACCGGTCAACGGGTCGATCCCGCTCAGCTGCGTCTGACGTTCCAGCGTGGCCTCGAGTGAGCGGCGCAGGGCGATCACCAGGAACACCGGGACGGTGATGGTGCCGATTACGGCGCCGGTGCCGATGATGAACGCGGCGGTCGTCGTGGCGATCAGCGCCAGCACCGTGATCGCCCCCACACAGGCCAACGACGACAGCCCGAGTACCAGCGGAATCGACGGGGAGATCGCCGCGATGGTGGGGATCACCGCGACCAGCGCGAGGACCGCGGTCGCCGACGTCTTGTAGGACAGGATCAGGGCGGTGCCGCAGATGCCGATGATGCCCATCCCGCCGAGGACGGCGAACTCGGCATCGGTGAGATGGCTACGCATCGCGGTCACCACGAAGACCGCCGCGATGAAGGCCCAGATGACGAACAGCAACACCATGCCGCCGGGTCTCAGGGCGTCGGGTGCGAGCACCGCGACGATCGGCAGCGGTAGCACGCCGCCGGTACTGATCAGGGTGGCCAGCGAACGGGCGTCATAACGATCGAGTAGTTGCTTGAAAAAGGTCACACTTCTGCTCCCCGGCGACCCCGACCGTGCTTTTAGTCTGTAAAGCTTTGTGAACGAAACGAATTCAATGATCGACCACGGATGGCCCGGAAACGAACAGCTCAGCGATTCGAGACTAACGTAAGACGCCGCATCTGGCGACCGAGAGAACGACAATACCTTGATGTATTGAACTTCGCTGGTGACTCGCCGAAGAGATTTGGTTTCCGGCAACAACTGAATACACGTCGACTCGACGCCGTCGACAGATCCGCGTGAAACGGACGTTGAGCACATAGACTCGAGAGATGCACATGGGGGAACCCAGCCGCGGAGGTCAAGACTGTGCCTCGGAAGCAGCGATCATCTCGTTCTGCGCGGATCCCTTTCATCGTGCCGCCACTGCGTATGGTCATCCGACCTCGGCGACGATGGCCGAACGGTTCGTCGAACGCGTGCTCAAGCCGCTGAGCCCGAACAGCAGATTCGAGCGGCGCTCCGATCTGGAGTGGCTCATCAGTGTATCGGCGGTGGACGGAACCCCGGACGCATTTGTCACCGCGTCACGAGTCCGGTCGGGGGCCCATCCGGTGGACGTGGACGGACAGACCACGTTCCTCGACGTGTGTATGGGTGTGGCCGCACGGGACCAGTTGCCGGAGGTCACCGATCGCGTCGACCTGGTCCAGTGTGCGGATGCCGCGTTGTGTATGGCCCTCATACGGCAGCACCATGTGGTCTTCGCCGACGCGGAGACCTTACCGCTGGTGCGGGAGCATGTGGAGATCGGCAATCGGCTGGCGGAGGCGAAACCGGAGGACTTCCGTCTGCACTACCAGGCGATCGTTCGTCCCGACGACCGCAAGCCTGTCGGGTTCGAGTCCCTGCTGCGATGGTACGTCGACTCCGAGGTGCTGACCCCGCAGACTTTCCTGCCGGCCGCACAGGCGACCTCGCTGATCGTGCCGATCGGGCAGCACGCGATCGGCACGGCGATCCGCACCTTGGCCGGTGAGATCACCACGGCCTTCGGCGACGACGCGTTCGTCTCGGTCAACCTGTCCGCCCAACAGCTGTGGGCCGACGACATCGTCACCCACATCGATGAGCTGATCGAGGCCAACAGTGTGGCGCCGCAGCGGGTGTGGATCGAGGTCCGCGAGGACGAGGTGATCAAGTTGGGCAGCGCCGCTGCAACCGCGATCGAAGGGCTCGACGAACTCGGCTGCACGATCTGCATCGACGATCTCGGCGCCGGTTACTCGGCACTGCGTTACGTACGCGATCTCCCGGTCGACGTGGTCAAGGTGGATCGTAGCCTCATCAGCGGGGTGGCCGGTGACGCGTCGGATCGTGCCGTCGTGCAGGCCATCTGCGACATGGCGCGTGCGAGTGGGATGACGACCCTCGCGGAGGGTGTCGAGACCGAGGAGATGCTGTCGGCGGTCGTCGAGTTGGGTTTCGACCTCGCGCAGGGATATCTGTTCGGCAGACCAGAGCCCGCGTCGTCGGTCTTCACACGGTGATTCGGCGGGCGTCCGGCCCGATAGGGGGTGGCGACGCCCGTGGCCGCGAACGGGTTACTGTGGCCACGACGCCTGAGCGCAGAAATAATCGAGTTGTCGCGCGACCACCGCGACAAGTCTGTCCTGCCGGACGAAAGGGGGCGCTGTGAGCCGCCGTTTCGATCAGCGGACACTGGCTGTCCTCGCCAGCGAGGTCGGTGCGATCCCGTTGTTGGTCGTCGCCTATCTCTCACCGGATTTCATTCGCCCCGGCCACCGGTGGTGGGTGGTCGCGATCGCCGTCTACACCGTCATCTCGATCGTGGTGACCGTGGCGGTGCGACCGTTGAACGACGCGCAGTTCGCGATTCTGAGTTTCGGTGGCATGGTCGGAATCGCGGCATCGGCCGGCGCGATCAGCGATGACGGGGCGGCTCACGCGGTGCTGATCTTGCTGGCCGCCATCCCCGCGCTCTCGGCGATCGAGTCGCCGCCGCGCACAGTTGTCACCTTCGTGCTGATCGCGGCGGGCCTCGCGTGCACGGTGGTCGCCACCCGGGCGCATTCGTCGACGGCGATGTTCGTCGCCGGCGGCGCGGTGATCTTGGCGATCCTGGTGCCCACCTATCTCGTCACCACCCTGCGCAGGTCGCTGTCGCGAGCGCTCGAGGCGCAGGCGGCGATCAGTGAAACAGACCCGCTGACCGGCGTGCTCAACCGGCGCGGACTGGCCACGCGGTGGGAGCAGATACTGCGCGACACCGTCGAATCACGATTGCCGATCGGCTTCATCGAGGCCGACATCGACTACTTCAAGTCGGTCAACGACAGGTACGGGCATTCGGTGGGCGATGCCACGCTGGTTGCCGTGTCGCAGGCGCTGTCCGAGGTGGTGCCACCGGGCACCTTGGTCGCCCGAACCGGTGGAGAAGAGTTCGTGATCGTGCGCAGCGTCGCCAACGCGTCCGAGTTGCACCGGTTGTGCGACGACTTGAGGGTCCATGTCGCGGCGAGCACCAGTGTCACGGTGAGCATCGGAGCGGTCAGTGCGTCGGTGTCGATCATGGTCGGTCGGCCACCGGCGGTCACTCGGGACATGGTGGACGAACTCTTCGCCATCGCCGACCGACAGCTCTACATCGTCAAACGGGACGGACGCAACAGCGTGTCGGTGACGAATACCGATCTGATCTCCGGGCCCATCGCGAATGTCGCGCCCGGGCGATCCGCGTCCTGGCCGGTAGCCGACGTCGACGAGCCCCTCGACCGCTGCCCGGAATGATCGGGCCGAGTCAGTACGCCCCGTCCTTGGAGACAACCGCCCGGAAGGTGCGCCACAGGATCACCAGATCCTGCATGATCGACCAGTTCTCGACGTAGGAGACGTCGAGACGCACCGACTCCTCCCACGACAGGTTCGATCGGCCGGAGACCTGCCAGAGGCCGGTCATCCCGGGCTTCACCAGCATGCGGCGCGCCACCCGGCCGTCGTAGGTGGCCACTTCGGCGGGCAGCGGCGGACGCGGGCCCACCAGACTCATCGATCCACCCAGCACATTGAACAACTGCGGCAGCTCGTCGAGGCTGTAGCGGCGGATGATGCGGCCGACCGGTGTCACGCGCGGGTCGTCGCGGATCTTGAACAGCGGTCCGTTGCCCTCGTCGCGGTCGGCGAGATCGGCCACCAACGTTTCGGCGTCGGGCACCATCGACCGGAACTTCCACATCCGGAACGGCCGGTTGTTGACGCCGACGCGGACCGACCGATGGAAGACCGGACCTCGCGTGTCGGCGACGATCGCCACCGCGATGACCAACAGCAGCGGGGAGAGGGCGAGCACGATGAGAGCCGCGCCCACCCGGTCGAGGGCCGCCTTACGGAATCGATTGGCGCCGGCATAACTCGGGCGGTCGATGTGCAGCAGGGGTAATCCGGCGACGGGGTGCACCATCATGCGCGGGCCCGCGATGTCGGCCACACCGGGTGCCACCAGGAGGTCGATGTCCATCTGATGCAGATTCCACGACAGATCCTGCATGGCGAGATGGCCGAAAGCATCGGGGGAGGTGACCGCAACTGTGGTCGCGTCGCAGCCCTCGGCGGCGCTCGCCACGTCGTCGAGGCCGCCATAGACGGGGACGCCGGCAGTGCCCACCGACCTGCGGCCCGCCGCTCGTGCGGTGGGGTCGATGGGAACGCATGCGCCGACGACCGTGAACGGTTGCTCCGGAGCCTGACTCAGCCGATCGGTCACGATGGCCACCGACTGCGGCTCGCCCACCACGAGGAGTCGTTCCAGTCCGATGCCCCGAGATCGCTGACGGCTCAGCTGTCTACGCCACGCCCATCTCGACGCCAACAGTCCGACGGTGCCCAGCGGCAACGCCAGCGCGAAGTATCCGCGCGAGACGTCGAGATGCAGCACCAGCACCAGGATCGCGAGCACGCCGAACACGCTCAGGCATGCGGTGGCAACCCGGCTGTACTCCTCCGGACCATCGCCGAGGATGCGTCGATCGAGGGTTTGATACACCCGCAGCGAGAACACCCATGCGGCGATCAACACCGCCATGACCACCAGTGTTGCGCCGTGGACGCCGCCGAAACCATCCGACTCCAGATCTGAGCCGAACCGAAGTAGTTGCGCCACAACGACGGCCGCCGCTATCACGAGAACGTCGGTCAACGCGATCGCGGCCACGTACCGCGGCGCCCACGCTCGTCTGGCCCGCAACAGCGTCGGCAGCGGCACGGCGCGATCGCGGCCGAGCCGGCGGCGGCGCGTGGCAGCCAGTGGCTCGTGACCGGTGGTGCGGTACGCGGTCATCATCCCCCAAATTGGTCGTCTGACTCTGTGTTTCGTTCCGCGACGGGACAGCATGCATGGACGCGAAGGCCGGACTGTGCGCAATGGGCGGTGCACTCCCGGCAAACGCATCACCAATGTAAATATGGAATCGACAACCTACAATCACAGGGTCGTGGACAACTGACAAGGACACGTTGATGAAGAGTCGAGACGATCTGGACCTGCGGCGTCTGCGCATGTTCGTGACGGTGGCCGAGGCGCCCAGCCTGCGGGTCGCGGCCGAGAAGATGTTCATGACGCAGCAGGCGGCGTCGTCGGCGATCAAAGAGCTCGAACGAACTCTCGGCGTCGAGCTGTTCTCGCGGACGCGCCGCAGCCTGATGCTGACCCCGGCAGGTGAGACGCTGTATCGCGGTGCCGCAGCACTTCTCGCCGGCGGTCATCAATTGACCGCAAAGGTGCAGGCGGCAGGCGCAGACAGCGTGCCGCCGTATGTGATCGGCCACACGCCGAATCTCGCACCGTCGGAGGTCTTCACGATCATCGAACCGGTGGTGGTGGCCGATCCTTCGGTGCCGATCACGGTGCGACCCATCTTCGCCGATCAGATCCGCAGCGCCCTGCTCGACGGTCACATCGACCTGGCGCTGCGGCGTGGGATTCAGCCGCCGCCCGATCTCGCCGGGACCGTCGCCGGCCGGCACCGGCTGCGGCTGGCCGTCGGCAGCGAGCACCCGCTGGCCCAGCACGATCAGGCCAATCTGGCTGACCTCGCCGACCACGAGATCGTGGTCGCCGTCGCCGAACCGGAAGAAGACAGCGAATACCTCCGATTGTTGATCTCCATCTGTCAGGCCGCCGGCTTCGAACCCCAGATCACGGTGTCCCGCCTGCGCGGTACCCCACCGCACACCGCGGTCATCGCACATCCGCAGGCCGCGGCCTTCGTCACCAACGAGCCGGGATGGCTCTACGACAACCGGATTCGGGTCATCGAGCTCGCCGAAGCGCCGACGGTGCCGGTGCAGGCCATGTGGCTGCCGCACACCACCTCCGCGATCCGCACCAAGATTCTCGCCTCGCTGCAACCCTGACTCCGCTTGGTCCCTGAGGAAGGCAGGAGCCTGCGGAGGCCGGTCTTGAAGGGCCCCTTCGATACGCTCGCAAGCTCGCTACTCAGGGCGGCGCGCTCGCAGGTTCGCTCCTCAGGGGGCGGGTCGTGACGCTGACCGCCCCCTAGCAGCGCAGACAACGGCAAGCTGTCAATTGTCACCGGGAATCTGATTGTGGCAGGCGGTGGCGGTCCATACATTTGGACGTGACCACTTCGTCGAGCCCGGTTCATCGCCGAATCGTGCTCGATCACTCGCGCATCCACCGTCCAGTGTCTCTGGGGGACAGTAACTTTGACGTGCCAAGAATACCTACTGCCATCGTGTGGCAACTCGCCGGTTCCGGGTTCGACTGGACTGTGCAACGTTTGCGGGGTGTCACGATGAAAGTCCTCGTCACCGGACACCTGGGGTACCTGGGATCGGAGATGGTGCCGGTTCTGCAATCGCGCGGTCATGACGTGATCGGCTTGGACACCGACCTTTTCGGCAACTGTGACTTTCACGGCACACCGGTCGACGTCCCGACGCTGAACATCGACATGCGCGATGTGACAGCCGCCGATCTGACCGGACTCGACATCGACGCGGTGATCCACCTCGCCGCACTGTCCAATGACCCACTGTCGGATCTCGATCCGCAACTGACCTACGACATCAACCTCGACGCGTCGGTGAGTCTGGCCGAGGCCGCGAAAGCTTCCGGGGTGCAACGGTTCCTGTTCTCGTCCTCGTGCAGCCTGTACGGCAAGGGCGGCGACGCGGAACTCGACGAGAACGCCGAGTTCAATCCGGTGACACCGTACGGCGAATCCAAGGTGCGGGTGGAGCAGGCGCTGCACACGCTGGCCTGCGACTCGTTCTCGCCGGTGTACCTGCGCAACGCCACGGCCTATGGCCTCTCGCGTCGGCTCCGTGCCGACATCGTCGTGAACAACCTCGTCGCACACGCGGCCACCTCGGGCAAGATCCTGATGGAAAGCGACGGCACACCATGGCGACCGCTGGTGCACGTCCTCGACATCGCCGACGCATTCGCCGCGGTGCTCGACGCGCCGGCCGAGACGATCCACGATCAGGCCTTCAACGTCGGCCGCGCCGGGGAGAACTATCAGGTGCGCCAGATCGCCGACATCGTGGCAGACGTCGTACCCGACTGCGCGCTCGGATTCGGCATGCACGCGTCCCCCGACATCCGCGACTACCGGGTCGACTTCAGCAAGATCCACCGCATGGTGCCCGGATATCAGCCGCAGTGGACCGTGCGTCGGGGCGTCGAGCAGCTGTGGGCGGCCTACCGCCAGGGCGGGATGACCGCCGACATGTTCGCGGGACCGTCCTACATCCGGTTGCGCGAAATCCAGCGCCTATGCGCCGCCGACGCGGTGGGGCCCGACTTGCGTTGGAGCGCAGCATGACCGATCTCGCCGATCTGTCCACACCGGTCGTGTATCCGACCGGCCCGCGCATCCCGGTCGCCGGACCGTGGGTCACCGACCTCGAGGTGCGCTACGTCAGCGAAGCCGCTGCCAACGACTGGTATGCCGACGCAGGGCGGTCGGTCCCGATGTTCGAGCGTGAGTTCGCCGATCATCTGGGCCTACGCCACGCGATCGCGGTGCCACACGGCACGTCGGCGTTGTACCTGGCGATGCTGGCACTCGGCGTGGGACCCGGCGACGAGGTGGTGGTGCCCGAGGCGACGTGGGTGGCCTCGGCGGCACCCATCGTCTATCTCGGGGCGACCCCGGTGTTCGCCGACATCGACCCGCACGGTTGGTGTGTCGACGCCGACTCGTTGCGCCGTGTCGTCGGACCGCGCACGAAGCTCATCGTCACCGTCGACCTGTACGGCAACACCCCCGACATGGCGCGAATCCGCGCCGTGGCCGGCGACATCCCGATCCTCGAGGATGCCGCCCAGGCGATCGGTGCCTTCCGAAGCGGCACTCCCGCCGGAGCGCTCGGTGACATCGGGGTCTTCAGCTTCCACGGCACCAAGACGATGACGACGGGCGAGGGTGGCATGGTCGTCACCGACGACGACGCGGTCCACGAGCGGATGTCGCGTATTCGCGATCACGGACGCACGCCCGCCGACCACAAGTTCTTCGTCACCGACGAGATCGGTCACAAGTTCCGGATGAGCAGTCTGCAAGCGGCTTTCGGTCGTGCGCAGCTGGCCCGCATCGACGAACTCGTGGACAAGAAGCGCCAGATCTTCGACTGGTATGCGCAACGGTTGGCCGGGCTGCCCGGTGTCACACTCAATCCCTCGCAGCCCGATGCGGTCAACACCTGTTGGATGGTCACCGCCGTGGTCGATCGGGCCCGCGGGCTGTCCACCCACCGGATGATGGAACTGCTCGATCGACACCAGATCGACAGCCGGCCGTTTCTGCCGCCGCTGAGTTCGCTGCCCGCATTCGACGGCTACCAGACCGCCGTTGCGGCGGCACAGAACAACCCTGTTGCCTACGACATCGCCTCGCGGGCAATCAATCTACCGTCGGCGCTCATGCTCACCGAGGACCAGGTCGAGGCAGTGTGTACCGCCTTCACCGAAATCCTCCACAACGGAGAGGACCCATTGTGAAAGCAGTCATTCTCGCGGGTGGACGCGGCACGCGGATCAGCGAGGAATCCCAGACCCGCCCGAAGCCGATGGTGGAGATCGGCGGGCGCCCGATCCTGTGGCACATCATGAAGATCTACAGTGCCGCCGGCATCAACGAATTCGTGATCCTGCTCGGCTACCGCGGATACATGATCAAGGAGTACTTCGCGAACTACTTCCTGCACATGTCCGACATCACTGTCGATCTCGGTGACGGGGCGGTCAGTACCCACAGTTCCAAATGCGAGCCGTGGAAAGTGACCCTGCTCGACACCGGCATGGAAACGATGACCGGTGGCCGGCTCCTGCGGGCACGTGACCACATCGGCGACGACACCTTCACCTTCACCTACGGCGACGGCGTCGCCGACCTCGATGTGGGCGCGGTGATCGACGCCCACGAGCGCAACGGCACGGTCGCGACGGTGACCGCAGTACAGCCGCCGGCACGGTACGGAACGCTCGACATCGAGGATGGACTCGCACAGTTCCAGGAGAAGCCGCACGGCAGCTCGGGCTGGGTCAACGGTGGATTCTTTGTCGCCTCACCCAAGTTGCTCGAGTACATCGACGGCGACGACACGATCTTCGAGCGTCAACCGCTGGAGAAGTTGTCGGCCGATGGTCAGCTGTCGGCGTACCAACACGGTGGCTTCTGGCGCGGCATGGACACACTGTGGGACAAGGTGATGCTCAACGACCTCTGGGAGAGCGGCAAAGCTCCCTGGAAGATCTGGAACGACTGACATGACATCACCCGTATGCCGGTCGTGCTGGACCGAACTGACCGAGACCTTCTGTGACCTCGGACTGTCACCGATGGCGAATTCCTATGTCGCACCCGAGAACCTGGACCGACCGGAAACCTTCTACCCGCTGCACGCGTATGTCTGCACCGAATGTCTGCTCGTTCAGCTCGGTGAGTTCGAAACCCCCGAGGAGATCTTCTCCGACTACGCCTACTTCTCGTCGTACTCGTCGAGTTGGCTGGAGCACGCGCGAAGCTACGTCGAGGAGGTGACCCGCCGCTTCGACATCGACTCGTCGACGCGGGTGGTGGAGATCGCCAGCAACGACGGCTACCTGCTGCAGTACTTCGCTCGCAACGATGTTCCGGTACTCGGCATCGAACCGGCCGCCAACGTCGCGGAAGTGGCCCGCGCCAACGGTATCGACACCTGCGTCGAGTTCTTCGGCATCAAACTCGCCGAGAAGCTCGTGGACGAGGGTCGTCAGGCCGACCATCTGATCGGCAACAACGTCTTGGCGCATGTGCCGGATCTCAACGACTTCGTCGCCGGCATGAAACTGCTGCTCGCGCCGGACGGTCGCATCACGATGGAGTTCCCGCATCTGCTGGCGCTGATCGCGCACACCGAGTTCGACACCATCTATCACGAGCATTTCTCGTACTTCTCCTTGCACTCGGTGACGCAGGTCTTCGCCCGCCACGGTCTGCGACTGTTCGACGTCGATGAGGTGCCCACCCACGGCGGCTCGTTGCGCATCTACGTCTGTCACGACGAATCGGAGCGGTATACACCGTCGGAGCGTCTGCACACGCTGGCACGTAAGGAATCGGCGTACGGCCTCGATCGGCTGGACGGCTATCGCGACTTCGCGCCGGCAGTCGAACGCACCAAGCGTGAACTGCTGAGCTTTCTCATCTCGGCCCGGGAACGCAACGAGCGGGTGATGGCCTACGGTGCGCCCGCCAAAGGGAACACGCTGCTCAACTACTGCGGCGTGGGGCGCGACCTCATCGACTGCACCGTCGATCGCAACCCGCACAAGCAGGGGCGGCACCTTCCCGGAACCCGGCTACCCATCAAGGATCCCGCGTACATCGCGACGGCGAAGCCCGACTATGTGCTGATCCTGCCCTGGAACCTACGCGACGAGATCGTCGAGGATCTCGCGTTCATCCGCGAGTGGGGCGGCCAGTTCGTCACACCCGTACCGCATCTCGAGGTCTTCGGCCCCGACGCCGTCGACCACTAGTGGAGGAGCTGTCATGTCATTTGTCGTATCCACCGAAGCGGGTCTGCCCGACCATCTCCGCCGTCGACAACTCTATGCCGGGACGGTGTTCTGCCTGCCGCCGCGCGATTCGATCACGGCCTTGGCCGAGTTCGCCTTGGAGATGGTGTCGCAGGCGTTCGACGGCCGGGACCCGCTGACCGCCCATCAAGACATGGGGGTCGAGGAGTATGTCGGCGTCCTCGCCGCCCTGAAGCCGGCGTTCACCCACCACCGGCGCTGCAAGGAATTGCTGCGAGAGATCCTGCTGGACCTCGGTGCCGACACGTCGAAGACCTATTTCGACGTGCCGAAGCTTCGGGTGGTGCCCACCGCGAGCTACCTGTCGTCGGGGCTGGGCTACAACTATGCCGCGCACCGCGACACCTGGTACGCGTCACCGGACTGCCAGAACAACTGGTGGGTGCCCGTCGCCGGCAACGCTGCGAACAAAGGCATGCAATTCCATCCGGACTTCTGGGGACGCCCGGTCGACAACAGCAGCTCCGGATTCGATGCCTACGAATGGAACCGTACGTCGCGCCGGGACGCCGCCAAGTACGTCACCCACGACCCCCGGCCCCACCCGAAGGCCGCGCCCGGCGCGGAAGGCTCTGCGGTGCGCGTGGTGGGCGATCCCGGTTCCATCCTGTCGTTCTCCGGCGCCCAGCTGCATTCCACGGTGCCCAACGAAACCGACACCGCACGTATCAGTTTCGACTTCCGCACGCTGCACATCGACGACTTGTTGTCCGACGCCGGGCCCGTCAACGTCGATTCGCGCTCCACCGGCACGTCGGTGCGGGACTACCTGCGTGCGGACACATTCGAACCGCTGCCCGACGAGGTGATCGCACGCTATGGCGCCGACGGCAGCGCCGACGGCGTCCTCGTGTTCGACCCCAAAGTCCTCGAAACCAACTGAGCGGGAGCTACTGCTTGTGGTCCGATCCCCGGTCGTCACCGGCGACGACAATCCCGACGTGACGGGGTCGCCGCCCACACAACAACACTCGCTGCGCGCAGGCACCACCGCCCAGATGCTGCCACTAGTGGCGGGATACGGCGTCAACCTGCTGGTGACCCCCTACATCGTGCTCCGGCTCGGGATGCACAACTACGGCATCTGGTCGGTGACCGGCGCGTTGGCGCAGTACGCCGCGCTGTTCGACCTCGGTGTGTCGCGGGCGGTCACCCGTTTCGTTGCGCTGCACCATGCGCGTGGTGAACGGCGCGACGAGCGCGCCGTGCTGGGTGTGGCGTTGGCGGTGACCGTCGGACTCGGCGCCATCCTGCTGGCACTGTGCGGGGTCGCGGCGTTCGCCTTCGAGGGTTCGCTGCACACCGGCTCGGTCGGGCTGGCGCGCACACTGCTGTGGGCCGCAGTGGTGATCCTGGTGACCGGCATGCTCGCGCGGGTGATCGCCGCAGCGGCCTTCGGTCGCGGCCGGATGATCGCCGGGAACGCCGGGCTGGCGGTGCAGACGGGGTTGATCGCGGTCGGGGGAGTCGTCGGCCTGATCGTGGAACCCGAACTCGCCACGTTCGCGGTCGCCAGCGCACTCGGCGGGATCATCGGGCTGGTTGTGGTGGTTGTCGCCGTCCTGATCGACGAGCGTCACTTCCCGGTCGGACTGCCGACCAAGCAGATCACCCGCGACGTCATCGCCTTCGGACTCAAGGGGCAGGTGCTCGGGGTGGGTGACATCGTGCTGTTCCAGTCGCCCAAGCTGATTCTGGGGTTCATCGTGGGACCGGCTGCGGCCGGCGCCTACGACCTGGGCAGCCGCTTGGCGCTGGGCGCTCGGGCCTTCGGATCGATCGCCTCGGTTGCGCTGACCACCCACATGACCCGGCGTTTCGCCGCCGGTGGCGACGGCGCCGTCCGCGATGCCTATCTGCCGCTGGTCCGGATCAACTGCGGGGTGTCGATCTTCGCGCCGTTCCTGCTGGTGGCGACATCGGTCAGCGCCATCCCCCTCTGGCTGGGTGAACCCAACAGCGACGTGCTGTGGGCGGCGGTCATCCTGTCGGTGGCGTTCACCTTCAACGTAGCGACGGGAGTCAGCACCGCGGCGACGCTGGCGATCGACCGCATGCGCATGCTGATCTGGTCTGCGGTCGCCTCCTGCGTGCTGGCGCTGGTGCTGGCGATTCCCGCCGGGTTCTGGTTCGGCTATCACGGTGTCGTGGTCGCCGCGGCGGCAGCGGTGATCCTCGGCGTCGCAGTGGGTGTCGTGTTGGTGCACCTGGCCTTGGACGTGCCGATCCGCGACTACCTGACCAATGTCGCGCCCGGTTATGCGGCCGCCGCGGTGGGCCTGATCGTCTCGGTGCCGATCGGCATCCTGGTGCAACCCACCACCCGAGAAGCAGCCGTCCTGCCGTTCCTGCTCTCGGCCGTCGTGTTCACGACGGCATACGTGGCCGTCGCCGCTGCGCTCAAGACCCTCCCACAGGTCCGCGGCCGAAAACAGCCAGATGGAGAGCCCACATGATCGACCGATTCCACCAGACCACCGCGCCGATCCCAACCGTCGAGGCGTTTCGTCAGAGGAGGCACAGCCATGAATCGTGGTGACCTGTACCGCGCAATGCGCAAGGGCAGTCTCAAATGGATTGTCGCGGCGGCAGTGTGCCTGCTCTGCGTGGCCGCCGCCGCAGTAGGCAACGCGACCGCGACCCGCGAGTACACCGCCGTGTGCCTGCTCTACGCGTCGCCGGCGGCGAGCGGAACACCGGGGGAGTCCTACCAGGGCTCACTGATGGCGCAGGACCGCGTGCTGTCCTATCGGGATCTTGCTCTCAGCGACCGGGTCTCGGAGAAGACCATCGCCTCGCTCGGGCTGGACATGAGCGTTCCGGAACTGCAGTCCCGGATCAGTGTGGAGACCCAACCACAGTCGGTGGCCATGGATGTGAGCGTCACCGGTGGCTCGGCCGCCGAGGCAGTCCGACTGAGCCGTGAGGTCTGCCAGCAGCTCGTGGAGGCCGCACGGTGGGGAGACTCACCCGACGATGGTGGCGGTCCGATCGTGGCGCTGCGCATCCTGCAGGAACCGTTGACCCCCGAAGGACCGTCGTCGCCGAACACCGGGCGCAACCTCGGCATCGGACTGCTGGCCGGTTTGCTGCTGGCGGCCGCGGTCGTCATCGGATGGGGTCGCGTCGAACGCCTGCTCGGCGAGGGCGCCACAGACTCCGGTGATTCCGAAACCGACTCCGGTGGAAAACATCTGCAGGCCGACGAACCGAAGACCGACGAGCTCAACGGTCATTCCTGGCCGAACGGGCACTCGCCCCTGGACCGAGAGGACGCACGGTCATGACAAGTGAGGCAACCGCCATCGACCTGCCGATCACCCCGGAGTCGACGGTGACGACCTGGCTCAACCACCACAGCGCGCTGGTCGCCGACTGGGACGCGGTGGCACAAGCCGACGAGGTGGGTGTGGACGGCACGTTCCTGCAACTGCTGCTGGGCCTGCAGGGCGCATCGGTCACCAGGTCCTCGGCCGACCTCGACCTGCCTGCCATCCTGCGGGAGCGGCATCGGGAGGGGCGGACGATCGCCTTCGTCGGTGGCGGTCCCGGCATCGCGAGAGCCGCCGCCGAACGCTTCTCCGGTGTGGTGCTCGCCGTCGACGGGTACGACGGCGTCGCCGACCATTCGCGACTCGTGCAGCGGCTGCGGGCATCCGGTGTAACGGTCATCGTGCTCGGCATGGGGTCACCGGCGCAGGACCGGATCGCGGTTCGCCTGCGTGACGATCTCCAGGGCGTCGAAATATACACCGCCGGAGGCTGGTTCGACCAACTCGCGCACGCCGAGAATTACTTTCCGCCGATGGTGCACGCACTGCGGCTCGGATGGCTGTGGCGGCTGCTCCACGAGCCGCGACGCCTGGCCGGACGCTACACCGTCGAACCGTTCGTCGCCGCGGTGCGGCTGCGCAATGTGGCCCGCCGGCTCGAGTCGTGCGGACTGCGGCTGCACGAGGACAAACGCTTCTTCGTACACCGGGACACGGTCGAGGAACCAGACGTCGTGCAGGTCGTCACCCAGCTCGAACGGGCGGGTGCACAGACCTTGTCGTGGTGGATCGAGAATCAGGCCAGCGCTACCGCCGGCTTCCGGTCGTACTTCCTGTACAACAAATCCGGCAGTGACCTGTTCAGCCGCTCACGGTGCCTCGCCGACTCCCGGCCGGGCTCGCCGCGCGCGCTGATGGCGATGCTGCGCAAGCTCCGCGACCTGATGCGGGGACGCGACGTGGTGATCGCGCACACCCACTACGCCATTGCCGCCGTCATCCTCATGTCGATGTCGCTGCGGCCGGCGCAACGCCCGAAGGTGGTGGCGGTGCATCACTGGCCGATCGAGCGGTATCCGCGACTGGCGGCGAAGGTGTACTCGCTCGGTGTGCGTAGGGAACTGATCGACGAAGAGGTCTTCGTCTCGCCGTCGGTGCGTCCCGACGCCGATCGGGGAGTGGTGATCGAGAACCCTGTCCCGCTGGCTGCCTACGGCGCTGCGGCCCGGCGCCGCGAGGTGGACCTGTTGATCGTGGCGCGGCACTCCGCCGAGAAATCGGTGTCCACCGCCATCGATGCCCTGCAGTTCCTGCCGGGCCGCACCCTGACCCTGGTGGGCGAGGGGCCGCTGACCGCCGAACTCGAGTCGCGGGCGCGGACGGCCGGCGTCGAGGACCGGGTGGTATTCGCCGGACCGCAACCCAACACCGAGGTCAGGAAGATGATGGAGCGTGCATCCGCGCTCATCCTGCCGTCGCGATGGGAGGCCATGCCGATGGTGCTGCTCGAAGGCGTCGCCTGTTCGGTTCCGTTGGTGGTCAGTGCAATCCCCGCCCACGGATTCGTCTCGGAGGCGGGTGCTGCGCTGGTCTTCGAGGTCGACGACGCACGTGGTCTGGCCGACTCGGTGCGGAGCCTCGATGAGGAGGCCACCCGAAAGTCTCTGGACGCCGGTGTGCAGGCGGTACGTGAACGCCTCTCCGAACCCGCCGTCGCCGAGCGGTGGCTGACTCTCGTCGACGACATCCTGGCGCCGACATGAGCAGTGCAGCACCGGCACTTGGGGACCTGCGATGGGTCGCCCTGGCCGGTGGTGCGCTTCTCGCCGTGCTGGTGCCGCTGGGCACGGGGAATGTCGAGGTGGCGGTGGCCATCGCGTCCGTCGTGGCGGTGGCGGCCTGCGTGTGGCGCCGACCGGCCACCGTTGTGCACGCGGTCATCGTGATCACCTTCATCACCGTGCCGGCATCGGTTCCCGACGGTATCCGCGTCGGCGGGCTGTTCGTCTACTTCCACGAATGTGCGCTGGTGGCCGCCGTGATCTACGCCGGTTACCGGCTTCGTTCGGCCGGGACTCTCCGACGTCGAATGATGGTGTCGCCGGCGGCGATCGCCTTTGCCGTGTTCGTGATGTCGCTGGTGGTCGCGGCGGCACACGGGGTGGTGTCGGGGTTGGCTATCCGCGACATCACCTACGACGTGCGGCCGGCGGTGGCGCTGGCCGGGGCGGTGTTCGTTGCGGCGGTGATCGTGGGCATCGGTGAGGTGGGCCGGTATGTGCCCGCGCTGTTGTTCACCCTGTCGGTGTCGGCCTTCGCCATGTTCGTGTCGTCGGTCACCGGCTTCGCCTTGGCCGGGCGCGAGGAGGCCGCGCAGCTCTACACCGTCACGGGTCGCCTGGTCGCCGGCGGGTCGGATGCGCACCGTCTGCTCACTTCCACCACCCCGTTGGCGCTGGCCGTCACGTTGATCGCGGTGGCGATGCTGCTCGTCGGCGCCGGCCGTACAAAGCTGATCAGTGCTCTGCTGATACCTGCGGTGGTGGTCGACTTCTTCAGCTTCTCGCGCAATGTGTTCCTGGGGCTGGCAATCATGTTTGTAGTCGTGCTGGTCGCTGCCGCGTTGAACGGGATGCTCACCAGGGTGGTGGTGCGGATATCGGTGACCGTCGCCGTGCTCGCGGCCGCGCTGGGACTGGCATTCGTAGGCGCGAGCGCCCTGGGTGCCGGCCAGTGGGCGCAGAGCCAGGTGTCCGGCTACTCCCATCGGGTCCTCGCCGGGCTCGACCAATCGACGCAGGCGGTCGACTCGTCCACGCAGGACCGACGTCAGGAGAACCGCTATCTCACCGAAAGCGTCGGCGACAAGGAGATTGTGGGCAACGGGCTCGGCTTCCGGTACAAGCCGCCGATGGGCGCGGCCGACGAGTTCGCGGCCAACGACGGCCAACTGTATGCACACAACTACTACGGCTGGCTGCGCACCAAGACGGGCCTGCTGGGGTTGGTCGCATTCATCGGAGTGCTCGCCATCTGCATTCTGCCGGTGGTGATCCGGCGCTGGCGCGACGGCCCCAGCATTGCGGTCGCCGCCACCACGGCGGGCTTGGCCGCGGTCATCGCGGTCTCCCCCATGCCGAATGACCACGGCGGCTCCATCGTCTTCGGCTGCCTGCTGGGCTATGCGATCGCCAGATACGCCCGCGGACAAACGCAGAAGGGGCCGCAGACGGCGCCGGTGGCGATCCGGACGGGTGCGGCGTGGTGAGGATCACCCGGCGCCGGCTCCTACAACTCGCCGCGGGTGCGGTTCCCGCTGCCGTCGTCGGATGTGCGCTGCCCGCACGTGATGTCACCGAGCCGAACGATCCCACCCGCATCCTCGACCTCGACGGTACGCAGGCATCGTTGGATCGCGTCGACGGGATTTCGATGATCAGAAATCAGGTCGCGGGCGGGGTGGGTGGTCCGGCCCAGGTGGCGAACTCGACGGTGCCCCGGCCGGCGGCGACCGGTTGGCGGTTCTCGCCCACGGATGCAATGGTGGCCGACGAGTTGCCGACGCTGACCGAATTCGGTCTGATGGTGGTGGTCGACGCGCGCAGCGGAGCAACCGGAACGATTTGCGCGCTGACCGACGC
This sequence comes from Gordonia aquimaris, assembly GCF_026262595.1. Taxonomy (NCBI): domain Bacteria; kingdom Bacillati; phylum Actinomycetota; class Actinomycetes; order Mycobacteriales; family Gordoniaceae; genus Gordonia; species Gordonia aquimaris. The sequence continues at coordinate 48,610 of NZ_JAPKFM010000015.1, read as the reverse complement.
CCGGAACAACGAACTGAGAGTGGTGCTCGCCGCACCCGACACGCTGGCCGTGTGGTCGCGGACCACCGAGCTGATGCGGATCCGCGATCCATCGATCACGCTGCGTCCGTGCGCTTTCGCGATGACCTTCGATTCCTCGCGCACCGCATACGGATTCCTCAACGGCGCGTACGTGGCGAGCTTCACCGACCGCATCGGCCTGCAGGCGGTGCGGCGGCTGTCCCTGGGCGCCGACGGTGACAACCGGTCCTTCGCCGGGGTGCTGCATCAGCTGCGTTACTGGGATCACGCCGTGTCGGGTACGACCCTGCGGCGCAACTTCGACTCGCTGGGCGCGCGGTGGGAGGTCGGGATCGTCCCGCTGATCGGCGGCCGGGTGAGCGCCGCAGCCCCGGTTCCGACCGGACTCAAGGGGAGCTCCGTAGTGCCGCGTGCCACCGACATCGTGAACGGATCTGCCTGGCAGAACTTCTGGAGCCGCTGGGATTGGCCGTGGGTGCGCGAATCGATCGATCTGGCGATCGAGGTGGGTTCACGGTCGATCCGGATCATCGGCGACGTCGGCGCCGTGCTGCTCGGCCGGATCGATGCCGCCACCTACCTTCGCCGCCTCGATCAACTGCTGACCTACTGTCGGCGACGAGGGCTGACCGTCTACTACTGCCTGCTCGATCTCCGGCACACACCGCTGGACCGATTGGGGGAGGTGGAGTCGATGGCGCGGACGATTGCGCGTGGGTTGTCGCGGCATCCCAACGTGGTGGCCGTCGACCTGTGCAACGAGGTGTCGGTGATCTATCCGCAACTCCCCGAACCCGTCGCGTTCGGGTTCATCGCCCGATGGGCGTCGACGATTCGCAGCGAGACGAACCTTCCGCTGTCGGTGTCGGACATTCACACCGGGCAACTCATCGACAAGATCACCGACCGGGCGGCGATGAGTCGATGGCGTGAAGTCGTCGACTTCTTCGACATCCACGTGTACCGGCCGCCGATGATCCGGGCCGGCAGCAACTTTCTCGCACCCTATGAGCTGGCGACCGATGTTCCGCTGGTGTTCGGTGAGGCGGGGGCCAGCCGCGACGAGGACGCCGATCGGGTGGGTGTGTACCGAAGTATCGAGAACCTGGCGAACTCGTCGGATCGTGTTCGTGGTGTCTACCAGTGGGGGTTGATCAATGACGAGTACGGGCTCATGACCGAGAACGGCCGGGTGCGGCAGGACGACGTGATCGCGGTGTGGCGGTCGTTCGAGCCGAGGAACTGATGACCGACCGCAGACGGCGCGCCCCGCATGTGGCGATCGTCAACTACTTCACCTCTTCCTACCTGACCGTGCTGCTCCCGCAGCTCATGGCCGACGGGGCGGCGTCGGTGACCGTCCTGGACAACAGTTGCGACGACGCGGAGTGGCACGCGTTGTCGGAGGCCACTGCGGGCCAACCTGACGTCAGGGTGCTCCGGAGTCCGCGCAATGTGGGTTTCGGTGGCGGACACAACATCATCGCCCGGCACCTGGCCGACCTCGCCGATGATGAGGTGCTGTGCGTGCTGAACCCCGATACCTGGATGGAGCCGGGATGCCTGCCCGCCTTGTCCGATGCGCTCGACGAGATGGGCCCCGACTGCGTCGTCTCACCGGTCATCGTCACCGGCGCCCCGACGGTTCCGGTGGTCTGGTTCGCCGGCGGGGACATCGACCTGCGGCGCGGGGTGGTCAGTCACCGTGGCTATGGGCAGCCGCCGCCGGCGCCGGACGGTGCGGCGTACCTCACCGGATTTCTCAGCGGTGCGGTGATGGCGACGACGTTGCGGGTATGGCGCAGCGAGCCATTCGATGAGCGGCTGTTCCTGTATTGGGAGGACGCCGATCTCGCCCTGCGCTGGCAGGCGCGCGGTGTGGCGCTGGCCGTGGCGCCTCGCGCTCGCGTGTGGCACGAGGAAGGCGGCTCGCAGACCCACGTCGGCGAACAGCACGGCGCCGTCTACCACCGCTACATGAACCGCAACCGCACGGTGGTGCTCGCCGCGCACATGGGGCTGTTGTCGCTGCTGGTCGGCTACGGAGCGAAACGTACTGTCGGCCAGCTCCTGCGGCCGGCGCGGGAACGCCGATGGCGGGGCGGCGCCGCCGAGTGTGGCGCCGCGCTCGCCGGCCTGCTCGACGGCGTGCGCACGGCGCTGCTGCACGCGGTCGCGCGCCGCTCGGTGCGATGCTCGCACCGCCGCGCTGTGCGGTCGGGTGGCGATGCCGGCGCAGGTGCGTCGACCACGGTGGCGGTGTTCGCTCCTACCGCATCCGGCGGGCATCCGGAATACGTGCGCAAGGCGCTCGACGGTGTTCTCGACTCGGGCGACGACATCCGGTTCATCTGGCCTCGCCGCCCAGACCTCGAGGGCCGCTTCGTCTCCGACCGGATCAGCCAGCCCGTGGCGATACCGGCGCAACGGCCGAGATCAGATTTGGGATCGACGTGGCGATGGGTGGCCGAGCGCGCGCGACCCTGGCGTCGCCACGACATGGCGTTCTGCCTGTTCCTGTGGCGCGCCCGCGACGTCGATGTCGTCCTGCTGGAGGAGATCCAACGTTTCACGCTGCCCCTGGTGGTGTGGCTGTCCCGGCTGCGTGATCGACGAGTGGTGGTGCGGCTGCACAATATACGTCGCCACGATTACACCGGATCAACGGTCGACACCGTCGACGAATGGTTGACCGGCGCAGGGCTGCGGGCGGCCGACGCGGTGCTGGTGCACACGGAAGGAAACCGCGAGGTTGCCGGCGTACGTTACGGACTTGCGCGGGTGAGTGTGGTCCCGCATGGCATCGCGGTCGCATCGGGTGCCGATTCGTCGGCGGCCGGGGCGCCGACGTTTCTGTTCTTCGGTGAGATCCGGGAAAACAAGGGGGTCGACATCCTCGTGCAGGGTTACGCGAAGTACGCGGGCGAGAGCGCACTGGCGATCGCCGGTCGCGCCGAGCACTCGGTGCGGCGGGTCATCGACGATGCCGTCGATCGGGATCGTCGGATCGAATGGTTCGACGGTTTCGTCGAACCCGAACGGGTACCGGAGCTGTTCGCTCGCGCGCACGCTGTCGTGCTGCCCTACACCGACTTCGAAGCGCAGAGCGGCGTGCTGCACACGGCGATCGAGTACGGGGTGCCGGTGATCGTCTCCGACGTGGGTGGGCTCGGTGAGACGGTACGGGCGCTCGGTATCGGAATCGTCGTGCCGCCGCGGGATCCGGTTGCCCTGGCCGACGCGCTCACCGCAATGGACGAGCCGGAGCGCAACCACGGTTTCCGTCGCGCCGTCGTCGCGGCGCAGCAGTCGCTGGAGTGGCGCGCCATCGGGCCGGTGCTCTCGTCGATACTGCGCGGGTGAGGCGGGTCAGGATGTGCTGTCGCTGAACGTCAGCGGTGTACGCCGGGCCGTGGCGGCCAACTGCCGGCCGAGTCGTGTCAGCAACGTCCGACGCTGGTCCCTGGGATTGCGCATGACGTCTTCGGGGACATGCCGCAATGACCGCAACCACAGGTTGAACGCGTGTCTGCGCACCGATGTGTCGAGTTCTGGGCGCTGCATCAACCCGGTCATCACCCACATCCGGTCGATGGAGGGCGCGCCCTGGTGGATGTCGGTCTCCGAGCCGGCATGGTGCCATCGCACGGTCAACGGTTCGTCCACATAGGCGACGTCACCGAGGGCCATGACGCGCAGCCACGCGTCGATGTCCTGCAACTGCGGTACGTCGGCGCGGAATCCGCCGGCCGCGATCAGCGTCTCGCGTCGCACCATCACGGCGGTGGGTTCACCGACCGGGTTGCCGCCACCCCCGGCATCGAGGTGCCGGCGGATCAACTCCTGGCCGTCGTTGATCGTCGAGAGGGGAGCCAAGGGTGTCTCGAGTCGCGAAAACTGTGCTTTCCATTCGGTGTCTTCGCTTTCCACGGTGCGCGGGGCGAAAGCCAGACCCACGTTCGGGTCGTCGAAGAACGGGAGCAGTCGCTCGAGGCAGTGGGGCAGCAGCCAGTCGTCGCCGTGGACGAATTGCACGATGGCGCCGCGGGCGAGCTCGATGCACCTGTTGTGGTTGCCGACCAGCCCGACGTTGTGTTCGTTGCGTACCAACCGAATCCGCGGGTCGTCGAAATCCCGCACCCGCTCGGCCGTGTCGTCGGTGGAGGCGTTGTCCACCACCAGACACTCGAAATCGCTGTAGGACTGCGACAGAACGCTTTCCAGGCATTTCGCAACGGTGTCCGCGCTGTTGAACAATGGTACGCAAACACTCAGACGCTGCACTTCGACCTCCGTCTGGGCTGCATCGATGAACCAGTGATTTCCGCACCGATCATAGCGTGCGGGCGCCGAGATTTGTTGACGTGTACGTCCACGTGACCAGCTGCACCATCGCCGTGCGTGATTCGTTGAGAGTCAACCAAAATGCGTACCATTCACAAGAACAACAGCAGAGACGATGTCCCCAATTTGGGGGGACAGGTCTTAGACTGGGTGGACTGGCTGACCGGGGCCAGGATACAGGGACGGGGACGCCGGTGACGGAAAATGGATATGCGGCGATGACCGCGATCGCGGTGGCTGCAGACCCATATCACCGGGCTGCGGTGGCGTACGGGCGAGCGGAGGCGGCGGTGGTCGCCGACGAGTTCGTCGATCAAGTGTTGCGGGCGGTGATCCCCGCGGCGAGATTCGAGCAACGGTCGGCGTTCGAATGGCTGATCTGGCTTTCGGAGTCCGACGTCGGCCTGGCGGGGCTGGTCGACGCCGCGCGCGGCCACCTCGAGTCGCGTCTGCTGGAGTACGGTGACTCCGGCCGATTTCTCGACATCTGCATGGGTGTCGCGGTCGGAGCGGAACTGCCCGAAGCGGTGACGGGACGAGCCGTCATCGATTGTGCCGACGCTGCGCTGTCGACTGCCATCGTGGGACGCCACACCGTGGTGTTCGCCGATTCGGGGACAGCGGAGCAGATCCGCAGCGATGTCGACATCGCCACCCGACTGAGTCAGTCCGACGGGGACGACTTCGTCCTGCATTACCAACCGATCGTCACGCTGTCGGATCGCCGCACCGTCGGATACGAGTCGTTGCTGCGGTGGCACACCGAGGCCGGACTGTTGTCGCCCGAGGTGTTTCTCGCCGTGGCAGAGGACACGTCATTGATCGTGCCCATCGGCAGACACTCGATCGACGACGCCATCCGGACGCTGGCCACAGAGGTGGTACCGACGGTCGGCGCGGACGCCTTCGTGTCGCTCAACCTGTCGGCCCAACAGTTGTGGGACACCGCCATCACCGCGTACGTGGCGGACACCATCGAGGCGAATGCCGTGGATCCCGAACAGGTGTGGATCGAGATCAGGGAGAACGAGGCCGTCGAACTCGGCACCCCGGCAGAGCGCGCTGTGGCGCAACTCCACGAGATCGGTTGCATTATCTGCGTCGACGATCTCGGTAGCGGGTTCTCCGCGTTGCGTTACGTGAGAGACCTCCCGGTGGATGTGGTGAAGGTGGACAAGACGTTGATCGACGGGATCCTCGATGACTCGGCCAGTGGTGCGTTGGTCCATGCCATCCGCGACGTCGCGCAGTCGACGGGCATCGGCATGGTTGCCGAAGGCGTGGAGGACGAGAGCGTGGTACCGGCCCTGCAGGAGTTGGGTTTTCAGTTCGCCCAGGGGTATCTGTTTGGGCACCCGTCGCCGCACCCGCGGTGACGCGGCGCGTCGAGCGTGCTCATCGTCGGCCGCGCATCGGTTCAGTAGTAGTAGGGAAACGCATCCCAATCCGGAGAGCGCTTCTGCAGGAAGGCATCCCGACCCTCGACGGCCTCGTCGGTCATATAGGCCAACCGGGTGGCCTCACCGGCGAACACCTGCTGACCCATCAGGCCGTCGTCGGTGAGGTTGAACGCGAACTTCAGCATCCGCTGCGCCGTCGGTGATTTGCCGTTGATCTTGCGTCCCCAGTCGATCGCGGTCTCCTCCAGGTCGGCATGTGCGACAACCCGATTGACCGCACCCATCTGGTGCATGGTGTCCGCGTCGTAGGCTTCGCCGAGAAAGAAGATCTCGCGCGCGAACTTCTGGCCTACCTGTTTGGCGAGGTACGCGCTGCCGTAGCCGGCGTCGAAGGAGCCGACGTCGGCGTCGGTCTGCTTGAAACGGGCGTGCTCGCGTGATGCCAACGTCAGATCGCACACCGAATGCAGCGAGTGCCCACCGCCGGCGGCCCAGCCGTTGACCACCGCGATCACCACCTTGGGCATCGTCCGGATCAGGCGTTGCACCTCCAGGATGTGCAGCCGGCCACCCTCGGCCTTCACCCGGGCTTCGTCGACGCCCTCGGCGCCGGCCGCGGTCACATCTGAATCGTGCGAGGACGCGTACTGATAACCGGAGCGCCCGCGGATGCGCTGGTCACCGCCGCTGCAGAATGCCCAACCGCCGTCGCGGGGGCTCGGGCCGTTGCCGGTGAGCAGCACCGTGCCGACGTCGGGGGAGCGCCGCGCATGATCCAGCGTCCGGTACAGCTCGTCGACGGTGTGCGGGCGGAACGCGTTGCGGATCGCCGGCCGGTCGAAGGCGACGCGCACGATCCCGTGCCGGCGGCCTTCGCCGACATGCCGGTGGTAGGTGATGTCGGTGAGTTCGTCGAAACCCGGCACCGGAGCCCATTGGGTGGGATCGAACGGGTTCTGGGAGGTCGCGGAACCGGCGTCAGTCATGAATCGAGCCTAAGTGGTCGGGTCCGTGAGTTGTGTCTCGACGCCCTTCTGCGGATCGTGACCGCAGTGGTACCGACCGATATGCCCTAGTCGGCGGGGTTTCTGCCGCGATCGTGGCATCCTGGACATGTGGGCTGGGTCATCGTCGCGATCATCCTCACCGTGTGGGTCACGGTGGCGGTGGTGCTTGCGTTGGTGATCGGTCGCTCCGTGTGGCTGCGCGACCGCAACGAGAAGCCCGAGCCGATACCGCACGTCGATCCGCCGGGATCACGTCGCGACGGGTGAACGGCCGTTCTATACGGTTGATCCATGAGTGACGGTTCAACCAGCCCGGAGTCGACCACCGAGATCGGGGAGGACCCGCACGAGGGCGGGTTCCGGGCGCACACCGCCATCACCACCGAACGTGGCGGGCCCCGCTACGGGGAGTTCAGTGAGCAGGCGCGCACCCTGATGGACAACGTCCGCTACGCCTGCCCGACGCCGGAGTTGGCCGACGAACTGATCGCCGATCTGGAGAAGATCAACGCCAAGCTCGCCGCCGTCCGTATCGACGAGTGGCATTCGCCGTCGGGCACCCGCATCGACCTCCCGGCGCGCGGCAACATCACGCTGCCCCCGTTCGAGGTGACCGAGGTCAACGACGACGGTGTGTTCGCGTCGGTCACCTTCCGTGACTTCCACCTCGGCGGCAACAAGGCCGCGCACGGTGGTCACGTGGCCGTCGCCTTCGACGACCTGGGCGGTTACGCCTCGGCGGTGGCCATCCAGGGTGTCAGTCGCACGGCTTATCTCACCGTGCAGTACCGGTCGATCACCCCGCTCAACACGCCGCTGCAGGCGCATACCTGGGCCGAGAAAGTGGACGGGCGCAAGGTGTTCATCAAGGGCACCCTGCACGACGGCGATCGGTTGTGTGCCGAGATGGATGCCCTGTTCATCAAGCTGGATCCGGGGCAGCAGTAGCGGTTTCGGTAACGATCCGGCATCGGCGAGCGATCCACCGGTATGTCAGTCAAGAGAGTCCGACGAACTCGGGTCATCGTCGCCTCCTCCGGGATCGCCGCCGCGTTGCTGATGGCCGCGCCCGTCGGGGCCGCGGTTGCCGACGAACTCACCGGCACCGAACCGGCATCCCCGAGCGCCGACGACGGTGCGGCCAGCGCCACCTCCACGACGGCCCCCTCCACGACTTCACCTTCCACGACTGCACCGCCGGGTACCGGGGAGTCAGGAGCAGGGGACTCGGGAAGTGGGGAGCCGACCGAGACCACCGCACCGCCGGCCGGGGAGTCCGACGGTGCTACCACAGAAACCACGGATGACGACGAGTCGGCGCCGTCCGAAGAGACCACCGGAACCACGCAGCCTCCGTCGGAGACCGCGGCTCCGGAGACGTCCGAGCCCGCCGAGGCGCCGGACTCCGCGACGGAAACCCCGTCCACCGAGGTCGACGAACCGACCACCGCTCGAGAGGTTCCGACCTGGTCGTGGCCGACGGGCCGCCATCGCGCGGATGACGAGTCGACCGGGCGCCACCGCGCCGATGAGCCCGCGACGGGACGTCACCGCGCGGCCACCGATGACGCTCCGACGGAAGACGCGGTAGGTGACGGCGCGGTAGGTGATGAGGCGGCGCGGGTGATCGGCGAGGTCATCGGCGAGCCGGGCACGGCGGCCGCGGTGTCGGCGGGCGCCGACACGGAGCCGCCCGAGCAGCAGAGGCCGCGTCCGGGCGCGTTCTACGGTTTCGCCGGCGACGTCGGCGCCGGCGGTCTGATCTTCCTCAACCAGAGCCTCGCCGCGGGGGGTGCCTTCCTGCGTCGCAGCCGCGGCGACGGCAGTGACCTGCTCGGGTTGCTGAATCCCGGGGATCGGGTCACGGTGCCCGCCGCCAGTGTGGTGGGCACCCTGGTCGACTCGGCTGACGCCAACCCGGCCGTCGACGACACCGACGACTCGCTGATCGCGCAGGCCTTCGACGTGCTCACCGCGCGGCTGCAGTGGTGGATGATTGACCCGGACAACCGTTTCTACGACCCGTCCGACTTCCAGGTGCTGATCGGCGACAACTATCGCATCGCCGACGCCGACGACATCACCTACACCTACGATGCGGATGCAGACACCATCACGTTCACCAACACCGGTGACACCGACGTCGCGGTGATCGCGGTGGACCAATACAACGTGCCGCACGGCGATGGGCTGTACCTGGTGCCGGCCGGAGAGTCGACGACCATCGACGCCGGCGGCGACATCTCCGGATACGTCGTGCAGGGCGAGCGGGACGCCGAAGGTGGCGCCATCATCTACGGAATGGTTGTGGTGCAGGATGATTCGACGCTGAGCCAGAACTTCAATCCGTTCGGCGCCGCGATCCGCGACGCCGATCAACCGATCGTCGACCCCGACAACAAGTTCTGGGATCCGTCCGAGGGGCTCGCGACCGGCATCCTGTGGCCGCTCGACGCGGTGGGCGCCGACGGCGCCGCGGACGGCGTCTACTACTCCACCGATGCGAGCGGTGTGACCATCCACAACGACAGTGACGGCGACATCGCGATCATCGTGTTCAGCGGTACCGCCGACCGAAACCTGGTGCCTCAGAACAACTTCTACGTGGTGCCCGCCGGCGGTGCGCACACCATCGAACTCGACGAGGGAGGCTATGCCCTCACCTCGGTGCAAGGGGAGCGCGTCGTCGGCGGGCGGGACGACGGGAAGCCGCGCCTCTACGGCAGTTTCGTCGCGCTGAACAGTGGCGACGACACCGTGGTGACCGAGGTCGACAATGTACCGCAGGATGAGCTGCCGCCGCTGACGCGGGTCTGACACCAGCCACCCCGGGTGGCTGCGTTGGGCGCGGAAGCCGTGAGTACCTCGCAATGCAAAGGCCCGTCACGAAGGGCCCTTCGGCTCGCTCCTCAGGGATCAGTGGTGACGTTTGGCGGGGTTCACTCCGGTGCGGAGGTGTCGCACTCAGGTGAGTTCGACTGCCTCGAGCGTCGCTCCCGCGTCCTGTAGCCGCCGGGTGAGCACCTCGCCCATCGCTGCGGCCGGGGTGAGTACACCGGTCAAGGGGGACAGGCGATCCCGTTCGAGCGCCAACGACAGGGCACTCTCGCCGAGCATCACCGCGGTGGCCTTGTAGCCGGGGTCGCCCGACATCCGCATCGTCGAGCGGTAGCGGCGGCCGCTGGGGGTGGTGGTATACGTCTCGGTGACAAAAGAACCCTTCTCGCGGGCCTTTTCGCTCGGTCCCTCGCCCGGCTTGGGTAGCAGTCGGTCGAGGAGCTTGCGGGTCGGCCCGAAACTCATGGCGCCCAAAAAGACTCCGGTCCCGACCGCGACCGCTCCGGCGGTCACCGTGGACACACCCGGAATCCGGCCGACCGACATCGTCTCGGCGTAGTGGAAGTCCTCGCCGTAGGCGTTGTCCAACAACGCGTTGGTGCGCCGCACGATGCGGGTATTGGACGCGGCCATGAAGAACGGGGCCAGAGTGCCGCTCATCGACGGATCCACCTTCTTGGCCGAGATCATCGACATGTCGCTGGGTTCGGACTTGATGGCCGGCCGCGGCGTGTTGCCGGGCTCCCCGGACAGCGAATGCGGGTTGAGCACCAGGCGACGGGTCTCGGCGTTGCGCGACTCTTCGGCCATCACCCGCACCGAATCGAAGGTGCCGCCGGAGATGCCGCCCTTGAATGACTTGACCACGAAGGTGGTGTCGGTGAGCTCACCGGCGTTGTCGTCGGCGATCTTTTTGTACAGCAGGTACACACCGAGATCCGACGGCACGGAATCGAAGCCGCAGGAGTGCACGATCCGCGCGCCGGTGGCCTGCGCGGTCTCGTGTGCCTTGTTGATGGAGTAGTGCACGAACGGCGCCTCGCCGGTGAGGTCCACGTAGTCGGTGCCGGCGCTCGCGGCGGCCACCACCAGCGCCTCGCCGTAGCGCAGGTATGGGCCGACGGTGGTGCACACCACGCGGGTGCGGGCGACCATCGCGTCCAGCGAACTCGGCGACGACGAATCGGCGACGATCAGCGGCCAGTCGTGGGCGCGTGCGGGTAGTCGTTTGCGGGTGGCGGCCAGTTTGGTCTCCGACCGGCCGGCCAGCGCCACCTTGGTGCCGCGTGGCGCGTGCTCGGCCAGATAGCGGGCGGTGAGTTCGCCGACGAAGCCGGTCGCACCGAACACGACGACATCGAACTCGCGGGCACTGGTCGAATTGGGCTCCCCGTTCATGGTCTCGACTCTAGACAGCCGACCGGAACGGGTCGAGGGCCGACCGGCGCGTATCTCACTGCGGTGCCGGCAACCGCCCGCGACAACTATTGTCTCGGGTGACCGCTGAGACTGCAGCTGTAACTCACGAGGCGAGTCGTCGGGCGGCTGCGCGGGCCGCGAACGGGGCGACGAACAGCATCAGCAACACCCGCAGGATCTGCGCGGCCACCACGAACGCGACGTTGCCGCCGGCGGCGGTCGCCGCGGCGAGCACCGCGTAGATGCCGCCCGGGGTGGTGGCTAGGTAGCAGTCGAACATCGACTCGCCGGTCCACACCGACAGCAGCACTCCCAGCAGCGCGCAGCCGACGCCGATCGCGAGGATCAGCACCAACGCGGCCGGCAGCACTCGGCCGATGGCCCGTAGGCGGTCCATCGTGAAGCCGAGGCCGGCCTGCCAGCCGATGATCGCGTAGGCGACGGTGAGCAGGATCGTGGAGACCGCGGCGTCGCCGGCCAGGCCGGTGAGTTCGGCGACGGTGGCCAGCGCCATCGGACCGAGGAGCCCAGCCGCGGGCAGCCGGACCAGTCGTCCGACGGGGATGCCGATACCCAAGCACACCGCCAGCAGTACGAGGCCCCACCCCTGATCGGTGGCGCTCGGCGGCGCCTCGTGCACCGCCGTCGACTGTGCGTCGAACACCAGCGAGGCCACCAGCGGGATGGTGATGGTGACCAGCGCGACCCGCAGGTACTGGATCACCGCGACCATGCGTTCGTCGCCGCCGAACTCGCGGGTCAATGCGACGAGCCCGGACGCCCCACCTGCGACGAGCGCCAGCGAACCGGTGAGCGGGTCGACGAGGCGGTGCAGGCCCAACATCGCGCCACCGGCCACCGACAGCGCGAGTGTGCCGAGGCCGATCACCAGCACCGGGAACCACGACGACCCGAGCCCCGACAGCGTCTCGGGCTCGGCCATGGTGCCGATGAACACACCGAGCACACCCTGGGCGGTGTGCATGATCGGCCGCGGGATGGCCGGTGGATCGGTGTCTTCCGGGTCGTCGTCGGTGGTGTCACGCGACCTGCGCAACGGTGGCGCGAATCCGGCGATCGCCAGCATCCCGGCGACGACGAGCGCCGCGAACAACGCCGCGGCGTCCACATCGAGAAGTTCGAGAAGATACGTCGCGGCTGCGGTCAGGACGGCCAGCAGTATCCAACGACGCACTCGGTCGAGGATATGGGGTGGTCTCGATCTCGACGAGCTCGATCCGGCGGATACGCCTCGTCGCAGGCTCCTCGGCTACTCCTTGGATCGAGTAGTAACGAACGAAGTGAGTTACGTGTCGAGATCGACCAGCGGTCGTCAGCCGGTGATCGAGTAGCCGCGAACGAAGTGAGTGGCGTATCCGCCGGATCGAGCTTGTCGAGATCGAGATCACTTGTGGCTAGCCCACTTGCGCGACGCCGAGACTCATCGCTGCCATCGGTTTGGGGGTGTGTTCCTCGTAGAAGGTGTCCAGGGTGGTGATGGTGAGGCCGGCGTCGCGCAGGGCGGCCGGGATGTCGCGGGTGAGGTGGCAACCGCCGGCGACGCGTTTCTGGATCGGCTCGAGTCGTCGCTGCCACTTACGGACCGACTCGTCGGGAGCGTTGCCGTGCTCGAGGAAGTGCAGGGTGCCGCCGTCCTTCACGACGCGCTTGACCTCGGCGAGTGCGGCGGCGAGATCGGGGATGGTGCACAGGGTGTAGGTGCTCAGGGCCGCGTCGAAGGTGTCGTCGTCGAAGGGGAGTCGTTGACCGTCGAGTCCGGCCCGTTCGATCGGCACGGGCGAGGCGTAGACGCGGTCGGCGGCGATCTTCCACCCGGTGTTGGATGGTTCGATCGCCGCGACCCGCGTGACGGCTTCCGGATAGAACGGCACGTTGAGGCCCGAGCCGAAGCCGAGCTCGACCACTTCTCCCGACAAGCCCGCGCAGGTGCGGCTGCGCAGCGGCAGGGTGTCCTTCATGCCGCAGGTGATGTTGATCAGGTACGGCAGGATTCTGTCCTCGTAGAAGCCCATGACTCCATGGTGCGCCGATGACGTGACGGGCACCATGTCCTTACGCCGTGCGTAGGAGATCGGGTGTCGTCCTAGGCTGGAGGGATGAATCCCTCGACTCTGCAGGCGCGTGTGATCGTCGACGAGATGATCCGCTGCGGCGTGACCGAGGCCGTGCTGTGCCCGGGTTCGCGTAACGCCCCGTTGGCGTTCGCCCTGCACGCGGCCGACGTCGCGGGTCGACTTCGGCTGCATGTGCGAATCGACGAACGGTCGGCGGGGTTCTTGGCGCTCGGATTGGCGGTGTCGTCGGGGCAGCCTGTGCCGATCGTAATGACCAGCGGCACCGCGGTGGCAAACATGGGTCCGGCGGTGTTCGAGGCCAATTACGCCCGCGTGCCGCTGGTGGTGGTCAGCGCCAACCGGCCTTACGAGCTGCTGGGTTCGGGCGCGAACCAGACAGTCGAACAGTTCGGCATCTTCGGCACCCAGGTGCGTGCGGCCATCAGCCTCGGTCTGGCCGAACAGGATCTCGACACCAACAGTCAGTGGCGCTCGGCCGTCGGCCGTGTGCTCGCGGCGGCTCGCGGTGCGCGCACCGGCAACGCGGGCCCGGTGCAGTTCGACATCCCGCTGCGCGAACCGCTCGTCCCGGACGCCACCGACGATGATCTGGGTGCCTTCGCCGGGCGGCCCGAGGGCCTGCCATGGACGCAGGCGCCCGTCGGCAAGCTCGACGTCCCGCTGCCCATCGACCTCTCGTTGGACACGGTGGTGGTCTCCGGGCACGGCTCGGGTGTGCATCCGGCGCTCGCCGGCATTCCGACCGTCGCCGAACCGACCGCACCGCACGCCGACACGCCGCTGCACCCGTTGGCGTTGGACTCCATCCACCCGCAGCAGGCGATCATCTGCGGGCGGCCGACACTGCATCGCGGGGTGTCGCGCCTGCTGGCCGACCCGAATGTGACGGTGTATGCACTCACCACCGGCCCACGTTGGCCCGATGTGTCCGGCAACGTCTACGCCACCGGCACCCGCGTGCAGCCGACCGGCGAGCCGCGCGAGGAGTGGCTCAAGGAGTGCGCCGACGTGCAGGAACGGGTGCTGGGGGCGGTCGACGCGGAACTCGACGGCATGCTCGACGACCCGGCCGCCACCACCGGACTGCATGTCGCGCGGGTGGTGAGTGCGGCGATGCGGCCCGGCGATCAGCTCGTCGTCGGCGCCAGCAACCCCATCCGAGACGTCGCGCTGGCCGGCCGGGTGACCGACGGGGTGCGCGTGCTGTCCAACCGGGGCGTCGCCGGGATCGACGGCACCAACTCGACGGCCATCGGTGCGGCGCTCGCGCTGGACCGGTCGTCGCCGGGTGCGCACACCATCGCGCTGATGGGGGACCTCACCTTCATTCACGACGCCACCGGTCTGGTCATCGGACCGGGCGAGCCGCGGCCGTCCTCGTTGCGGATCGTCGTCGCCAACGATGACGGCGGCGGCATTTTCGGTCTGCTCGAGCAGGGCGATCCGCGCTACAACACAGGCGCCTATTCGGGTGCCTACGAGCGGGTCTTCGGCACGCCGCATTCCGCCGACCTGGCATCCTTGTGCGCCGGATTCCACGTGCCGCACCGGCGGGTGTCGATCGGCGAGCTGTCGTCGGTGCTGGCCGAGGACGCGCCCGCGGGTGGTGTGGAAGTGATCGAGGTGCCCACCGACCGCGACCGCCTGCGCGCCGTGCACGCGGCGATCGCCGCGCGGTTGCGTTAGTTGCCGCGGCACGGTTGCGGTAGGGAGCAGGACGGCGGCGAGAAACTGCGGCGGCGCGGATGTTGGGAGGCGTCAACCTGGCAAGGGCTGATTGCCAAGTCCGTTCAAGGATGTCGCAATGCGGCTGATCCCCTCGGCAGTGGCGTCGTTGGTGCTCTTGATCCGGTTGGCAGCTGCGACGATACGCTGGCCAGTCGACTGCAATTCGTTGATTGTCGAGTCGAGTTCCGACCGCATGCTGTTGGCGAACGCCACGAGCGCAGGCCCCGTGGCAAAGCCGTCATTTCCGTCGGTCGCCGGTTGGGCAGAGTCGAATAGTGCTAACAGCCCAGCACGTGCCTCACCGGCTTCATTTTCGATGATGGCGCCAGCGTTCTTGACACCAGATGGATTGATGTCGATTCGGTCGGTCATCTCCTGCCTTCCGTACTTGCTGTCATCGCTAGCCGCTGCCGCACGGAAGCCCGCTCCCATCAACTCCGTGGTAGGGCGAAGACGGTGCATCGATGACGGTCACAATGCCATACAGCGCCAACCCAGCGGCGACGACGAGCATGGCGAGTGCGATCAGAACCAGCCATGTCGGTGGAGAACTCCGTGTCCACCCGGCCACGATCGCCGCACACGCAAGTATCGAGAGAACGATTGCCAGTCCCCCGAAAAGTGTTGCCGACGGAAGCGGTTGGAGGTCGCGACAACCAGCCTTCACGGCCTGCTCCACCCAAATGTCGCGTTCGTGTTGTAGCACAACAATACTGGCGAGCGCCGCTGCAATGGAGATCAGGGCCGTTGCAGCGGCTGGCAGCATAACCACTCGTGAGCTCTTGGTTCGGTCGTGATGCAGGGTCACCATGTCTCCTTTGGCCTGACGATCGTGATCGTTTGCGCGCCCTCGCCCTGTTCGATCATCGGGAGTCGATCCTGCACGCTGTAATTTGCTGCACCGGGGGTGTGCTGGGTGTACAGCACCTGACCGTCTGGCAGCACTCCTGTCACTACCGCTGCGTGGTGGCTGAAGTCGCCTGATTCATGTGGCTGCGCATAGTTGGAATAGACGACGTCTCCGGGCATCGCCTGATCCAAGCCGACTGTTTGCCCGCCGTTACTGAGGAAGAACTCCCGCTGGGCGTCAGAATTGAACCAAAGATGTCTAGCTCGTCGTTCTCAGCGTTTGCGATGGCAAACCGAACTGTCTCTACCGGGTCGTACCCGCGGCCGCTGTCGGTAAGTTCGCGTTTAACGTCCTTTGATAGGCCATCAAGATCGGCGAGCTCAACCGGCACCGCGCGTTTAAGTTGCAGCTGCTGCTCAGGTGTCAGCCCTGCCCACCAGCGCCGCACTTCCTCTGGCGGTTGGCCGTCCGGCAACAGGTTTCGCATCTCCTTCAAGGCTGCCTGCACCGCTTGCGCCTGTTTCTCGCGAGCAGTGTCCGATGACACGGAATCCGGGTCGACGCTACATGCGGTGATCGCGTCGAGACACGACCGGTCCGCCTGAGAAGCAGCCTCGACAGCGTCGTCGATCATGGACTGAGCCTCGTCTCGCCATAAAATCGCGCGGGAGTAGTCTTCGGCCGAAGTGTCATCGGGAACAGCGACCGTGCCGTTCTCATCTACGGTGAGATTTCTGGAGGTAGCGAAGGTGGTCGCAGACACCAGCATTCGTTGGGCGATACCGATCGCGTCTTCCAGAGTGTCGAGTGCTGTCGCAACCCCGCGCGCCAAGATTCCGGCGTTGACCATTCTACTGGCGCAGCTCGCCAAGGAATCGCGGGCTAGCGTGCCGGTGTGATCTGGCCAGTGATCCACCAACGGATCGACGCCGTTGGCATGAATGTTGTCTGCCGTGCGTTCCGCCTGTTTGCTGACGTCGAGGATGTCGTCAGCAGCAGACTCCCATAGGTTGGGTCGAGCATCGCGGAGCTCAGCAAACGTGACCATGACTTTTCCCCGGCGTCATATCAGATGTCTGGAATCGAACGACCCTGCGATTCCCCACGCAGTGTACGTCGCTGCTGATCACAACCATTAGTCTGTCATTCGTGAACCCGACCATCCTGCGCCGCACCCAGTACGTCTTGGTGCTGTTGGGCATGGTGGTCACCACGATGGCGTTGGTGCTGGTCGCCGGGTGTCACCGCAATGACGCACAGATCGACGAGAACATGGCGACGGTGATGGCCGACGTCGTCTCCGCCGACCGGCTGCACGCCGCAGTCAATTTCCAGACCCCGGACGGCGACTTCCACAGCCCCCGCCTCGGCCTGCTGTATCCCACCGAGCTGACGCAGGGCCAGCGGATCAGCGTCGAGTACGACGTCACCAACCCCGACCTGGCGCGGCCCGCAGGCCGCAGCTGGACTTTGGCCATCGTCCCGGCGCTGTCGATCATCGTCGTCGGTTGGCTGATCGTGGGTGTGGTGATGGTGTTGCTTGCCGAGATCAACCGGCGGCGCAACGCTCGGCGCGCCCGGGCCGAGTCCGATCACGACGAGCCGGATCAGGACGAGATGACCGAACGTTCGGAACCCGAGACCAGCAACGCCTGATCGTCGGCGAGCATTCGCAACGTGAACCGGCTGCCGTAACGGATGCGCAGCTCGTCGACGACCGCGCGGCCGGACACGATGCCGTCGGCGTGCGGCACGATCACCTCGTCGATCCAGCCCAGGCCCGTCGTCGACGTGAGATCTGGTGCTTCGGTTGGATCGTCGAGCAGGCCGAGCGGTTCGATGTCGGCGCCGACGACGCAGGCCCCGGCGCTGGCACCCAGATACAGCATCCCGGCGTGGACTCGGTCGGTGAGCAGGCGGTCGACACCGGTGCGGCGCAGGACGGAGAGCAGGTGGAACACGTTGCCGCCGGAGACGAAGACGGCGTCCACATCGTCGAGCGCGGCCGCGGTCTCCGATGCGGACAGGATTTCGAGTTCGATGTCGGTGACGGTGAACCCCTGCTCGCGCAGCGTCCTGCGGTCGAGGTCCACCCAGGCGCGGTCGGGGTAGATCGACGACGCGGTGGGGATGAACCCGATCCGCGCGCCACCGCGGCCGGTGACGAATTCGGGAACGGCACCCAGCCAGCGACTGAGCAACAACAGGTCGGCCACGTCTGAAGTGTGCCCGACGCCCGGGGAAACAACCGAGGGCGCCGTGTCGGATGCGTTCACCCGATCTTCGGGACGTGGTCACGTGTTCGGACCAACCGCGCAAGACGCCGGGCGGAGGATGGCGGCATGCGGGTCGCGATCGTCGCCGAGAGTTTCCTGCCGCAGATGAACGGAGTCGTCAATTCCGTCCTGCGGGTGGTCGACCACCTCGAACGCACCGGACACCATGTCGTGGTGATCGCGCCGGACACACCGCGTGGCGAGCTGTCGGCGCCGCGGATGGTGGGCCGCAGCACCCCGGTGCACCTGGTGCCGTCGGTGATGGTGCCCAAGGTGACGTCGCTGCCGATCGGTGTGCCCACCCCGGCGCTGTACCGGGCGTTGCGTGACGTCGAGCCCGACGTGGTGCACCTGGCGTCGCCGTTCGTGATCGGCGCGGCCGGTGCCGTCGCCGCGCGCCGGCTCGATGTCCCGACCGTGGCAGTGTTCCAGACCGACGTGGCCGGGTTCGCCGCCAGCTACGGCCTGGCCATCACCTCACGCTTGGCCTGGCGCTACACCCGCCGGCTGCACGAGATGTGCGACCGTACCCTGGCGCCGTCCACCGAGACGATGAAAGACCTTGGCCAGCGGGGTGTTCCGCGGTTGTTCCGGTGGGGTAGGGGTGTCGACATCGAACAGTTCGATCCGGCGCACACCGACCCCGACCTCCGCGCGGCCTGGGCCGGCGGCGGTCGGCTCGTCGTCGGGTTCGTCGGACGATTGGCGCCGGAGAAACACGTGGAACGACTCGCCGCCGTGGCCCACGATCCGTCCGTGCAACTGGTCGTCGTCGGCGACGGGCCCGAACAGTCCCGGCTGGCGACGCTGATGCCCAACGCGGTGTTCACCGGGGAGCTGCGCGGCGCCGCGCTGGCCAGGGCTTATGCGAGTTTCGACGTCTTCACCCACGCGGGTGAGCACGAGACGTTCTGCCAGACCATCCAGGAGGCCATGGCCAGCGGCCTGCCGGTGGTGGGCCCCGATGCAGGCGGGCCGCGCGACCTGGTGTCGCAGTTCCGCACCGGTTATCTGCTGCCGCCCGACCAGTTCACCGAGCGGCTGCCGGCGGTGATCGATGTCCTGCGGGACGCGACGTTGCGGGCGGAGATGGGTCGGGCCGCGCTGAGCGCGGTGCGGGCGCGGACCTGGCCGGCGGTGTGCGACGAACTGCTGGGTCACTACCGCGCGGTGACCGGACTCGACGAGGTGCGGACCCTCGCAGGTTGAGTCCCGCCGGGTAGCGTGGTCCCCATGGAATCCGGCTCGCAGGATCGCGCAACTCTGGACAAGGATCCGGCCGAGGTCGCCGCGATGTTCGACGGCGTAGCGAAGCGCTACGACCGCACCAACACCGTCCTCTCGTTCGGCCAGGACCGCGGCTGGCGGCGCAAGACCCGCAAGGCCCTGGACCTGCGACCCGGCGACATCGTGCTCGACCTGGCCGCCGGGACCGCGGTGTCGACCGTCGAACTCGGGACGTCGGGGGCGCACTGCATTGCGGCCGATTTCTCCCTGGGCATGCTGAAGGCCGGTGCGCACCGCGACGTGCCGAAGGTGGCCGCCGATGCGATGTCGCTGCCTTTCGCCGACGAATCATTCGACGCGGCAACGATTTCGTTCGGCCTGCGCAATGTCCACGATGTGCCGACGGCGTTATCGGAGTTGCGGCGGGTACTCAAACCCGGTGGCCGGCTGGTGATCTGCGAGTTCTCGACTCCCACCTTCCGTGCCTTCCGCACGGTCTACATGGAGTATCTGATGAAGGCGCTGCCCGCCGTTGCAACCAAGGTGTCCAGCAACCCGGCCGCGTATGTCTATCTCGCAGAATCGATTCGGGCATGGCCGGACCAGCCGCATTTGGCGGCATTGATCCGGATGGCCGGTTTCACCGACGTGGCGTGGCAGAATCTGACCGGCGGTATCGCGGCGATTCATTCGGCGGTGCGCTGACCCTTCGTGACTTGCGGGTCGACGGTCGCCACCGCCGACAACCCGTGCGGCACCGGACATCCCGGGGCAAACGTGCCCAACTCCTCGATACGGTATCCGCGCGGATAGCCGCACACCTGCGTCATCTCCCGACCGTACAGCGGTTCGGAACGAGGTCGCGCGCCGAACCGGATCGCCAGGCCGCGTGCTCTCAGTCCACCGCGCACAGCATTACGTTCGAGCGCCGTGGGCTTCGGGTAGCCGAACGCCTCGAGTAGCCGATCATCCATGAGCGCGAACGACATCCGGCGCACCACGGCACGCGGCAACAGTCGGTAGGGCAGGAAGGTGCCCAACAGATCCAGGGTCGCGTCGGCCACGGCGAGCGACTTCGGGCTGAACGCGAAATGGCGGCGCTCGTAGTCCTCGTAGAAGCGTTCGAAATCCGCGTAGGTCTCCGGGATGTCCTTGATGGCCATGTGCTTGCCGAGTCGGCGGTAATAGTTGGTGAGGCCGTCGATCTCGTGGTCGGTGAGCCTGCGCCATTCGTAATTATTGACCCACTGCACCGGGCACACCACGAACGTCGACAGCACGTAGAGCATGTCGTCGTTGGAGATGTCGTACATCGCGTGCATCTGATTGATCCGCCGAATACCCGCGCGGCCGGCGGGGCTGTCGAAGCCGTGCTCGATCGGGGCGTCGAGCAGCAGCACGGTGTCGTCGTAGCGTTTCTGCGTCTGTTCGGTGAACTGTCCGGTGGCGTAGAGCAATTCGCCGATCGACGGCACCGCGTACGTCCGGAACAGTGCGAAGCTCAGCGCCTGGGTGATACCCCACGGGAACTCTTGGGTGCCGAGCATGCGGGTGATGGCGACCGCGTCGTCGACGCGTGCGATCTCGCCGCGGTGGCGGTAGCGGGCGGCCGCCCGGTTCTGGATGGCGTCACGCGTGCGCTGCAGGGCGTTGGACATGCGTTGAAACATATCATTCATTTTGTTCCAAATGCGGGTGGCGTGATCTCGATACGGCTCCTCGCTGCGCTCGTCGCCTACTCGATCAGCAGGTGGTGTGGTTTCTCGGTGTGGTTGTCGTGTGCTCGATCAGCGGGTGGTGTGGTTTCTCGGTGTGGTTGTCGTGTGCTCGATCAGCGGGTGGTGTGGTTTCTCGGTGTGGTTGTCGTGTGCTCGATCAGCGGGTGGTGTGGTTGTCGTGCTCGGTTGGCGGTGGGGACGGAGACGGGGCCGGCTCAGCTGAACGGCGGGCGGTCGTCGATGCGGGTGGAGACCCGGCCGGCGGTGCGCCAGGCGCGCGCGACGAGGTCGGCGTCGTCGGGGGTGATGAGGTTGCCCATCACCCGCACGACCATCGACATCAGCCGGGCCGACCGGATGCCGGGGCGGCCGAGGGCCGGCACAGTCTGCGGCATGGTGAGCAGCCCGGCCAGGCGGCGGGCGGCGGAGAAGGCCAGACCGTAGTGCTCCACCAACAGGTCGCGCCATCGGGTGGTGTGGTCGGTGGAGTCGGCGAGGAGCTCGACGGCCAGCCGGCCGGTCTCCAGCGCGTAATCGATGCCTTCCCCGTTGAGCGGGTTCACGCAGGCCGCGGCGTCGCCGATGAGCATCCAGTTCGGTCCGGCAATGCCGGTGACGGCTCCGCCCATCGGCAGCAACGCGGAGGTGAGTAACTGTGGGGTGCCGGTGATGGCCCACTCGTCGCCGACCATCGCCGCGTAGTGCTCCAGGATCGGGCGCAGCGCCATGTGTGCCGGACGCTTCGCGGTGGCCAGCGCGCCGACACCGACGTTGAGCAGCCCGCCCGACAGCGGCAGCGGGCCGGGCGCGACGTCGCCGAGCGGGAACACCCAGCCGTAGCCGGGGAGCAGCTCGCCGTCGGGACCGCGTAGTTCCAGGTGCGAACCCATCCAGTGATCGTCGGCGCGACCCGACGGCACATACGCGCGGGCGGCGACGCCGTAGGCGGTCTCCCGATGCCACTCACGGCCGAGTTTCTTGCCCAATCCCGACCGCACCCCGTCGGCGACGATCACCTCATCCACCGCGATCGGCGTCCGGCCGGACTCGCCCTCGACGACGACCTCGGCGATCCGGTCACCGGTCATTGTGACGTCGACGGCCTTGGCGCCCTGCACCATTCGCGCTCCGCGGGATACCGCGAGAGCGCGGATGGCGTCGTCGAGCTCCATCCGCGACACGGCACTGCCGTAGGCCGGGAACCGGCCTGAGGGCCATCGGACCAACTGGTGGGCGCCCCACCCGTGCAGCGCGAGTCCGTCGATACGCGGGCGATGGGTGAGGAAATCTCCGAGACCGAGGTGACCGAGTTCGGCCACCGCGCGCGGGGTGAGACCGTCGCCGCAGGTCTTGTCGCGCGGGAACGTCGCAGCATCAAGCAGCACCACGTCGCGACCGGCGGCCGCGGCATACGCTGCGGCCGCGGAACCGCCCGGACCTGCGCCGACGACGAGGACGTCGGTGCGCTCGGGAACCGTGTGCCGGGCATCGAGCGGTGGGGAGTCGTCGCTACTCACCCGACCAGTATGTCGGGCCGCCACAACGACTAGGCTCGGCAGCACGGCAGCCGACCGATGGTGGTCGGTTGTAGAAGACGACGAGATGGAGCGGCTAGCGCAGTGAAGTCCACATTCGCCGGGCTGGACCTGGGCACCGACGAGTTCGCCGAGACGGTCCGGACGTCGTTGGCGCAGGTCGAGGATCTGTTGCTGGCCGAACTCTCATCGGGTGACGAGATCATGACCGAGGCGGCGACGCACCTGGCCAAGGCCGGCGGCAAGCGCTTTCGCCCGATGTTCGCGATCCTCGCCGCGCAGTTCGGCGGGCGGCCGGACGCGTCGGAGGTCATCACCTCGGCCACCGTGGTGGAGATGATCCACCTGGCCACGCTGTATCACGACGACGTGATGGACGAGGCGCAGCTGCGGCGTGGTGCCGCGAGCGCCAACTCGAGGTGGACCAACTCGGTGGCGATACTGTCCGGCGACTTCCTGTTTGCTCGGGCGTCGCGGCTGGTGTCGACGCTGGGCCCGGATGCGGTGCGCATCATCGCGGAGACCTTTGCCGAACTGGTGACCGGTCAGATGCGGGAGACCGTGGGCGTGGCCGACGGCGGCGATCCCATCGAGCACTACCTGAAGGTGGTGTGGGAGAAGACCGGGTCGCTGATCGCCGCGTCGGGCCGGTTCGGTGCGATGGCCGCCGACGCCACCACCGACGACGTCGAGCGGTTGTCCAGGCTCGGCGACATCATAGGCACAGCCTTCCAGGTGTCCGACGACATCATCGACATCAGCTCGGTCAGCGGCGACTCCGGGAAGACGCCCGGCACCGACCTACGCGAGGGCGTGCACACGCTGCCGGTGCTGTACGCGTTGCGCAGCGACGATGCGGCGTCGCAGCGGCTGCGGCAGCTGCTGCTCGACCCGCAGACCGGCAAGGCGCGTCCGGTCACCGACGACGCCGAGGTGGCCGAGGCCATCGAGGTGCTCAATGCGTCGTCGGGGATGACGGCCGCGCACGACCGGTTGCGGGCCTACGCCGACGAAGCCGAGGCGGTGCTCGCGCAACTTCCCGACAGCCCCGCCCACGGCGCTCTCAGCTCCCTGGTCCGCTACACCATCGACCGCACGGGCTAGCCGCACGAGGCTAGCCGCACGAGGTTGGTCGCGCGGGGTTGGCCGAAAGTTCTGGCGGCACCCGCGGTGTCTGGCCGCAGTTTCGACTCCAAGCCGGAATCGGGAGCTGCGGCCAGAACCGTCAGGGGCCGACCGGGCCGACGCCGGCGTGGTTGAGGAGGTCGGTGAGGGTGCGAATCACAGCGGTGCCGACGTCGACTCCCAGCGGTGTCACGGCGAGGTCGTTGGCGTTGAGGTAGCTGTTCGGATCGAACTTCAGCGAACCGATGATGGTCTCGCAGACGATGCGGCTGCCGAGTTCGCCGAGCCGTTCACCGTTCTGCTGCACTGCGGCCTCGCGGAGGATGTAATACCAGAGCGGGGTGCGCTGGCCGAGAGCGGTGGTCTCCAGGATGTTCTTGACGTTCGCGGATTCACCGGCACCGCCCATCTGCATGATCGTCATCGGTTCGACGCCCATCGCCTCGCAGCATGCTTGCGCGGTGGGTATCGACAAGCTGTAGCCGCGCACCAGGTTCGACTTGGCCAGGTGGCCGAGGATCGGATCGCCGGTGCGCGGCCCGAGTGGCAGCGAGCCCAACCCGGCGGAGATGTTCGAGTCGATCTTGCGGGCCTTCTGGACGTTCGGGCCGCTGCCGGCGAAAAAGGTGAAGTCGAGGATCGCCGAGGACCGCAGTTGATGCGGGGTCGCGTCGCCGGTGTCGAAGAAGGTGGCGTTCGGTTGCCGGCCGCATCGGGGCGGCTCGGCGCGAGGATGTCCATCACCGCGATCGGACTCTGGCCACCGCGAAGCCGATACTCCGGCCGGATCATCGTGTGCCCGAAGCGGAACGCCGCCGTGGAGAACTCAAGCGGCATGAACGTCTGGCCGTGTCCGGCGGACACACCGTAATAGCGCGGCCCGTTGGCGAGCGTGTCGATGACGACACCGAGGTCACACACGCGGGCCAGATAGTCCTGCACGACGATGTACTGGTAGGCCCAACGGGTCAGCTGGCGTGCGCGAATGTGCTTGCACGCGGGCGTCCCGGCGACCTGCGCGTCGTAGATCTTGTTGTAAAACAACAGGAATGCGCAGTGCAGCGCCGAGATGTTGGGGTTCTCGTCGTTGCGGGCGTCGGCGATGACCGCGACGCGGGTCGCCGGATCGCGCGGGACGTCGCGCCGAGTCGACGACGGTTGGAAGACCGTCATTTTCAGGTCGATGGCGTACAGCACCTAAGACGTGGTCTCCGATACGCCGACCAGCGACGGCCCGTCCCCGAACACGCTGTCGAGATCGAGTTGCGGGCGTCGCCCGTTGTGCAGATTCGCCACCACCTCGTCGGGATCGCGTGGCGTCACCGGTTCACCCCGGCCGATCGTGGACACCGCCGACTCGCGATCTGTGCGCGCGGTGAGGTCGTGATCGATGAACTGGCCGAGGTAGGTGAGGATCGCCGGCAGCGTCGTCGAGTCGTTCGGCAGCCCGGTTTCATCGGTCGCCATCGCATCGCCGAGTTGTTTGAGGGCGGTGATCGTCTCGCAGGACTGGGGCAGTAGGCACGACGCAGAGTGCGCGGCGTCGCCGAACATGTAGCCGAAGGGTGTGGTGAACAGGAGTTCGTCTTGGGTCGCGACTTCGCCGGTCTGGCTGAACTTGGTGAACATCAGGGGCCTCGTGATCGTCGTCGGGGGGTGGAAATCCGACGCTACGGAGCGCAGAACCCCAGGTCATGAGTAGTTCGCTACCTCATATCGGGGTGGCGAAACGCCCGCGCGGGTGCGGTGTGGAAACTCTGCCGACGCCTCGGACGTTTGGAAGAGTGAAAGCACCCTGACGACGTACGTCGGGTGATGCGCGAGAACGAGGGACTGATGCACTTCAATGGTCTGAAGACCGCTGCGTTGATGGGCCTGATGTCGGCGATCATCGTCGGTATCGGGGCGATGTTCCAGAGCCCGACGATCCTGCTGTTCGCGGTGGTGATCGCGATCGGCACCAACGCCTACGTCTACTTCAACTCCGCCAAGCTGGCGCTGCGGTCGATGCATGCACAGCCTGTCACCGAGGTGCAGGCGCCGGTGCTCTACCGCATCGTGCGGGAATTGGCGACCAGTGCGCGCCAGCCGATGCCGGCCCTCTACATCAGCCCCACCGAGTCGCCGAACGCGTTCGCGACCGGCCGCAACCCGAAGAACGCCGCGGTCTGCTGCACCGCAGGCATCATGCGAATACTCGACGAACGAGAGCTGCGGGCGGTGCTGGGCCACGAACTGTCGCACGTCTACAACCGCGACATCCTGATCTCGTCGATCGCCGGCGCGATGGCCTCGATCATCACCGGCCTGGCCAACTTCGCGTTCTTCTTCGGCGGCGGCCGCAACGGCAACGGCCCGGGAATCCTGGGCGTGCTGATGATCACCCTGCTCGGTCCGCTCGCGGCGTCGGTGATCAAGATGTCGGTGTCGCGGTCGCGGGAGTACCAGGCCGATCAGTCGGGTGCCGAGCTCACCGGCGACCCGCTCGCACTGGCCTCGGCGCTGGCCAAGATCAGTGGCGGCATCGACCGCGCGCCGTTGCCGGAGGACCCGAAGATCGAGTCGCAGTCGCACCTGATGATCGCCAACCCATTCCGTGGCGGCGGGGTGGCGAAGCTGTTCTCCAGTCACCCGCCGACCGAGGACCGGATTGCACGGCTCCACGAGATGGCGAGGCGGGGACCGCACGCGGGACGGTGATGCGTGATGCGTGATGCGCTACCCTGAGGCATGCGCACCACGCTGGACATCGACCCACGAGTGCTGGCCGCTGCGCGTGCTCGCGTGAACGACGGACGCAACGCGAGCATCGGCCAAGCGGTCTCCGAACTCGCGATGGCAGGTCTGTCCTCTGAGAATCCGCGACCGGCCGAACCGGAAGGGCTCGTGCTGCTGCCCTCTGAACCGGGCCACGTGGTGACCGACGAGATGGTCGCCCGTGCCATGCTCGACGATGAGTGACCTCGACCTGCCCGACGTCAATGTGCTGGTGGCGCTCCTTGCGCCCTCCCACGTCCATCACCGATCTGCGCAGGAATGGTTCGCCGCCACCGGACGATTCGCGACGACGCCGATCACGGAGGCCGGCCTGCTGAGGACGGCGCTCAACCGGTCGGTGATGGGCCGAGTGGTGGAGGCGGAGACGGCGTTGACCACGCTGCGCTCACTGCGGGCGCATGAGCGTTCGGTATTCCTGCCGGACGATTCGTCCCTGGCTCACGCAAGTATCGGCCTCACCGGTCTCGTCGGCTTCCGTCAGGTCACCGACCTACACCTGGTAAATCTGGCCGCACAGAATTCTGCGCGCCTGGTCACCTTCGACACGAAGATCGCACCGGTGCTGGCCCCCGACGACCAGCAGCGCATTCACACGTTGGGATGAGGGCAGCACCACCGCATGCTGACCACGCAGATCGGGGTCCTCGGCGACTCGTCGGATCAGCCGGCCGCGATGGCGTCGAGCGTTGCGAGGTCGGCGTCGTCGAGTCGCAGTGATGCGCTCGCGATGTTCTGCTCGACATGTGCCGGGTTGCCGGTGCCGGGGATGGCGAGCACATGCGGGCCCCGATGCAGCGTCCACGCGAGTCGGATTTGGGCCGGCGACGCGTCGTACTTCTCGGCGATCGAACTGATCTGCGCCTGTCCGGTCGTGTCCGGGCCATCGGGGGAGGCGCCGCTGGCGGTGGCGACCGCGAAGAACGGGACGAAGGCGATGCCCTTCGCGCCGCACAGTTTTAGCAGATCGTCGTCGCCGCGGTCGGTGAGGCCGTAGCGGTTCTGCACGCTGACGACCGGCGTCACCGTCAGTGCCTCGGCCAGCTGGTCGGCCGTCACGTTGGAGATGCCGATGTGACGCAGCAGCCCGGCGTCGCGCAGTTCGGCGAGCGCGCCGAGATGTTCGGCGATCGACGCATCGGTCTTGTCCATGCTGGTGCCGCAGCGCAGATTCACCACGTCGATCGTGTCGATCCCGAGTTGACGCAGATTCTCCTCGACCTGCCCGCGCAGCTGCTCGGGACGCGCCATCGGCTCGAACTCGCCGTCACGCGACCGGCTGGGTCCGACCTTGGTGACCAGCGTCAGATCATCGGGGAAGGGCTGCAGCGCGGTGCTGATCAGCTCGTTGGCCAGCCGGGTCGGCGTGAAGTAGAACGCGGCCGTGTCGATGTGGTCGACGCCGAGTTCGACGGCCCGGCGCAGCACGGCGAGTGCGTCGTCGCGGTTACGGGGTGGCTCCCAGGGCATACCGCCCAGGCGCATCGCGCCCAGGCCCAGACGGTTGACGGTGCGGTCGCCGAGTCGCCAGGTGCCCGCAGCGTCGGCGGTCGGGGTCGGGGTGTGGAGGTGGTGATCAATGGTCATAGGACCACTGTGGCGAGTCCGCGGCCGCGGTGTTGTGCTCTGGCAACAAGCTGCCACACCGTCCGTGAATCGCTCTGCGGGCGCACACTGGAGGTCATGACCGACACCGACTCCGTCACCGTCGTGCGCAGCGAAGAGGAATTGTTCCGCCGCACCGAGCATCTGTTCGCGACCGCGACCGAGGTGTCGTGCGCGGCCAACGACCTGTGGACGTTCGCGTGGCAGCACGGAACGTCGGATACCCCGGAGAGGGTGGTCGGGACACAGCATCGCGGTCCCGTGCGTGTCCGCAAGATCTACCGGGCGGCGACCCTCCTCGACCCGGTCGCGGCACACCATCTGGCAGTGCGGCGCGATCAGTACGGCGCCGACATCCGGGTGACCGCCGACGAGATCAACGAAACCATCATCCTCGATCGCCGGATCGTGATCCTGGCCGGCGACCGCACGGGAGGGCAGCGCAGCTACAGCGTCATCACCCAGCCGGACGCGGTGCACGGGGTGTCGTCGCTGTTCGAGGCCGCCTGGCGCTCGGCGACCGACCTCGCCGCCTACGACGCGGGCATCGCCGACATCCGCGCGCTGGCCCCGCAGGTCCTCGACCTGCTGGGGCAAGGGGTCAAGGACGAGACCGCCGCACGCAGCCTCGGGCTCGGCGTGCGGACCTACCGTCGGCGCGTCGCCGAGCTGATGGATGCACTCGGCGCGCGATCGCGGTTTCAGGCCGGCGTGCGGGCGCGTGAGATCGGGATCGTCTAGGCGAACCTGATCTCGATACGCTGCCTCGGCTGGCGCCTCGGCGGCTACTCGATCAGCGGTTGGGGCGTCGTGTCGGGTGGGCCGGTGGTTACTCGATCAGCGGTTGTCTAGCGGTAGTTCACGAACTGCAGCGCGATCCCGAAGTCCTCACCCTTGAGTAGTGCGATGACGGCCTGGAGGTCGTCGCGCTTCTTGCTCGACACGCGCAGTTCCTCGCCCTGGATCTGCGCCTTGACGCCCTTGGGGCCCTCGTCACGGATCTTCTTGGAGATCTTCTTGGCGTGCTCGGAGTCGATGCCCTCGACGATCTTCCCGGAGATCTTGAACGTCTTGCCCGACGCCGCGGGTTCGCCGGCGTCGAACGCCTTGAGTGAGATGTCGCGGCGGATCAACTTCTCCTTGAACACCTCGAGCCCGGCCTGCGCGCGCTCCTCGGCGTCGGAGGTGATCACGATGGTCTCCTCGCCGGACCACTCGATACCGGTGTTGGTGCCGCGGAAGTCGTAGCGCTGCGACAGTTCCTTCGCCGCCTGATTGAGGGCGTTGTCGACCTCCTGGCGGTCGACCTTGCTCACCACGTCGAACGATGAATCAGCCATGACCGACAGCCTATCGTCGTGCTGCGCCGACTCCGGACCGAACCCGCGATGAGCCTCTGAACAGCCGATTTGCGTGGATGCGGGATGCTCGTTGTATTCTTCACGGCGTTGTTCTTACAGCCGTGTGAACGGTTGGCGGAGCGGCACGGCAGGTTGCCCGAGCGGCCAAAGGGAGCGGACTGTAAATCCGTCGCGCAAGCTACATAGGTTCGAATCCTATACCTGCCACGACGTGGTAAATCGCTGATGATTCGGCGCTCGCCACCGGTCGCGACCAGCGATTTGGTGAGCGCCTGCTTCAGTGTGTAACCTCGTTAAGGCTCTCGAGCAGATCCGATCTGGGTCTGATCGGGCACGCCCCCTTAGCTCAGTCGGCAGAGCGTTTCCATGGTAAGGAAAAGGTCGACGGTTCGATTCCGTCAGGGGGCTCGCTGGACCCCAGTCCACATGGCGGTGTAGCTCAGCTGGTTAGAGCGCACGACTCATAATCGTGAGGTCGAGGGATCGAGTCCCTCCACCGC
This sequence comes from Gordonia aquimaris, assembly GCF_026262595.1. NCBI lineage: Bacteria > Bacillati > Actinomycetota > Actinomycetes > Mycobacteriales > Gordoniaceae > Gordonia > Gordonia aquimaris. The sequence continues at coordinate 18,785 of NZ_JAPKFM010000015.1, read as the reverse complement.
TACACATCGGTGCCGACCAGCTCGGAGCCGAACACGCAATAGGGCAGCCGAGCCCGCCACGTACCACCGAAAGAAGGCAACGAAGTGGCCTCCTCAACAGATGTTCGCCCCAAGATCACCTTGGCGTGCGAGGTGTGCAAGCACCGTAACTACATCACCAAGAAGAACCGCCGCAACGATCCCGACCGCCTCGAGATCAAGAAGTTCTGCCCGAACTGCGGCAAGCATCAGGCACATAAGGAATCGCGCTGAGCGCATCACCGGCGATTCCGGTATGAACGACTAAAGCGGGCTGCCTCTTGATCCAAGAGGCAGCCCGCAGCCGTAGGGCGAACCCGGTCGGAGCCGACCGGCCATGCTGACGGCGACAGCTAGCAGCGCACGGGGAACGGCGCCACGGGTTGGCGCAGTGAAGGAGCGGTATCCGATGTCAGTGACCGAAGCGGAGATCCAGCAGCGGATCGAGGCACTGAAGAACGGCGTCAAGCTGACGCCGGAGGAGATCGCCGCCCACACCCAGGCGATGGTGGGCTACAACTACACCGTCGACGACTACTACGAGGTCGGTCGCGAAGAGGTCCGCAAGCACGCCCGTGCCGTCCAGGACGACCACCCCGTCCACTGGAACGAGCAGGCCGCCGCCGAGCTTGGTCACGACACCCTGATCGCCGCACCCACCTTCGTCTCCGTGCTCGGCATCATCGCTCAGCGCCGCCTGTTCGAAGACGTCGTCACCGGCTACGACCTGTGGCAGATCATGCAGACCGACCAGCGTCTGGTGTTCCACCAGCCGGTCAAGGTCGGCGATCAGCTGATCTGTGACGTCTCGCTCGAGTCCTTCCGTCAGATGGCCGGCACCGACGTGATGGTGACCAAGAACATCATCTGGAACCAGCACGACGAACCGGTGATGACCACCTGGACCAGCCTGGTGGCCCGCCCGGCCGTGGAGGCCGATCCCGACGTCCTCGACAAGCTCGAGCACGTGATGATGAAGGTCGACCGGGAAGCCGTCATGCCCAAGACGGTGCACGGTCCGTTCGAGCGGTACTCGCTGCCCGACCCGCAGGTCGATCCCAAGCCGTATTCGGCGATCGACTTCGACGACCTGACCGTCGGTCAGGAACTGCCGGCGATGACCAAGACACTCACCCGCGGCAATCTGGTGAACTACGCCGGGGTGGCCGGCGATCCCAACCCCATCCACTTCTCCGACGAGGTCGCCAAGGTCATCGGGCTGGAAACCGTCGTCGCGCACGGCATGCAGTCGATGGGGCTGGGCGCCAGTTTCGTCAGCAGCTTCGTCGGAGATCCGGCCGCGATCTACGAGTACAACGTGCGCTTCACCAGCCCGGTGTACGTCCCGGCCGAGGGCTACGCCCAGGTCGACTTCACCGGCAAGATCAAGTCGCTGGATCCGGAGACCCGGCGCGGCGTGATCGCGATCGTCGCAAAGCAGGGCGACCGCAAGATCTTCGGTCGCGCGCTGGCGCACGTGCAATTCAACTGAGTGCTGCCGTCCGCGTAATCGGTGGCCCGCCGACCCCGAACGTGTCCGCGGACATCACGACTCAGGGCACTCGCGCGGATTATCCAGCTCGCACCGCTGTGCGGTGATGTCGGCGGACATCTTTCGGTGGCGCGGGGACAGGTGGTGGCCGCCGCGGACCGCATCGAGCACTTTCTCCACGGTTGTCGGCCACTCGTAGACGACGTTCTTGTACGTCAGGGGCATCCGAAGCAATCCCAGGCTGGTGGCGACCTGATCGCGCCGATGATCCTCGTCGTAGTTGTGGACCCCGGTGTGATGGGCCAAGCTGTCGATCTCGATCAGTAGCCGATCGCCCACCTTGAGGTCCACGTGTCCGAGTCCGGGGACGTACGCCTGCACCTCAACCTTCAGGCCGAGGCCGCGCAGCCGCACCCTGCCCATCGTCTCGGTGCCCGACGCTGCGCGCTCGTCGCACCTGTTGAAGCACGCCACGATGTGCTCCGGCGCGCCGTCGAATGCGGATTCCACCTCGCCGGGCGTCAGGACCTCGGCTGCGAGCAGCCCGCTGCGCATCCGCAGTGACATGTTGAGCAGCGAATCGCACACCACGGTGATGCCCTCCGGATCGAGGCAACGTAAGGCATGGCGCAGCGCGGTGTGCGGGTCGTCGAGGATGGTGGTCACCGGCAATGGGCGGCCGAAGTGGCGGCAATAGCGTCCCGGGTGATCGCGGTTGGCCTGCGAGTTCCCGCGCAGATGAACCTTGTCGACCTGCGGCGGGAGCCAGACCCCATAGTGTTCGAGGGCGGTCACGCAGCTCAGTGCGCCGTGCTTGCGGACCGCCGCCAGCGCGGTGGGATCGGCCGATGGGATGGAGTACCAACCGTTGCCCTCAGGGGTGTAGATCTCGCGACGGACGTCGCGTCGCAGATCGGAATCGGTGACATTCCTGCTGCGTAGTTCCCGCCGGGTGTAAACGCCGAAATCGTGCATGCCGGTAGATTGTGGTGCGGATCGGACGAGCTTCGATTTCGGTGTCCACAGATCTCCGATGGCCTGTGGAGTGTCCGCCGGGATCACCACTGAGCTCGCTCGACTGGATTATCCGGTCGGTGAGGCCCAGCGGTGATGCTCGCGGACACGCGGCATCGGCGCGGGGGGCGTTCGGACCCGTTTTGGGTTCCAGGGCGCACGTGATCTACACTGAGGTGTCTGGTTTGACTTGAGACTTGCGCGCTGCCCATAGGGTGGCGCGTTGGTTGTGTGAGGAGCTTTCCTCTCAGGGTCGGGTCAGATGGCAGCTGTAACGTGGCGAGAGCCGCGGCACAGTCGCAAAGGGGCGTAGCTCAACTGGCAGAGCAGCGGTCTCCAAAACCGCAGGTTGCAGGTTCAAGTCCTGTCGCCCCTGCCCTGGTGAGGGCACACGTTGACGAGAGGACCTCGAAGGTGAGCAAGCGAGATCGAGCTGCCCGCGCCAAAGGTGCGGACGACACCGCTGCCGAATCGGTAGAGGGGCTCGAAGGTCGCGAGGACGTCGAGGAGACCGGCGCGGAGTCGAGTGAACTCCGTCCTTCGGGCAAGCGCTCGTCGCGCCGTCGTTCGTCGACGAGTGCCTCCAGCACCGGCAGCGACGCGGAGACCGGCAGCGGTTCCGCGGTCGCGGTCAAAGAACGCAAGAAGAAGGCCGATGCAGGCCAGAGCCGCAACCCGTTCGTTCGGATCTGGGTCTTTCTGCAGCAGGTCGTCGCCGAACTGAAGAAGGTCATCTGGCCCACCCGCCGGGAGATGATCACCTACACGATCGTCGTGCTGGTTTTCGTGATCATCATGACCGCATTCATCTCCGGTCTCGACCTGGTCTTCGCCAGGGGAGTCCTCTGGCTCTTCGGCTGACGATCCACGCGAGTGGACCGCGGCCGAGCCTGGACGACCGGAAACGAAAGAGGAGCGTGGGCTGCAGTGAGCACCCCGGAGAACGAGATCGAATCGACCACTGAGTCGGCCGACGCCGTCGATGCGTCGGCGGTCGATGCTGTCGACGAGACCAACGACCCGGGTGTCGAGGCTCAGGTCGAGGCTGCCGCAGACGATGAGGCAGCTGTCGACGGCGGCGAGGTCGCCGTGGAAGAGGCCGAGGCAGTCGAGGACGCCGTCGCCGACGAAGCCGAGGTGGCCGACGAGGTCGCAGCCGAAGAGGCCCCCGCCGAAGAAGCCGACCCGGTCGAGGAACTGCGCAAGCAGCTGCGTCGCGCGCCCGGCGACTGGTACGTCATCCACAGCTACGCCGGCTACGAGAACAAGGTGAAGGCCAACCTCGAGACCCGCGTGCAGAACCTCGACGTGGGTGACTACATCTTCCAGGTCGAGGTGCCGACCGAAGAGGTCACCGAGATCAAGAACGGCCAGCCCAAGAAGGTCAACCGCAAGGTGCTGCCCGGCTACATCCTGGTGCGCATGGACCTCAACGACGAGTCGTGGGGCGCGGTACGCAACACCCCCGGTGTGACCGGATTCGTGGGAATGACCTCCAAGCCGTCGCCGTTGTCGCTCAACGAGGTGCTGCAGTTCCTGATGCCGCGCGTCGAGGCCAAGAAGCCGGCCGCGCAGAAGGGCGCGGCAGCGGAGGGCGTCGAGGCTGCTGCCGCTGCGGCGACCGCGGTCGTCGAGGTCGACTTCGAGGTCGGCGAGTCGGTCACCGTCATGGACGGCCCGTTCGCGACGCTGCCCGCGTCGATCAGCGAGGTCAACGCCGAACAGCGCAAGGTCAAGGTGCTCGTGTCGATCTTCGGTCGCGAGACACCGGTGGAGCTCGGCTTCAACCAGGTCGAGAAGATTTAGCTCGGTTCGGTCCCTGAGGAGCCCGCGAGGAACGAGCGGGCGTCACGAAGGGCCGAACGAAAGACTTCCACGTCTCCAGCGGGCGTGGATATGCAAGGAACAAACAAGGAACAAGGATGCCTCCCAAGAAGAAGAAGCTCGCCGGCATCATCAAGCTCCAGATCCAGGCAGGTGCGGCCAACCCGGCTCCGCCCGTGGGTCCGGCGCTCGGTCAGCACGGCGTGAACATCATGGAGTTCTGCAAGGCGTACAACGCGGCGACCGAGTCGCAGCGTGGCAACGTCATCCCGGTCGAGATCTCGGTCTACGAAGACCGTTCGTTCGACTTCAAGCTGAAGACCCCGCCGGCCGCCAAGCTGCTGCTCAAGGCCGCCGGTCTGCAGAAGGGCTCGGGCGAGCCGCACACCAAGAAGGTCGGCAAGGTCTCGATGGATCAGATCCGCGAGATCGCCAAGACCAAGCAGGAAGACCTCAACGCCACTGACATCGACCAGGCCGCGAAGATCATCGCCGGTACTGCTCGGTCGATGGGCATCACGGTCGACGGCTGATCTCGCTGGATCTCGATACGCTGCTCGCCTAGCGGCTCGCAGCTACTCGATCAGCAGGGATTCTCGATACTCGATCGGCAGGGATTCTCGATACTCGATCGGCAGGGATTCGCTCTACTCGGTCAGCAGAGAAGAACACCGCGTGGGAGGGCCGGCTCGGCCCACTAACCACCAACCCGAATCAATTCACGGAGAAAGAACAGAGCAATGGCACAGAAGAGCAAGGCCTACCGCGCCGCCGCGGAACAGGTCGATCGCGACAAGCTGTACAGCCCGCTGGAAGCTGCACAGCTTGCCAAGGACACGTCGTCGAAGAACACCGATGCGACCGTCGAGGTCGCCATGCGCCTGGGCGTCGACCCGCGCAAGGCCGACCAGATGGTCCGCGGCACCGTCAACCTGCCCAACGGCACCGGTAAGACCGCCCGCGTGATCGTGTTCGCCGCCGGCGACAAGGCCGCCGAGGCCACCGCCGCGGGCGCCGACGAGGTGGGCGCCGAGGACCTGATCGAGAAGATCCAGGGCGGCTGGCTGGAGTTCGACGCCGCGATCGCCACCCCGGACCAGATGGCCAAGGTCGGCCGCATCGCACGTGTCCTCGGACCGCGTGGCCTCATGCCGAACCCGAAGACGGGCACCGTGACCACCGACGTCACGAAGGCCGTCAACGACATCAAGGGCGGCAAGATCACCTTCCGCGTCGACAAGGCGTCGAACCTGCACTTCGTCATCGGCAAGGCGTCGTTCGACACCGAGAAGCTGGCGGAGAACTACGGCGCAGCGTTCGACGAGATCATGCGCGCGAAGCCGTCGGCTGCGAAGGGCCGCTACATCAAGAAGATCACCGTCTCCACCAACACCGGCCCGGGCATCCCGGTCGACCCGGCGGTGACGCGTAACTTCACCGAGGCGCCGCAGGCCTGACGCCACGACGTCACCACGAAACCCCCGACTGTTCGTCGGGGGTTTCGTGCTGTCTGGGTCGTCTCCGGTGCAGATCGGGGGCGGGGCGTGAATAATCGCGGGGAGGACGACCCACGAGACCAGGCGGTGACTTGATGGACGTACGACCGACAAAGCTGGCGATCATCGGAGCGGGGGCGGTCGGTACCGCTGTCGCCTATGCGTCATTGATCCGCGGCGTCGCGCGGACGGTGGCGCTTATGGACATCAACACCTCCAAGGTGACCGCCGAGGTGCTCGACATGTCACACGGCCTCGAGTTCATCCCGCGCGCAGACATCATCGGCGACGACGACGTGTCGGTGTGCGCCGACGCCGACGTCGTCGTCTTCACCGCGGGCGCGAAGCAGAAGCCTGGGCAGTCGCGGCTCGAACTGGCCGAGGCGACCATCGGGCTGACCAAGAAGATCATGCCCGGGGTGCTCGAGGTGGCGCCGAATGCGGTCTACATCATGGTCACCAACCCGGTCGACATCGTCACCTATGCGGCGTTGAAGTTCAGCGGCCTACCGAACAACCAGGTGTTCGGGTCCGGCACGGTGCTCGACTCGTCGCGATTGCGCTTCCTCATCGCGCAGCACTGCGACGTCGCCGTGCAGAATGTGCACGCCTACATCGTCGGCGAGCACGGGGACACCGAGATTCCGCTGTGGAGTTCGGCCACCATCGGCGGTGTGCCGCTGACGCATTGGAAGCCGCTATCGGGCGGGGAACCGATCGACGCGGCGGCCCGCGAGCGCATCCAGCACGAGGTGGTGCACGCCGCCTACAAGATCATCGAGGGCAAGGGCGCCACCAACTACGCCATCGGACTCGCGGCGACCCGCATCGTCGAGGCAGTGCTGAACAACGAGCACCGGGTATTGCCGGTGTCGACGGTGGCGCAAGGTTATGAAGGGCTCGACGATGTGTGTCTGTCGCTACCGACCATCGTCGATCGCGGCGGGGCGCAGACACGCCTCGAGATGCCGCTGTCCGACGAGGAACGTGCGGGGCTGATGGCATCGGCCGAGACCTTGCGGGGGATGCAGGCGAAGTTCGGCCTCTGACGGCGATCGCCTGTACGCCGTTCGGAGTAACCGCGCACGGATTGGCCGAGATCAGGTCACCGCGGTGACTATCCTCGAGCCGTTCGACGACGACGGTGAGATGAGGTCTGGTCATGCGGTGTTCGCGGAGAACGGTGGCGGGGATGCTCGGTGCTGCGGCGATGGCGGTCGCGCCGCTGGCGGTTGCGGCGCCCGCACAGGCGGTCACCGTCTACAGCAATTGCGACGAACTCAACGTCGACTATCCGCACGGTGTCGGCCAGCCGGGTGCGGTCGATCACACGTCGGGTACGCCGGTCACCGACTTCGCCATTGATCAAGCGGTATACGACGCGAACAAGTCCGGGCGCGATCGCGACAAGGACGGCATCGCCTGCGAGCAACACTGACTCGCGTGCAGAATTGAGCGGTGTTCACCCCGTGCGAAGACGAGAATCGTCGACTGCTGCGGGCCCGTGACGCCATCGACCGTCACTACGCCGAGCCGCTCGACGTGCCGACGCTGGCCCGGATCGCGGTGATGTCACCGGCACATTTCAGCCGACGGTTCCGAACTGTGTTCGGCGAGACGCCGCACCGGTATCTGCAGCGCCGTCGGATCGAGCGGGCGTGTGCCCTCCTTCGGGAGGGATCGCTGTCGGTCACCGACGTCGGGTTGGCGGTCGGTTACGACAGTCTCGGCACCTTCAGTCGGACCTTCGCCTCGATCATCGGGCGCAGCCCGAGCGTCTACCGGTCGGCGTGGTCCGGAGTTGCGGGCGTGACGTCGGCGCAGGTGCCGGCCTGCTTTGTGCGCGCCTGGACGAGACCGGCTGCGTTGAGCAGTTTCGGAGAAGCGTCGGCGCCGACCTCGTCCGTAGTGTCACCGCCATGATCAACGGCATCAGCATCCATTCCGTCTATGTCCTCGATCAGGACGCCGCCCTCGACTTCTACGTCGGCACGCTGGGATTTACCGTCGACACCGACGTCGACATGGGTTTCATGCGATGGCTGACCGTCGCCCTGCCCGCACAGCCGGACCGGTTGATCCTACTGGAGAAGCCGAGTCCGCCTGCGTTGTCGGAACAGGCCGCGGCCAGGGTGCGCGAACTGGTGGCGCTGGGTGCGATGCCGGTGACCATCCTGTCCACCGACGACTGCCGCGGTACCTACGCCGACCTCGCGGCCAAGGGCGTCGAGTTCACCCAGGAACCCATGGACCAGCCCTACGGCATCGACTGCGCGTTCCGCGACCCGTTCGGAAACCAGCTCCGGATGACGCAGCCTCCCGCGCAGGAGCGACCCATCACCGACGAGGACATCGCCCGCTGGGCGCCGTGACGGTCCAGCAGGCCGGGCAGGTGATCCCGCCACTCTGCGCAAGTTCCGGGGGAGCTGCGGATTTCGGGGGGACGAACAAAAAAGTGGAACCGAATGAGGCGCTGGATAGTCTCATATATATGCGCGACGACAAGCTGCTCACCAAGATCGCGGCCCTGCTCCGGCAGGCCGAGGGCACCGACAACCCGCATGAGGCCGAGACCTTCATGCAGGCGGCGCAACGGTTGGCGACCGCGGCGTCGATCGACCTCGCCGTGGCCCGGTCGCACGACCCGGCGGGGCGCAAGTCGACCGTTCCGGTCTCCCGGCAGATCGCGATCGGGGAGAAGGGCAAGCGTGGTTTGCGGACCTATGTCCAGCTGTTCGTGGCGATCGCACGCGCCAACGACGTCACTGTCGACGTCGCGGGCAATTCGACGTTCGTACTCGCCTACGGATTCGCCGACGACATCGACACCTGCGAAACCCTCTACACGTCGCTGGTGGTGCAGATGGTGGCGGCCAGCGACGCCTACCTCCGGTCGGGTGCTTACAAGGGGGAGGAATTCTCCCGAGTGGTCACCCGTGGCAGTGGGTGGCGCAGCCGCAAGGTGATAGAAACCAAGCCACTGTCACCGATCACCGCGCGTCTGAACTTCCAGTCCGCTTTCGCCGAACGGATCGGCAAGCGGCTCAACGAGGCCCGGGAGCAGGCGCGCGCCGACGCGCTGAGTGCCGATCCCGACGAGGCGACCCGGCCGTCGTCCACCGCGGTGGCTTTGCGGGACAAGGAGATCGAGGTCTCCGATTTCTATCGCAGCGAGTCCAAGGCGCGCGGCACGTGGCAACCGTCGAGCGCCTCGGCGGGCTATTCGGAGGCCGCGCGTAGAGCGGGAGATCGGGCGGGTCGGCGGGCCAGGATCGGCGCCGACCGCGAATTCGGTGGAACGCGGGGCGCGTTGGAGTGAGTGGCTCAGTCGTCCGACGCCGGGCCGGGCTGTGCCTCGATCAGGTCGTCGAGGGCCTCCGGGCGCGGTGGGTACGGTCGGGGCGCGCCGAAGTGGCGACGAATCCACGCGCCGACGGGGCCCTGGTCGCAGGTCAGCGAGTGCGTCACGATGGTGCAGACCACCACGATGCCGGCGAAGAAGAACAGCCAGCTGATCGCGGCGAACACCAGTCCGAGGGTGCCGAAATGCTGGGTGGTCTCGCTCATGATGGTCGGCAGCGCGATGCGGGTGCCCACCAGGAAGACGGTGATGAATGCGCCGGTCACCACTCCGTTGAGGGCGAGCAGACGCATGGGCACCTGACCGGACACCAACAGCCGGGGCAGCAAGGTGAACATGAGCGACCAGATCACGAACGTGGCGGCCACCTCGAGGATCACGCCGACGACACCGTAGGCCCCGAACGTGATCCCGGTGAAGTTGATGCCGTGCAGGTTCGCCGAAAAGCCCTGGGCGACAACCCCGACGGGAAGCAGGAGGATCACCACCACCCAGCGCCACCAGCCGGACAACGGCAGTTTGGTGACCTGCCAGATCGACGTGTACATCCGGCCCATGGCCCGCGACAGCGATGTCGCGCCACCGATCACCATCAACGCACCCAGCAAACCGAAGGCGGTCACCGAGTCGGGTGCCGTCGTATCGGCGACATCGACCTGATCGGTGTTGATGCCCAGGTCGCCGAGGGCGTCGGTGACGAGATCGTTGTCAGGGAAGGCCGCCAGCAGGATCACCATCGGCAACACCGCGGTGAAGGCCTGCGCGGCCAGCGTCATCGCGCGGTCGGTGATGTCGTTGACTGCGAGGTCGCGCAGAACCCGCAGCACCAGGCCTGCGCCGGGGACGGCGAGTGCGCGTTCGGTGACGGTGGCCGTGCGCGCCCGGACCCGGGTGCCCAGCGATGGAGAGCTCACCGCCCACACCTCCGTTCCGCGCGGCCGGGTGACATCGGGTCCGCCGGTCAGATGGTAGTTCGTCGGGGCCGCTGGCGACCGGTGGGCCGACCGGAGACGCGGTGACCGGCCAGTCGGGGCACACCCCCCGCGACGTCGGTCGGGCGCGTTTCTACGCCGCGGAGCGGCTCGTGCTCGGCATGTTCGACCGGGCGGGATCGAACCGCACCGTGCAGCTGGCGGGCACTGAACTCACCCTGCCGGCCGAGGCCCGATTCGCCTCGGTGGAGTCGGTGCGCGACCACGTGATCCGGGTCCTCGACCTGCCCGGGGTGCGGGAGCGGTTCGATCGGGCGAGCCAACCGGTCACGGTCCGCGAACGGCGCGGGCACCGCTCCGCGCACTACGAGTCGATGTCGGGGCAGGTGCCCCAGATCGCGATCCCGTCGGCGACCGGGGGACGCTGGGCGTTGCGCGAACTCGTCGTCCTGCACGAGATCGCCCATCACCTCGACGACCCGGCCACCCCGGCACACGGCCGGAGTTTCGCGATCACGCTGACCGATCTCGTCGGACTCGTGCTGGGGCCCGAGGCCGGGCTCGTCTATCGCGTTGTGCTCTCCGACAGCGACGTGCTGTGACGCTCGCCGAAGCCGGCGTCGAGCACGTCGACGGCGCGCTCGAGCTGGGTCCACAGCGAGCCGTCGGCACCCTCGCGGAACCACTGCTCGATGCCGACGGTGAGCGCGTCGGCCACGCAACGCCCCTGGATGCGGGCGGTCAGCGGTGCGGTGCCGGCGGCCGCGATCGCATCCCCTAGGGCGGTGCCGATCGAGGCGACCAGCTCGGCCAGCGCGGCGCGTAGCTCACGGTCGGAGTCGATGATGCGTAGCTTGCGGACCGCCAGGTGCATCGCCGCGTCGTCGACCGCGACGTCGGCCTCGCGCAGCGCCAACCGGATCGCGTCGAGCACCGGCCGGGACCGCACGAGCTCGCCGAAGGCGGCGATCGCCACCTCATCCATCTCGTCGTAGAGCACCACGCCCTGTTTGCTACCGAAGTACCGGTAGACCGACCGTTCGCCGACCTCGGCCGCCTGCGCGATCTCGGTCATCGTGACCGAGCCGTAGCCACGTTCGTCGAACAGGTCCAGCGCGACTCGCTGGATGTGCGCCATGGCGCGGACGCGGTTGCGGGAGCGCAGATCGTGCTGAGGGGATCGGTCCATCGGGTTCCTTCTGTCTGCCACCTACCGTACAGTCACTGCCAAGTGGCGGGCACTGCCAATTGGAGGTCGGAGATGGATCTGGTCGTCGATGTCGAGGGGTTGACCAAGTCGTTCGGGCGCGCGCGTGCGCTCGATGGCCTGGATCTGGCCGTGCAGCCGGGCCGTGTGCACGGCTTTCTCGGTCCCAACGGGGCCGGCAAGTCGACCACCATCCGGACCGTGCTCGGGCTGATCCGCGCCGACACGGGCCGGGTGCGGCTGTTCGGTGCCGACCCGTGGTCGGATGCGGTGCGGCTGCACCGCCGGATGGCCTATGTCCCCGGTGACGTCGCGCTGTGGCCGGATCTGACCGGTGGCGAATGCATCGACATCCTGGCCGCCGGCGGCGCGGGTCTGGACGAACGCCGTCGAGCGGACTTCGTCGAGCGCTTCTCTCTCGACCAGAGCAAGAAGGTCGACGAATACTCCAAGGGCAACCGGCAGAAGGTCGCGCTCATCGCCGCGCTCGCGTCGGATGCGGAGTTCCTCATCTTCGATGAACCGACCTCGGGTCTGGATCCGCTGATGGAAGAGGTGTTCCAGGAGGCCGTTCGTGAGCGGGTCACCGCGGGCGCAACGGTGCTGCTGTCGAGCCACATCCTCGCCGAGGTGGAGGCCCTGAGCGACGAGGTCACCATCATCCGCGACGGAAAGACGGTGCGCTCGGGGGGTCTCGACGAACTGCGGCGCGGATCGCGCACGCACGTGCAGGCGCGGACGCGGCGTCGCCCCGACGGCCTGGGCACCCTCGACGACGTGGTGCACTTGCAGGTCACCGAGTCCGGCGGTCATCAAGCGGACGCCGGCATCGACGTTCGCTTCGACGTCGGCAGCGCCTCGCTGGAGTCCGCGCTCGATGCGGTGCTGGCTGCGGGCGTCACCTCGATCACGGTGCGCCCACCCAGCCTCGACGAACTGTTCCTGAGCTCTTACAGCGCCACCGGCGACACCGCAGACGCACCGTCATGACCGCCACACTCGACACGCGCCCGCACGCCCCCACCCCACGAGTCCCGGGCGGCGGCGTCGGGGCGATGCTGCGGCTGCAGGCGCGCACCGGATGGAAGGTGTATCTCGCGTGGGTCGCCGGCCTGATCGCGGGATATGCCGCCACGATCGTCGCGATCGACGGGCTCTACGGCACCCCCGAACTGCTGGCCACCTACGGTGCCGCGGTCGGTGACGATGCCGCCATCGCAGCCATCAACGGGACCCCGTACGGCGCCGACACGCTAGGCGGTGTGGCCGCCAACGAGTTCGCGTTCATCGCCGCGATCGCCTTCCCGCTGATGGCGACGCACCTCGTGGTGCGGTTCACCCGCGCCCCGGAGGAGTCCGGCCTGCTCGAACTGATGCGGTCCCGATCGGTCGCCTCGTGGGCACCGCATGTGGCGGCCGTCATCGGGTCGATCGTCGCTTTCGGGTTGGTGGCGGCCGGTATGTTCGTCACCCTGCTCGCCGAAGGGGTGCCCGCCGAACGCGGGCTGCTCTACGTGCTGTCACTGTTCGGGCTCGGCGCAGTCTGGACCGGGCTCGCACTGTGTGCGGCGCAATGGTTACGCCGCGCGCGTCGCGTCTACACCGTCAGTCTGATCCTGTTGGGACTGGCATATGCGGCCCGTGCCATCGGCGACGTCGGCGACAACGCGTGGAAGTGGTTGTCGCCGTTGGCCTGGCAGCAGGAGACCCGGCCCTTCGCCGACGACATGCGATGGTGGCCGTTGCTGCTGGCCGCGGCGGTCGCCGCGGTGCTGATCGCGTTCGGCGTGCGGAGCTCGGCCACCCGGGACCTCGGTTCCGGTCTGGTGGCCGCGCGTCCCGGTCCGGTGCGGGCCACCGAGCACAAGCGGTCGATCCCGTTGCGGGCGATCGGAGAGCACCGCGGAGCGATCATCGGCTGGACCATCGGGGGTCTGGCCGTGGCGGTGATCTTCGGCAGTCTGGCCCAGCAAGTCGCCGACGCGGTGGCCGGCAATCCGCAGATCGCACAGGCCTTCGGTGCCGACGACGACTCGCACGGCATCGACACCTACCTCTCGTTGACGATGCTCATCCTCGCGCTGATGGCCGCCGGATACGTGATCACCGCAATCGGTCGCCTGCGCGGCGACGAGCGCACCGGGCTGTTGGAAGTCGTGCTGGCCCAGGCGGTGTCGCGGGTGCAGTGGATCGGCACACAGCTGGCGGTGATCCTGGTCGGGCTGGTGCTGGTGCTGCTGGTGCCGAGCGTGGGGCTCGGTGCGGCGGTCGCGGTGCAGGTCGACGATGCGGGCGAGATCGGCCACAACCTGCTGGCCGGGCTCGCCTATCTGCCGGCGGTGGCCGTCTTCGCCGCGGTGTCGGTGGCACTGTTCGGCTGGCTGCCACGGGCGCAACCGGCCGTGTGGGGGCTGCTCGGGTACGCCACCTTCATCGGGTTTCTCGGCGGCAGTCTCGACTGGCCGGAGTGGCTCCTGCGGATCTCGCCGCTCTACGCGGTGGGGGCGGTACCGGCCGCCGATGCGTCGGGTACCGCCGTCGTGGTGCTCACGGTGCTCACCGTGGCTCTGCTGGCCGCTGGGGTGATCGGTTTCCGACGGCGCGACGTGCCACATCCGTGACACGCCGCCCGCCGGGACGTCGGTGAACCCGGGTTGTTACAACTGCCCGCCCGCGCAGAACGTCAGGTAGCTCGGGTGGCGCGGATCGAGGACGAGGCGCTGGCGGCGGCCACGGGCCTTGATCAGGTCGGGCACCACGGTGAGATACCGGGGGAAGCTGGCCGCGTACACATCGACCCGCAGCCGGTGGCCGGTGTCGAGGATGGCGTCGGTCGGCACCAGGTCGACATCGATGCGCACCGGTTCGTCGGCAGGAACCGGCAGCTTGCGCTTGTACGACAGGTAGTGATGCGCCGACAGCAGGCTACCGTCGGCGGCGTAGGTCGACTTCGATTCGTCGAGCGCCCGATTCGACGCCGACAAAGCGCCGTTGGTCAGCACCGTCGATGTCCCGTCGGGGGCGACGTCGTTCACCGTCACCGCCCAGATCGCCTCGTGGGCGGTGGTGGCCACGTTGAGCCGCAGGTTCATCGGTCCGCTGATAGTGGTGGGTTCGGCGACCGGCTCGGTGCTGAACGAGAGCCCGCCGCGTTCCTGATACCGGGCATCGACGGTGAACGTCGGTCCCAACGCCATCGCCGCGCCCGCGGTCACCTGGGTCATGTCCCGCGACATCGCGCCACGGATGTCGGCGCGCACGTGCAGCGACGTGAGATGGTCGACGGGTTCGTGGCTCAGCGTGCCGTCGTGCACTGCATGCTCGGCCGAGCCCGACGGACTGTTGTGCAGGTAGAGACGCTGCGTGCGCACCCCGGCCCGCGGGAAACTGTGCCCGGAGGTCCACGAACCGCCCTGCTGCAGCATGGTCACCGGGCCGTAGTACTCGACCCCGTTGCGGTGTCCCTTCAGCCACCGGTCGAACCAGGCGCGTTCGAGGACGTCGAGCCGTGGTGGCGAGCTCTTGCCGCCATAGCCCGATCCGACGTCGAGGTGGTAGCCGTCGCCGACCAGCATCTGCTTGCGGCCCGGCTCCATCTGTAGCCGTTCATAGATCCCGGTTGCGCTGCGTCCGAACAGGTCGTGCCAGGCGCCGACGGTGAAGGTGGGCACCTCGATGCGGTCGACCTGCGGATCGCGTTCGTCGAAGTAGGGATCGTCGAAGATGCGGTCGTCGCGGGCGGTGAGGAATCCCCACAGTAGCGATCCGATCTCGGTGGCCGGTGACTTGATGCGGTCGCGCGCCCATCGCGCGGTGTCGCCGCGCAGGAGGTCGCGGATGGGACTCGATGGATTGGGCACCCATTTGAGCAGGTTCACCGCCGACAACCAGGTCGGGATGAACGCCGACGGCATGCCGCCGGTGATGTAGATGTCGCGGACGATGTCGTCGCAGCCCTCCACGGCGAAGACGGCCTTCAACGCGGCGGGGCGTTTGTCGGCGGCCTGCAACGAGTTGATCGCCGAGTACGACCATCCGGCGAGGCCGACGGTGCCGTCGCACCAGTCCTGCTCAGATGTCCAGTCGATGATCTCCACCGAATCCTGTTGTTCGCGCTCACCCAGGATCTGCCACTTGCCCTGGCTGGCGCCGGTGCCACGGACGTCGACGATGACCTGGACGTAGCCGCTACGCACCAGGTTGCGGTTGATGCCGAAGACGTCGAAGACGCCGCCGGACAGCGTCTTGGTGAGGGTGGTCAGCCCTTCCAGGCCAGTCCCGCCGGCGTCGATGGAGGCCGACGCGGTGCGCAGCGCCTTGCCGAGCAGCGGGGCGTGCAGCGTGTGGTCGAGGGCGTCGACGGCCAGCCGGTTGTAGGGGTTGATGTTGATGACAGCCGGATACGGGGTCAGCACGGTCTGACCGAAGCGGTTGGCCGGACGCACGACGGTTGCCCGCAGCCGGACTCCGTCGGACATGGTGAGCACGACGTCGCGCCGGATGGACACCCGCGGATAGAGAGGCTTCCCGTCAACCTGCTCACGCCACCGGATGGCGTCGGCGCCACCCGTGGGATCGCCGAGCGGAAGGGAACCGAAATGCGGTGCCCCGAGCCGCCCGGTCCGGGGCCGCGCCGGTTGTACGGTCTGTTCTGGCTGGTCCAACCGGTACGTCATGGTGCATCACCCTGCCTCCGGCGTGATGCACCCCCGATGTCCCGCGGGCATCATCGCCTGCTCGTCGTCGACACCTGCTGTGTGCCGAACGACGAGGTGAGACCCACACCACTGGTGTGGCGTTCGTCACCTCGCCGGACGAGAATAGCTCAGCGCTGATATCGGATCGCTAACTAGGGTGCGTCGGTTTCATCATGCTCGGATGCGTTGAGTGTCACCGCTGCCGCCGCCTCGAGGACCATCCAGCCCGACAGCTGCACCGACAGGTCACGTTCCGGAATCTGCGACGACCGTACCGATCCGGCGCTGAACTGCGATTTTCGTCCCTCATCGCGTGGCGGGTGGGCCTGCTGACGCCAGTCGGGGCCGAATACCGGGCCCTGATCGGTGTCGTGGCGGTGCGTCCAGGCGGCCGCGGCGCTGGTGGTCACGATCGCTGCGGCCCGCGAGCGGATTGCGTCGCCGTCGGCGGAATCCGGCAGATCGGTGGCGATCAACGCGAGATTGCGGGCGAGGATGCCGGCGAACAGTCCGCCGTCCCCGCCGCCGGCGCCGGGGATTACCCCGTCGTCGCACACGTGGTTCTCGACGGCATGCAGCAGGCGGTCGAGCCGCTCGCGATGCACCGCGTCGCCGGTGCGGCGCAGCAGCTCCAGTTCGCTACCCAGCACCACGCCCTGGCAATAGGTGTAGACGTCGGGCACCAGACGGCGGGGGCTGTCGGCCAGCGCGGGGTGAACGCCGTCGAGGATCAGCCCGGTGGTGTCGTCGACGAGGTTGACATCCATCCAGTCGGCCATCTCGACGGCCCGGTCGACATGTCCCGTACGGGCCAGCAGGATGGCGGCCGGCCCGTTGGCCGGGGCATTGAAGAACAGGTCCATCGTGCGCCACGGGATGCCGCCACCGAGGTGTGGCACCCACGCGTCGTACACGCGCGACGTCAGGGTGCGAAGGGCCGCGTCGCGAGACACCCCCAGATGACGATCCGCGCGCTCGAGTGCGAGGCCGAGCCAGGCCATGTCGTCGAAGTAGTTGTTGGTCCATCGACCGAAGTTTCGCGCGACGATGCCGCGCAGCAGGCGTTGCGCGTCGTCGGCGAGGGCCGTGGGGCGGTGGATGGCCGCATCGACGAGCAGGTCGACGAGGTGCGCCTGCCACCAGTAATGCCATCGCCCCAGCGCACCTGGGAACATCGACGACGGCCAGGCGATCGCAGCCAGCCGGGTGCCGGGAAGACACGCGAATCGTTTCAGGTGGCGGGCTCCGATTGCCTCGGCGGCGGTGCCCGCCCGGCCATTCGCGGTGGCCTCGGTCGGCTCGTGGGGCCTGCCTGCGCCGTTGGATTTGGATGCATCGACCACAGTCGGGTAACCTACTCGCTTGGTGTGGCACACAACCGTGTGCCGTATCGGTTCAACCAGAGACCGTCGGTCATCGGGTACTCCCGATCGAAGGTCCGGCTCACGTCACCGTGGTGGCGACAGGGTCGGCGGCCCACGCAGGGAGAACGAGGAATGACGGTGCCAACGTGCGCCGATTCACGCCCCGGACCTCTGCGTGCCGGGGCGTTTGTCGTATCTGCACGACAATCTTTCCCGCCTCTTCGGCTCCGGTTGGGTCTGAACCCAACTCTAGTGATGAGAGAGGAGGCGAAGTATGGCCAAGTCCGAAAAGGTCGCCGCTGTTGCGGAGATCGCCGAGCAGTTCAAGGGCTCATCGGCAGCGGTGGTCACGGAATACCGTGGTCTGTCCGTCAGCCAGATCACCGAACTGCGACGTTCGCTCGGTGAGGGCGCAACCTACTCCGTCGCCAAGAACACCCTCGTGAAGCGTGCCGCTGCCGAAGCGGGCGTGGAGGGACTCGACGAGCTGTTCAGCGGTCCGACCGCCATCGCCTTCATCGAAGGCGAGCCGGTGACGGCCGCAAAGGCGATCAAGAACTTCGCCAAGGACAACAAAGCACTCGTGGTCAAGGGCGGGTACATGGACGGCCGTGCGCTGTCCATCGGCGAGATCGAACAGATCGCCGACCTGGAGACCCGAGAGGTGCTGTTGGCCAAGCTCGCCGGTGCCATGAAGGGCAACTTGGCAAAGGCCGCCGGACTGTTCAACCAGCCGGCCTCGCAGGTGGCGCGTCTTGCCGCTGCTCTGCAGGAGAAGAAGAACGAAGCCGGCGAGACCGAATAGTTCGGCCCCGCTGCACACAAGCAATCCCCGATCCGTACGGGGATGAACCAACCCCCGTACGGGGACTGACAGGAAGGACGCCACCATGGCGAAGCTCACCGCTGACGAGCTCATCGATCAGTTCAAGGAACTGACCCTGCTGGAGCTCAGCGATTTCGTGAAGAAGTTCGAAGAGGTCTTCGAGGTCACCGCTGCGGCTCCGGTCGCCGTCGCCGCTGCCGGTGCCCCGGCTGCCGGTGGTGCCGCTGAGGCTGCCGCCGAGCAGGACGAGTTCGACGTTGTGCTCGAGGGCGCGGGCGACAAGAAGATCCAGGTCATCAAGGTGGTCCGTGAGATCGTCTCCGGCCTGGGCCTGAAGGAAGCCAAGGACCTCGTCGAGGGCGCTCCGAAGGCTCTCCTGGAGAAGGTCGACAAGGAAGCCGCCGACGCTGCCAAGGCCAAGCTCGAAGAGGCCGGTGCTTCGGTTTCGGTCAAGTAAGACCTCCCTGCCCGATCTCGTAGTACCAACCGCGCAAAAATCGCCGGTTGGTACTACAGATCGAGAGGATACAGCGGCCCGTGGGACATTTTGTCCC